>NZ_CP085256.1:622938-934407 GCF_044790185.1 Oceanobacillus kapialis
CCAGTTGTTGCGTTAAAACCTGCTCCTGTATAGTTTGGTGCGGTTACAATCCAGTTCCCAAGTTGTGTAGAGGCGTTAACTGTAGCTCCTGTTGTTCTTCTAGCAGAAAAACCAGTTGCCGCCAAGGTAGAACCTGCTGGACCAGTGGGCCCAATTATGCCAGTAGGCCCAATAGCGCCCGTAGCCCCCGTGACGCCCGTGGGTCCAATAACGCCATTGGCTCCTGTGACGCCGGTTGGTCCAATGGCGCCATTGGCTCCTGTAACGCCGGTTGGTCCAATGGCGCCAGTGGCTCCTGTGACGCCGGTAGGCCCAATAGCGCCAGTGCTTCCTGTAATGCCGGTTGGTCCAATAACGCCAGCGGCTCCTGTAATGCCGGTGGGCCCAATGGCGCCAGTGGCTCCTGTAACGCCGGTAGGCCCAATAGCACCTGTCGCGCCAGTCAAGCCGGTAGGTCCAATAGCGCCAGTGCTTCCCGTGACGCCCGTGGGTCCAATAACGCCAGTGGCTCCTGTGACGCCAGTAGGCCCAATAACGCCAGTGACTCCTGTGACGCCAGTAGGCCCAATAGCGCCTGTAGCTCCTGTAACGCCAATAGGCCCAATAGCGCCCGTGGCCCCTGTAACGCCGGTGGGTCCGATCGGGCCGGTAGCCCCAGTAACACCAGTAGGCCCAATAGCGCCAGTGCTTCCTGTAATGCCGGTAGGTCCAACAGCGCCGGTGCTTCCAGTCAAGCCGGTAGGCCCAATAGCGCCCGTGGCTCCTGTAATGCCGGTGGGTCCAATAGCGCCCGTGGCTCCTGTGACGCCAGTAGGCCCAACAGCACCAGTTCTACCTAGTGGACCAGCAGGGCCAGGTAATCCTTGAGGCCCATAAGGACCTTGAGGACCAGCTGGTCCAGGTTGCCCCGGTTGTCCAGGCGGACCGGGAGGCCCGGGTGGCCCCTGACAGCCATTTGAATACTGACAACAAGAAGGATTATCTGAGTGATTAATGTAAATATTATTGGAGATATTATCATGGGGGCTATAATTATTTCCATTTGAACGGTGTCGCCTGTTTATTGCGTTGGGGGATGTTGTAGATTCTTCGATATAATTTCTTCTAATTTCTTTTTTCAAAGAACGTTTAAATTCTTCATATTCCAAAGGCTTCCTCACTCCTTCCTTTTCCATAATAAGCTATCTCAATAGTATATTTTTGTTGGTCAAGTCTTGTATAGATAGGGATAACAAAGTGGGAGTAATAAGGTAAGAGCATATAAAATTGGACGCTTTTTATAATTAATTAAACTTAAGAAAGGATAGGGATCTCCTTCTCAAAAGAAGAACCCTATCCTTTTTCCTTGGTTTTTTCCATTTCTATAAACTGCATTCTCTCGTTAAATAAGGTGGGATAAGAAAGGTATCCTAACATAATACTTGTGACCACGGCTGTGGTTAAAAGCAGGAAGAGGATAAGCAGTTGAAATAAGACAGCTTGAACTGGGTCGGCCCCAGCAATGATTTGCCCGCTCATCATTCCAGGCAGTTGTACTAGCCCAATTGTTTTCTGACTTTCTATCGTTGGAATAGTACTTGCTTGAATGGAGGCGATTAGTTGTCTGTGCACTGCTTGCTTGGGGGTTCCGCCTAGAGAAAGGATGAGCTCTGTTTGATTAGATTTTGTTTCTATTTCTGAAATAAAACGATTTAGAAATAAAATAGATAACACCATGGAATTCCCTATAACCATCCCGCTTATGGGGATAATGTACTGTGCAGTGGGTGGTGTTATTCCTAGTCCTAGTAGAATACCTTGGGTTAATAATTCGATTGCCACAAAAGTGATCACAAGTTTCCATGTAATCCCCTTAATTTGCACACCTTTTTTTCTGGCATTTTGAGTTGCTGCAACGATCATGAGTAGGATCATGAGCACAATATACATAATATGTTCAGATTCAAAAACAAACTGTAAGACATACCCTACTGCAAGAAGTTGAATGATTGAACGTATTGTTGCGATTAGTGTATCTTTTTCGAGCCCTAAGCGTAAGGTTCGAGACAATATCAACGGTATAATAACAAATATAAGTGTAATTGCTAGTGATAGATAGCTCATGTGTTGTCTCCTTTCACAAAAAGTCTGACCTGATCATTTTGAGGTTGATCCAAAAGGGAGACTTCACCAGATTCAAATAACTGACCATTTATTAATACCCATGTATAATCACCAACCGTTCGTGCTTGTTGCAGATTATGGGTAATCCATACAATCGTCGTCCCATATTGTTGATTAATTCTTACGATTAAGGACTCAATTTCCTCCTGTGACACCCTGTCTAATGAAGAGGTGATTTCGTCTAATAATAAGATAGAAGGTTGATTTACAAGGGTTCTGGCGATGGATAGTTTTTGACGCTGTCCACCTGATAGTTTCTTTGTGCGTTGACTTGTAATAGTTTCAGGAAGGCCCACAAGCTTAAGTAATTCTTGTGCTTTATCCTTTGAAAGTTCCTTCCCTTGTAAAGTAAGAGGCAAAGCAAGGTTTTCATGTACAGTGCCATCAATCATAGGGGCATCCTGTAAGGCGAAACCGACCATTCTTCTTAATTCAACTGGCGAATAGGAGTTAATTTCCTTCCCATGAATGAATATCTCACCAGAATCAGTAGAGTGTAATCCGTTGCATAACTTGAATAAGGTGGATTTACCTGCGCCTGAGGGCCCTACCAGCGTGGTAATTTTCCCTTTGGTAAAAGTTCCAGTTATATCTTCAAGTATCGTATTCCCTCTGTCAGAGTACGTAACATGATTCCATTGAACAGCTGGATCTGAAGTCATTTTTTACACGTCCTTTGCTAATGTATGCACCTATTAATGCAAGCCTTCGGCGATTACTGTAATAGTTAGTATGAGAACATGAATAGCTTAACATGTATGAAGAAAAATAAAAAAACTTCCACCCTACTAGCAGTGGAAGTTCAATTAGTAAAAATTAGCCTATCTTCTATTGCTCTTAGGATCAAATGCATCACGCAAACCATCCCCTATAAAGTTAATAGCTAGAACGGTAAACAAAATCGCTAGACCTGGTGGAATCCATGCCCCGGGATGATCGCGTAGGATACGCAGATTCTGTGCTTCTGAGATCATATTCCCCCATGTCGGAGTAGGTTGTGGAATGCCCATACCGATAAAGCTTAATCCGGATTCGATTATAATCATTGTCGCCATTAAAAGAGTAGCATTTACAATAATTGGACCTATTGCATTGGGAATAAAGTGTTTAAAAATGATCCGCATGTCACTCGCACCAATCGCCTTGGCTCCTAAAATAAATTCCTGTTCCCTTAAGGATAAAAAGGTTCCCCGCACAATTCTTGTTAATGTTGGCCATGCGGTTATGGCAATAACGGTTACAAAAATACCAACGGTCACTTTTTCTAAGATTGCAATAATCGTTAAAGCGAGCACAAGAAATGGTAATGCTAAAACGAGGTCGGCGGCACGCATAATAATATTATCGACTTTTCCTCCATAATAACCAGCAACCGCCCCTGTAATGACCCCAATAATAAGTGTGAAAAGCATTGCTGAAAATCCTACAGTAAGGGAAATCCTTGCGCCATAGACTAGGCGTGCAAAATTGTCCCTACCAGAGCTATCTGTCCCTAATATATGCTCTGCAGACGGTGGCTTCTCAATGAGCATGAGGTCTCCTTTTGTTGGATCATGCTCTGTCAGCAGCGGAGCAAAGATAGCTGCTAAAACAAATATAATTAAAACAATAATACCTGCAATAGCTAACTTGTTCTTAAAGAAACGTCTTCTAGCTAACTGAAAGGGGCTTAGATAGTCTTTTTTTGGGGAAGTGTCTTGCACGTCTTCCATTGTATTTGTTTTCATTTCATATCACCTCAATCATATCGAATCCTCGGATCGACAATACTATAGAATATGTCTGCCAGTAGATTTCCAATTAGAATTGCTACACCTAATAGAAGCGTGATCGACATGATGACAGGATAATCTCTATTTGTTATAGAATTGATAAACAATGTCCCAAGACCAGGATAGCTAAAAACTTGTTCAGTTATAATGGCTCCGCTTAATAATGCCCCAAACTCAAAGCCCATTAAGGTAATGATAGGAATAATGGCATTCCGCAGCGTGTGCTTGTACAACACATTACGCTCGCTCATACCCTTAGCCTTTGCAGTTCGTATATAGTCACTCCCTAAGACGTCAAGCACCTCTGATCGCATATATCGCATATAAGTTGCAGTACCTGCAAGGCCAAGCGTGATGCCAGGAAGAACCATATGATGAATACGATTTAGAAACTCAGAAAACCCGGTGATATTTATATCGGAAATGGTCCCTTGTGCTGGAAACCAGCCTAACTTAATGGCAAACAGGTAAATGGCGATGAGACCGAAGAAAAAGTTAGGAATAGCTAACCCTAAAAAACCAAAGGATGTGGCCCCATAATCCAGTGCAGAATATGGATTTTTAGCAGAATAAATCCCAATTGGTATTGCTACTACAAGGGTAATCACCAGCGCAAACACGCCGAGATAAACAGTATTTACGATTCTTTCGCTAATAAGGCTTTCAACATCCCGCCCTTTATAGTACATCGATTCTCCGAAGTCTCCTTTTGCCATAGAAGTCGCCCAGCGGAAATATTGTACAGGGAGTGGGTCATTTAGTCCGAGGGCTTCGCGTTGCTCATTAAACACCTCAGGATCAACGGTTGGGTCAAGGATCTTTCCGGTAAAAGGGTCACCGGGAGCAAATTTTGCCAGGGCAAATACAATGATGGATAGCATAATAAGCATCGGAATAAAAACCAATATTCTTCTAATAATATACTTATACATAAAAGTCCCCCCCCTATGTAGGAGGAGAGTATGCTAGACGCATACTCTCTATAGTTTTTTAGTTGGCGTCATTAACCCACCATAAGTGTGCATTTTGGTACATAGTGAATGGTAATGGATCGACACCTTGCAATCGTTTATTGTAAGCCCAAAGACTATTTTGTGCGTATAAGAGTAATGCAGGGAGGTCTTCTGAAAATACAGATTGCCATTCAGAATATACTTCTGCACGGAAATCTTGTTCAAATGCTTCAGGTGCTTTTAATGCTTTTTGCATAAGTTCTTCAGATTCTGGGTTGTTCCATCTTGAGAAGTTGTAAGCAGCTGTTGTTGCCCATAATCCTGATGGATCAGGATCGGCACTTCCAAGACTCCAGCCAAGCAAATATAGATCCCAGTCTGTGTTATCATTTGTTAATTCCTCTACATAGGCAGTCATTTCCTTAGGCTGACGCAAGTTAACGTTGATTCCAGCTTCCTCAAGTTGCTGTTCAATAAGTGGAGCGGTTTTTTCACGTAGTTCATTTCCTGTTGGGTAATCTAGGTTAAGAACCCACTCGTTTCCTTCAGGATCTTCTCTAAACCCGTCCCCATTTGCATCCACATAACCTAGCTCATCTAACATGGAGCCAGCTTTTTCAGGATCATAGTTGTAATTCGTAGCAGCGGCATCATCGTAAGCCCAGAACTGTGTAGCGATAGGGGAGTTAATTGGTTGCCCTCGCCCGTATAGCAGCCCTTCTACAAGCCCCTCACGATTTACAGCATAGGAAATTGCCTGACGTACTTTTGGATCAGAAAGTTTTTCGTTTGGCACCCAGTTATCAGGCTCTAATGCTCCTGCTTCGACGTCTTCTGCTGTACGGTGGTGGTGCTTAAATCCAAGAAGCTGGTAGCCGAAGTCAGGTTGTTCGATGATTTCTATGTTTCCAAATGCTTGAACGGTTTCAAAGTCAGCTGGTGGTATACCGTTTGGATCAGCAATAAAGTCTACTTCACCAGTTTCAAGTAATCCGGTCATGACAGATTGGGCAACTACCTTCCAGACAATGCTTTCTAGGTAAGGTGCCCCTTGCCAATAGTCTTCATGCTTTTCGAGCACATATTGCTCGCGCTCTACCATTTCCGTAAACTTAAAGGCTCCAGTTCCAATTACAGCCCCGGCTTCACGAGATTCAGGAGCTTCAGGCATTTCTGCTACTGGAATATCCTTAAAAATGTGTTCCGGTATGATTGGGAAGCTTGCATAATAAAGTGGATTAATATTAGGTTCGGCAAAATGGAAGGTTACCGTGTAATCATCTTCTGCTACAACACCTTCAAATGTATCTGTTTCACCAGCGCTATATTCGTTATAGCCAAGTAGTGGCGTGACATAGGCAGTTCGTATCCCACCAGCAGACACATAGTCTGGATCAGACATTGACTTATATGTGAATACAACGTCATCTGCAGTGAATTCTTCCCCATCGTGCCATTTCACACCTTCTTCAAGCTTCATCGTTAAGGAAGTTTGGTCTTCATTTGTCTCCCATTCTTTGGCCAGGCTTGGTGTGAATTCGAGCGTATCGTTTTGCGATACAAGACTGTCATGGGTGAAGCTTAGAATGTTCGCTTCATATGCTTCTTCATAGAAAATAGGGTTGAACATACCAGCTGGCGCAGAATACATGGCTCCTGTTAAGGTTCCACCCTGTTTTGGTTCGTTTTGGGTTTCTTCTCGTTCACCATTTTCTTCTTCTTTTTCTCCAGTTTCCTCTGTTTGCTCTTCTGTATCTGATCCCTCTTCTTCTCCTTCGTTATTACATGCCACTAGGAGAAATCCCATCATGCTCAAAAAAACAAGCAGAATTAGTAACTTTCTAAATCCTTTATTCATCCAATATTCCCCCTTTAATAAAAGAAAGTAATTTAGTTAAAATGGAATGCTTGTAACCCTCCTTTTAGAGTAGTTTTATATGAAAAAGGCTACTAATAAGAGTGGCCTTTTTTATTGTTTAGCCCGAATGCCAATTCCGTGTTTTGCTATTAGACTTGATGAATTTTTAATGGTGTAAATGACAAGATACTTCATGCTCAGCCCCAACTTCAGCTAACTTTGGTGTTTCTTTCTCACATCGGTCATGTGCAAATGGACATCTTGTTCGAAATGCACAACCTGAAGGTGGATTGGCTGGACTTGGTATATCTCCTGTAAGCTTCACTGCCGGGTTATCTGTTTTTTCTTTATTAATAGTTGGGATAGACGATAATAATGCCTGTGTATATGGATGAACGGGTTCCTGAAAAAGTTTAGTAGTTGGAGCAACCTCTACTATCTTTCCTAGATACATGACGGCAATCCGGTCACTAATATGTTTTACAACACTAAGGTCATGGGAGATAAATAAATAAGTGAGACCAAGCTCTTCCTGTAAATCCTTCATAAGATTTAGGACCTGAGCTTGAATAGAAATATCTAAGGCAGAAACTGGTTCGTCACAAACCACAAATTCGGGGTTTGTAATAAGAGCTCTAGCTATACTGATTCGCTGTCTTTGCCCCCCGGAGAATTCATGCGGGTACTTTAATCGGTCTTCTGCACGTAAACCGACTTTTTCAATGAATTCCACAGCCTTTACCTGTCTTTCTTTTTTGGATAATGTCGTTTGAACGAGTAAAGGTTCTTCCACTAGCTCAGCAACACTCATTTTGGAATTAAGAGAGCCAAATGGATCTTGGAAAACCATTTGCATATTTCGCCTGTATGGACGGAAGTGATTCCTTTTCATTGTTGTAATATTGGTTCCGTTGTAATGGATATCGCCCTCAGTAGCTTGTAGCAGTTTGAGAATGACTCTTCCAAGAGTGGACTTACCAGACCCTGATTCCCCGACAATTCCAAGTGTCTCTCCTTTTTTAATAGATAAAGAGATATCATCTACTGCTTTTATATGACCCACCGTCCGTTTTAATACCCCCCCTTTAATCGGGAAGTATTTTTTAATATTCTGAACACTGAGTATAGGGGTGTCCGTATTAGCCTTTTGTTTTGTAGTCATTCTTTCACCTCCTGCGTATAAAGATGACAACGAACGTCATGTTCTACCGCAACGTTTGTTAAACAAGGGTTCTCAGCAAAACACTTATCCATAACATGGGGGCAACGGGTCGAAAAACGGCAGCCTGAGGGAAAATCATAAGCGGGTGGAACGGTCCCTTTAATTGTTCCAAGACGTTCTACATGCTTATCGACCATGGGCAGGCTATCTAATAAACCTTTCGTATATGGATGCTTCGGGGAGTTTAATAATTCTTCAGTGGTAGCTGCCTCCACGATCTGGCCGCCGTACATCACTATTACCCGATCTGCATATTGGGAGACGACTCCCACGTCATGGGTGATTAAGAGAAGGGCCATATGAAACCTTTCTTTCATCTCATTCATTACATCAAGTATCTGAGCCTGTATCGTCACATCAAGAGCAGTGGTAGGCTCGTCAGCAATAAGTAACTTTGGATCGCAGGAGATGGCCATTGCGATCATTACCCGCTGCCGCATTCCACCGGAGAGTTGATGTGGATATTCCTTCATCAATTCTTCTGCTCTTGATAGGCCGACTAATTTTAATAAGTGGACAGCGTGCTCGTAAGCTTCCTGCTTATTCATTTTTTTATGTTTCCGTACGATTTCCATTATCTGATTTCCAATTGTGAAGACAGGGTTAAGGGCTGTCATCGGTTCTTGGAAAATCATCGCAATTTCATTTCCGCGAATCTTTGTCATTTGTTTGGTATTATATTTGGTAATATCCTCTCCATTAAGGCGAATTGTTCCTCCTTCAATCCGTCCTGGTTTATTGATTAACTGCATGATAGAAAGGGCACTAATACTTTTACCACTTCCTGATTCACCGACTAAGGCAACAGTCTCACCAGGAGAGACTTTAAAAGAGATATCATCCACTGCTTTGGCAGTTTTTCCTTTTTCTAAATGAAAGTATGTTTTTAAATGATCCACTTGTAGTACGGCTTCTTGCTTCATTCGAACACCCCAATCTCGAATTAATAAGGAGAATTACCTAATCCTCTTGGAAATAGAATTATTCGTATAAAATATGAGAAGAACTTGTATAATATTCTTTTTTATGGAATTTTCCAAATAGAATTTCATAAAAAAATAAACTCTTGAATTTTTGTTTTCTCAAGAGTTTATTAGGTAGAATTTGTTTGGTTCCGGTAAATAAACTTCAGTAATATCCATCTGATTATCCCTCCTACCGCTAATCCAATTGGTAGAGAAAGCATTGGGAGCCACATGGGTCCAATTAACTGGCCAAAAACTTTAAAGATGGGGGAAAATATAAGACCAAGTGTAACAAAGTAGGCTGAAAAGACCAGAGGTAAATAGGCAAAGGGTTTTTTCCCGCCACCGGCATCTTTGTAGGCATCCCATATACCGAAAAAGTAGAGACAGGGATAGAACATGAGCCACATGTAATTAGTTTGTTCAATTGCCTCCTCAATCTTTAAGTGAAAGCTTAAGATAATAATTTGATTGAAGTTACCCATCACATTGATCAGAAATTCTAAGATCATAAGGGTGAGTCCCTTGACGTATTTCTTATTTAAAAGCTGACCGAAGCCTGGTAAGGCAATACTCCATAATACTGCTTCTAGTTTTCTGCTCTTTTCCTTTAGATTCGTCTCCATAGGCACACCTATTTCGCTAATTCTTTTCTGTCAGCTGCAATAGGTGGCTGCTCCATCCAACCTTTGTCAATTAAAATATTTGCCGATTCATTTGCATACTTAGAAATATCTGCGATCAGGCGGGTATAATGTAACCCTAGGTCATGTCGGGGACTAGAAGATAGTGAGACACCATACTGGCCTATGCTTGAATTAATTAAGGATGTTACAATGTACATCATGAATTTATCCGAGAATGGAGCAGTCTTAGAAACCGATACCTCTGATGTCATCATGGTTGTACCTTGATCCATGCTTTCGTTACGCAACAGTGTCGTAAAAACAGTTAAGTGCTTTTCTGATATATCCTTCCCTTTTTCGAAAAAACTTCTTAACTCCTTGGTGGTAGCAACTTGACTAAATCCGGTAATGAGCGCATGGCCAAGTGCATTTCGTTTTGAATGAAAAAGAAGATTGCTTATCTCCATGCCAAGTAAAGGTCGGCGTTTACCGAACCAGCCTGAAAGAAAGCTGTCCTTTTTTACAAATTCTATCTCCTTTGGAACAGGAAGAAGAGGATGTTTGGCATGTAGCCCTTTTTCTTTTGTAAGTATTTTCGTCTTCAAATGGAGCTTTCTTGCCGAATCTAAACACTTGGAGAAAAAGGTAACGACATCTTCCCGTTCGGAAACGGATAAAGCCATACTATACGTGTTTAATGCGATAATGAACATATTAAAAACATATTCAAGATATAAAGCATCGGAAAATAGGCGTGGCGCATCTTTTTGAACGTCTTCTTCAGTAAACCCCTGGGGAATCGGGTAGTTTTCTGCTTGAAAAAGAGTACTAATTTCCTTAAGTTCCTGTTCTGATAGTAATTTGCACTCTTCTAGTAGTGCTTTTATATCCTGGTCTTCAACATGATTAAGAAAATAGCTTAATCCTACCTTTGCAACGCTATTGCTTTGATATGCAGCCCATAAGTTGGATACTTCTGACGCGGTGAGACGGTTCTTTAGTTGCTTTTCTCCCATATTAATCTTTACCCTTCTGAATTAAATCTTTTCTATCAACCATTCTTGGTGGCTCTTCAAACCAATCCTTATGAATCATTAACTTTATTCCCTCTTCTGCGTATAGGGCTATTTCGCTACTAAGTTTCGCATAGAGGGTTGTAATATCGCGTCTGGCATTCGTCGCAATGCTCATTCCGTAAAATGCAATTCCTTGGGTGATCATGCCAATTGTATAAAATAACATTAGCTTGTCGGAAAATGGACTCACCTGAGAGGATTCCGTTACATAGCTATCAGAGCCCATTGGGACAGGAATATAGCTTTTCTCTAAGTAGTGCGAAAAGTTGGATACATGCTTCTTGGCTATGTTATTCCCTTTTAATAAGTATTCTTTAATATCTTTAGATTCAGCAACTTGAGCAAAGCCTAATATCGTTGCCGCACCTAAGACATTACGTTCAATATTTGCATAAAATTGAGCAATTTCTACAGCAAGTAAAGGACGCTTGTCACCAAACCAACCGTTTAAGAAGCTATCTTTCTTTACAAAATTAACCGTTTCAGGTGTAGGAATGCTGGGAGGAGAGACGTATACTCCTTTTTTTTGTGCAATGGAAATGGCTTGCATATGCAGAGAATTAGCTTTTCTAAGCAATTCCGTATAGAAATTGTATATGTCTTCATGGGAGCTTTGTGAAATACCGTTAGCACAGTGTGTCATGACAAGGTTGTGCAGGTTTATCGCGTAAAACAGCGTATACGTATCAGTGTATAAACGAGGTGCTGTGATGTTAACGTCCTGTTCGGAAAACCCCTTTGGAACAGGAGATGCACTCTCGGTTAATAATTGGCTTGTAGTCTTTAAAGCAAATGCCGATAAATCATAAGCAATATTTAGTAACTCGCGAATATCCTCGTCTTCTACATTTTCTTTAAAATACGAAAGCATACCATTGGAAGAAGAGGCGTTCATATACGATGTCCATAAGTTGGCTACTTCTGAAGCAGTTGCCTTTATATATTGTTGCATGACAATATCCCTCCTTAAATCCGATGAGTATAGTTTGGCATAGAGGCTTCGTGTTATACGTGCTTGAGAAGAAGAGTAGATTGTAGCTGTATAAAATTCTTCTCTTTCGGGCAAAAAAAGGAAAGCAATACTTGTATGGGAGGGGACATGTTGGGGCGTAATATCTTTCGAAGAAGGAAAATGAAACAGGAATATGCGACTGGGGAAAACTTTTCCACTACATTAGGAATTGACCTGGAAAAGAATTTACAAGATTTGCAGGTAATGCTTGGCAATCCCGGTGATCTGGTTATACGCAGGCTAATGCTCGGTGCCAATGTAGGTGCTGCGGTAGTGTTTATTAATGGTTTGAGTAATACAGAGGATATACATAACGACTTGTTAAAAAATTTACAAAGAAACAGAGAAAAGGAATCAGACAGTAGAACTCCCGAAGAAATGTTGAACCAGCTACAGCTTGATCTCATTAGTATTAGTAGCATAGAGAAAACAAATTCGTTAGATACACTAACCAATAAGTTACTATCTGGACAATCGGTTGTCTATGTAGACGGAGTAGCAGAAGTACTTCTGCTCGGGACAGAAAAGTGGGAGAGCAGGGCGATTGAAGAGCCTGTATCTGAATCTGTTATAAGAGGACCTAGGGAAGGCTTTGTAGAAAATCTACAAACAAACATGGTGCTCATCCGCAGACATATTCGGGACCCGAACCTTCGTTTTGAAACAAGTGAAGTAGGAAGGCGATCAAAAAAAAAGCTGGTCGTCTGCTATATGGAAGGGATTGTGAACCCCGACATAATCAAGGAGGTTAATCGGCGTCTTTCTTCTATTGATATGGATAGTGCAATGGAGTCAGGCTATATCGAACAATGGATAGAAGATAGTTACTTATCCCCTTTTCCTCAAATGGATAATACCGAGCGTCCAGATAAAGTGGCGTCTTCTGTCCTTCAAGGGAAGGTAGGTATTCTGTTGGACGGTTCTCCGTTTGCCTTAATTGCACCAATTACGATTGATAATTCCTTTAAATCACCTGAGGATTATTATGACCGCTGGTTAATTGGTACTTTTTTAAGGATTATTCGCTATATCGGGGCGTTTATAACGATGTTTCTTCCCGCCCTTTATATTGCCCTTGTGTCCTTTCATCAAGGAATGATTCCCTCCCAGCTTGCCTTTTCCATAGCAGCTACACGGGAAGGGGTACCTTTTCCAGCGTTTGTAGAAGCCATTATTATGGGTTTCACGATGGAGTTATTACGGGAAGCAGGAGCACGATTGCCAAAAACGATAGGGCAAACAATTGGGATTGTTGGAGGACTCGTAATTGGGGAGGCAGCAGTGAGTGCGGGAATTGTTAGCCCGATTATGGTAATTGTAGTTGCCCTTACAGCGGTTGCCTCGTTTACCATCCCTTTATACAGTGTGGCAATCTCATTTCGACTCCTTCGATTTGGTTTCATGCTTGCTGCTGCTGTACTTGGATTGTATGGAATCGTGTTAGTTTACATTATGATCAACATACACATCGTTAATTTGAAAAGCATGGGCATTCCTTATTCTGCTCCATTCTCCCCAACCTTTATCAAAGACTGGAGAGACATGGTGTTACGAGCACCAATTCCGATGTTAAATAAACGGCCCGAAAGTTTAAAATCCAAAGATAAAAGGTCCGGGAACTTAAGGAGGTAGAGAAGGTTGAAAGACTTCAAATATGCGGATGAGGGCATTAGCTCGCGGGAAATTATGATGTCATTACCAGCTGTTACTGTTGGTGTGGGGATTCTATCATTGCCGCGTGAGATTGCCACCCTTACAGTTGCCGCGGATGGGTGGATCGCAATTTTAGTAGCGGGTCTTGTAGTTACCATTATTACATGGCTGACGGCCAAAGTGGCTGCAAGTTATCCAGGAGAGTCCTTCCTTACCTATGCTTCAAAGCTTGTGACAAAACCTGTAGCCATTCTTTTTACCATTATCCTTATTCTCCAAAGCTTATTGCTAAGTGCCTATGTAATAAGGGTGATCGCAGACATTGCAAAAACATATCTCTTTGATCGAACACCTGTGGAAGTTGTTTCCCTGACCTTCCTTCTCGTGGTTGTATATGCAGTGGCGGGTTCTCGTGCAGGTCTGTTTCGGCTTAATATGCTATTTTTCCCAATTATTGTCGTAATCACCATCGTGCTTTCTTTATTTTCCCTAGGCTGGTTTGAGTTAGAAAATTTATTCCCTTTATTTAAAACAGGGATAATGGACCAAATGAAAGCTGTTGAAGTTAGTGGGCTGGCATTTGTCGGCTTTAATATCCTATTCTTTTATATTGCACTTGTGAAGGATACAGAAAAATCCCCTAAAGCGTCCGTTTATGGAATGCTTATCGTTATCTCTATCTATCTTCTTATCTTTTTTATTAACTTGGGCGTATTTGGGAATGCTGTTACATCAAACCTTGTGTATCCTTTAATTGAGCTGGCCAAAGAGATTGAGATACCAGGTGGAGTTTTTGAACGGTTTGATTCCGTTTTTTTTGTTATATGGCTTATGTCAATATTTAACACTACCGCAATGTCAGTTGATGTGACGATCTATGCATTTCAGTCCCTCTTTAAGTTAAAAAAGTTAACCTATTTATTCATGCTGGCACCAATCATTTACATTATCGGAATGATCCCTGAAGGTGCCCTAGAAGTCGGGAAGCTTGGGACGTTCATTGGATATTTTGGGGTCATTTCTACATCTGGTATCGCGGTGATTCTATTCCTGCTATCCAAAATTAAGAATAGGAGGAAGAAAAAGCTTGCGACAAAATAAAAGAAAGGTATTTCTCCTCCTAATTACGGCAATTTTCCTTGCTGGCTGTTGGGACAGAATTGATATTGAAGAGCGCGGATTTATCGTAGGAACAGCAATCGACTTAGTAGATCAAAAATCTGAAAATGAATATGAAGTGATGATGACAAACCAGTTTGTTATTCCATCGGGATTAGGGTCCATTACCCAAGCCGGAAAAGGGAATAAAGCGTTTATGAATGTTTCAGAAAGTGGTGTCAGTCTGTTTAGAACGAACCGAAAGTTTTCGCAAATTAATAGTCAAGTACCATTTTACCAACATTTAAAAGTACTTGTTATATCGAGTGAAGTAATAGAACAACCGCATTTGTTCTCAGATGTTATGGATTTTTATATTCGGGATCATGCGATGCGAAGATCTATTCGCTTAGTAGTAACAGAAGGAGAGGCGAATGAAATATTGGAGTCAAAGCCAGAGAATGTTGATGTACCAGCAATGTATCTGGACGATTTAATGGAAAGTACAAATAATAATACGAGTACCATTAAACCGACACACATTGGGCAAGTTCAAGAGCAAATTTTGAATCAGCAAAGTTATGTACTTCCAGTTATAAAAAGAAAAGGCCCTCTAGCCGAATATGGTGGAGTGGTTGTGATAAAAGGGGAAACAAACCAAATGGTAGGCTCCCTTAATGAAGAAGAAACTAGTGGATTAGGTTTTATGGATGGAAGCACGGAAGGTGGCGTGCTCGAAATAGAGGTGGATGGAGAACTTGTAGCGATAGAGATCATGCAAATCAATCAAAAACTTAAAATGAAAGGCAAAAAACTGCCTACTGTAAAGGCCGATATAAACATCGAAATAAAAGGGAATATTGCGGAGCATTTTGGTGAGAAGAGTGTTTTAGAGGAAAAGTATGTGAAGAAAATTGAAAGAGCCGCGGAAGCCAAAGTAAAGGAGCTAACCACAAAAACGATAGAAAAAGCACAACAGGAGCTTCACACCGATTTTCTTGGAATCAGCAAAACGCTCTATGAATCCCACTATGATTTTTGGCAAAAGGTGAAGGACAATTGGGGAAAAGGGGAAAACTACTTTTCGAATGCTACCATTCAAGTTAACCCGAACGTAGAAATAGATAGAGTGGGATCATCTGATCGAATAAAAATACAAGAAGGAGAGTGAGGACTTGATTCAAGCAATATTAGATAAGCTTCCTGGGTGGTTTGTTTTTTTCAACGCTTCCTTAGCTTTCTTCATACCATTTATTATATATCTGATAAATACAAGCTTACATGAAAAAGGGGATCCAGAGTGGAAGAAAACAAATGATAAAAAAGACAGATAGTATCCAGAAATAGGGTAATGTACAATGAAAAGAAAGGATTGAATAAAGGGGAGGAACTACATGGATATTCAACAATACAAAAAGATGGACGGCTGGGAATTGGCTGAATTGGTTCATCGCAAGGAAGTGAAACCAAGTGAACTTTTAGAACTAAGTTTTTCTTGCTTGGAAGAGGTCAATGCTGAACTGAATGCTGTTATTCATTCCAGAAAGGAAAAGGCCTTGTTAGAGGCGGACCGCTTTTTCTCGGCAGCACAGCCTTTTGCAGGTGTACCTGTTCTACTGAAAGCCACCCAAAGACTGGCTGGGGAGAAATCCACTTCGGCTTCTAAATTGTTGCAGGATCAGGTAGCGAATGAGGACGCTAATTTTGTCAGCGAGTTTCGTAATGCCGGCTTTCAATTTGTAGGTCATACCAATGTACCAGAATTTGCTTTAAAGAATATTACAGAGTCGGTATTATATGGGCCAGCAAGAAATCCGTGGAATACGGATCATTCGCCAGGAGGCTCAAGTGGAGGTGCTGCAGCATCTGTAGCTGCAGGTATTGTGCCAATTGCTGGAGCGAGTGATGGAGGAGGATCCATTCGAATTCCTGCTTCTTTTACTGGACTATTTGGGTTAAAACCAACTAGGGGCCGTACACCTGTTGGCCCAGGAGTCGGAAGGCAGTGGCAAGGAGCGGCAATTGATTTTGTTTTGACCCGAAGTGTAAGAGATAGCGCAATGATGCTTGATGTACTGCAAACTGTACAACCAGAAGCAGCCTTTCAAACACCACTGTATCCACATAAATACAAGGATGTCCTTGAAAAGCCTTTTGACAAAAAGCTACGAATTGCTTTCTCTACTGTATCACCAGTAGGAACTCCCGTGTCAGCTGAAGCAGAACATGCTGTTATGCAGACAGTGAAATGGCTGGAAGAACAAGGATATATTGTCGAAGAACAGCAACCGGATATTGATGGTATCTCACTGATGCAAAACTATTATATTATGAATGCTGGCGAGATAACGTCTGTGATGAAACCCTTTGAGAAAATACAAGGTAGAGAACTAGCGGAAACGGACATGGAACTAGAGACATGGATGCTTTATCAAGCAGGGAAGCATGTTTCAGCTGCAGAATATGCTTCAAGCTTAGCATCATGGGATGTAGCTGCTGCACAAACTGCCATTTTCCATGAAACCTATGATTTCTATATAACTCCCACCACTGCTTTTCCAGCACCTCAAATCGGAGAGTTAACAGCATCAGCAGAAGATGCACAGTCCATGCGAGAACAAATGTTACAAGCGAGGGGTGTAAAGCGTCAGGAGCTTATCTACGAAATGTTTTTACCGAGCCTGACCTATAGTCCATATACCCAGCTCTCTAATCTGACTGGTCAACCAGCAATGTCTGTGCCTGTTTATCTTACAGAAAAAGGATTGCCGCTTGGTGTACAGGTCATGGCAGGAAAAGGGGAAGAGCATCGATTACTCCAGCTTGCCAAAGCTATTGAATCTTCTTCTTTATGGCAAGGTATGTCCCATAATCCGTATTTTGAGTAGGTAGGGATAATACCCGTCTTAATCTTAAGAATAATGATAGTATTAGTTTTATTTATATACGCTTTCAAATTAAGGACAGAGCCTTTATAATAGTATTTGCGCCTATAATTTGGCGTTATTTTCAGAATATTACTCATATGGTAATAAAGAAGAGGGAGAGGAATATATGGGGAAAACAAAA
Source organism: Oceanobacillus kapialis (assembly GCF_044790185.1). Lineage (GTDB taxonomy): Bacteria > Bacillota > Bacilli > Bacillales > Amphibacillaceae > Oceanobacillus_B > Oceanobacillus_B kapialis. Next base: position 640,406 of record NZ_CP085256.1, read on the forward strand.
AAAGGTCTATTCCAGAAATCACTGGATGGTATCGAATTTCTTGGAAATAAACTACCACATCCTGCCACATTATTCGCAATATTAGCATTGCTTGTGTTAGTGCTTTCTGCAGTACTTTCTCAGGTAGGAATTAGTGTAGAACACCCAGGAGAAGAAGGGGAAATGGTTGAGATAACCAATTTGCTTAACGCAGAGGGTATTCAATACATTTTCTCCAGTATGACGGATAACTTTATTGGCTTTGCTCCACTAGGCGTTGTACTTGTGACAATGCTTGGTATTGGGGTAGCGGAGCGAACTGGATTGATTAGTGCGCTGCTACGTGGCTTCGTGTTATCTGTACCTAATCGCTTTATTACATTAGGTCTTGTTTTTGCTGGTATTATGTCCAGTGTTGCTTCTGATGCTGGTTATGTAGTACTACCTCCGTTAGGCGCCTTAATTTTTGCTGCGCTAGGCAGACATCCACTAGGCGGTCTTGCAGCGGCATTTGCAGGTGTTTCTGCCGGCTTTAGTGCAAATCTATTGCTATCTGGAACAGATGTAATGTTAGGTGAGCTTACAATTGCAGCCGCTTCTGTTATTGACCCAGCATATGCAGAAACAATGAACATTGCAATGAACTGGTTCTTTATTGCTGCATCTGTTTTCGTACTTACGTTGATTGGTACATGGGTAACGGAAAAGATTGTAGAACCTCGTCTCGGAAACTATAAAGGGGATACAACAGAAGGTGATAACCTAGATGGATTAAAGCCGATTGAGAAAAAAGGTTTAATCTGGTCAGGGGTTGCGCTTGTAGTCGGCCTAGTACTGGCAGCTTTACTTGTCCTTCCAGAAAATGCCCCGATGCGTGGAACAGAAGGAAGCACAATGGATCAGATCGTTCAGTCGCCATTCATGAGCTCTCTTGTACCTATCATTGCGATTCTTTTCTTCATTCCAGGACTTGTGTATGGGATGGTAACAAAAACAATCCGTAATGACAAAGATGTAGCAGGGCAAATGTCAGATACGATGGCTTCAATGGGAATGTTTATAGTACTTGCCTTTACAGCTGGTCAATTTGTGGCTTATTTTAATGAATCTAACATGGGGCTTGTGCTAGGTGTATATGGAGCAGAATTCCTTGATAGCATTAGTTTAACAGGAATTCCACTCATCTTAATGTTCATTTTGATAACTGCATTTATAAACCTATTTATAGGAAGTGCTTCAGCAAAATGGGCGATGATGGCACCAATTTTTGTTCCGATAATGATGCAACTTGGTTATTCTCCAGAGTTGACGCAAATGGCTTATCGTGTAGCAGACTCTACCACAAATATTATCTCGCCATTAATGACTTACTTCGCAATTATTATTGCTTTCGCACAGAAGTATGATAAGAAAATGGGGATTGGTACACTAATTTCTACCATGATTCCTTATTCAATCTTCTTCCTTATCGGATGGACGATTATGCTTATCGTTTGGATGTTACTAGGTATCCCACTAGGACCAGGTGGACCGCTTGAATATCCAAATTAATAAAATAAGAAAATAGAAAATAAAGTCGAACGATTCGAAAGCTGTTATGTCGAATACGTTCGACTTTTTTTGTGGTCTAAAAATGATGATAAAGCATCACTTTGTTTTTGTTTAAGTCATTACCTACAGTGATAAAGGGTAAAAAGAAAGAGGAAGGAGGAATTACACATGACTGCAGAGGTTGCAATTATGAATAAATTGGGGATGTCATTGGCAGCCGATAGTGCGATAACAAGTGGTAGAGATGGCGTGCAGAAAGTTTACAATTCAGCAAATAAGCTTTTCTCTATTTCAAGTGCTCATTCAGTTGGAATCATGGTTTATGGTGCGGCTTCATTTATGGAAGTGCCATGGGATGTCATTATTAAATCGTACCGAGATTACGTAGGCGAGAAAAAGCTTCGTTACTTGTCATCTTATATGGAGGATTTCCTTGCGTTCATTAAGCAGGATGGAAGGTTTAATATCAAAGATATGGAAGAAGTTATTATTTACCGTTCCTATTTTGATGTTTTGAAACGGTTAATAAAAGACGTTGAAGAAGAAATGGAAGAAGAAAGGCAGCAAGGGAAAGAGTTAACGAACAAGGATGCAACAAGGGTGTTAGACAAACATATTGAAAAAGCACAAAAGATGTACGAGAAAAAGCAAGAGATTTATATTGAAATGCAGCTGGATGACTTCAAAAAGGAATTTAAAACTGTAATTCAGGAAGTAAACGATGAATTTATTTCATATGAAATTCCCGAAAGTATAAGTGAAAAGCTTGCCAAGCTAGCTTTTGAGGCCATTCAAAAAGATCATTTTAGTGCCGGGAGTACTGGGCTGGTTATCGCGGGTTTTGGTGAGGAAGAGATCTTTCCACAGCTATTAAACTACCGGCTAGAAGGATTTGTCTTTGGGCAATTAAAATATAAGAAGGTATTAGAGAAAAAGATTAGTTATTCCAATGGAAGAGATAGCGGAACGGCATCGATTACCCCATTTGCTCAAAGGGAGATGGTTGATTCATTCATGGGGGGAATTGAACCAAATATGGAGGATGCCATCCTGGGCATTGTCCATAAAGTACTTTCCACATACCATCAGCAGCTAGAAGATTATTTGCAACTTTCCTTAACAAAAGATCAGGTTAGCAAAATGGAAAAAATGGGTAACGATGTATATGAGTCCATAGAAGATGCTGTGGATGAGTACAGACAAACCAATTATATTTCCCCCTTACTGGGAATAGTTCGTTCCCTTCCTAAGGAAGAACTGGCTGATATGGCAGAGGCATTAGTAAATTTAACCTCTTTCAAGCGACGAGTTTCTCGAGCTACTGAGTCGGTAGGTCCTCCAGTAGATGTTGCGGTCATAACAAAGGGAGATGGTTTTGTCTGGGTTAAGCGAAAGAACTATATCGATCCTGTTTTGAACAACTAGCTTTTAGAGATAGTAATCATCTTAGGAAGGAGTTGAAAACCGTGATCCTTGGTAGTAAATCAGAGAATGAGGAGTATTTTCACATTCCCGCGAAAGATCGGCAAGATTTTCAACTGGAAGATAAAGAAAAGAAAGAAAAGGATAATGCAGCAGATAAAGTGTTAGAAAGAATTAAAAAAAAGATTGAGAAACCTTGATATGGCAAGGGGCGAAAAGAATAAGGAAAAAGATTTTGCTCAGGATGTTTAATATAATATATATGTGGAATCACACTAACTGTAGGCAATATAAAGCCAAAAATTATTGAGAGGAGCTGTTAAGATGGCTAGCAACAATAATGGAAAAATGTCCCGAGAACAAGCAGGACAAAAAGGCGGAAATAAGACAGCAAGAAATCACGACCAGGAATTCTATGAAGAAATCGGTCAAAAAGGCGGAAATAAAACCGCACGTAATCATGACAAAGAATTCTATCAAGATATCGGGAAGAAAGGCGGCGACTCAACTTCTCGTAATCATGATCAGGAATTCTATGAAGAAATTGGTCAAAAAGGCGGTAAGGAAAGAGCCCGTCAAAACGACAATAATAGTTAATAGAATAGTTATTTGATAGTGGACAAGCTAACTGAAAAGGGAAAGAAATGAGAAAGACCGTTTTAATAACCAAAACTTGAGAGGAGATGTTAAACATGGCAAGAAACAATAACAACAATGAAAAGATGTCTCGTGAACAAGCAGGTCAAAAAGGCGGAAATAAGACAGCAAGAAATCATGACAAAGAATTCTATCAAGATATCGGCCAAAAAGGCGGAGAGACAACTTCCCAAAACCATGATCAAGAATTCTATCAAGATATTGGCCAAAAAGGCGGAGAAACAACTTCTCAGAAACATGACCAAGAATTTTATGAGGAAATTGGTCAAAAAGGCGGAGAAACCACCTCTAAGAATCATGATCAAGAATTCTATGAAGAAATCGGCCAAAAAGGCGGGAAAACGACTTCCCGCAACCATGACAAAGAATTCTATCAAGATATTGGCCAAAAAGGCGGTAATTCTCGCGCCAATAACAATAATCAGTAACGCCAGACTAACAACAACAAATTTAAGTGTCAATAGATAAGATTAGAAAGAGAGAGGCAGAATATATGCTTCTCTCTTTTTTATGTGTACAAAGAGTAAAGCGTAAACGAGTCTTACCTGTATGTATGCGAAACTATGAAATCGTATATAATAGGAAGGTATTGTTATAGCAGAGTCCTTTCCTTCATAGGTCTTTTTTAGTATAGTTATAGTATGTACCGTAGGCTTACTTACGTTATGTAGAGCAACATATTATGGATGAGTCAGAGAGGGGTTTATCATTAATGCAGGAAACATTTGTTTATAACCAACGAATAGGACATGTGCTCGAAAATATTAGAAGGGTAATGATTGGAAAAGAGGAAGCAGCAACACTAAGCTTGGTAGCTTTGTTAGCCCAGGGGCATGTATTGTTAGAGGATGTACCAGGTGTTGGGAAAACAATGCTTGTGCGTACTTTGGCAAAATCTTTGGATTGTGACTTTCGCAGAATCCAATTCACCCCAGATCTCCTACCCTCTGATGTGACAGGCATCTCTATTTATAATCCAAAAGAACTTGAATTTGAATTTCGCGGAGGCCCAATTCTAGGCAATATTATTTTAGCGGATGAAATTAATCGTACCTCTCCAAAGACACAGTCATCACTTCTTGAAGCAATGGAAGAAAAGAATATAACCGTTGATGGAAACACAATTCCTTTGCAACAACCTTTTTTTGTAATGGCAACCCAGAACCCTATTGAATATGAAGGAACCTATCCTTTACCTGAAGCGCAACTAGACCGATTTATTTTGAAATTGAAAATGGGCTATCCAACTTTTGCCGAAGAACTAGAAATGCTTGAGCGAACCGCTGGAGAGCATCCCATTGAATCCATACATGCAGTTATGAGCCGTGAAGAATTAGTTCAAATTCAGGAAGAGGTTAAGAATGTTTATATTGATAAAAATGTCCAGCATTATATTCTTAATCTAGTATCAAGTACACGTGCCAATGCTGCTATTTATTTAGGCGTAAGTCCACGTGGATCAATTGCATTAATGCGTGCTTCGAAGGCATATGCCTATATCCACGGAAGAGATTATGTTATTCCCGATGATGTAAAGTATCTTGCTCCGTACGTTCTTTCTCATCGTATTATTTTAACCTCAGAAGCAAAGTATGACAGTTTAACAAGTGAACAGATCATGGATTCTATAGTGAAGAACGTCCATGTACCGATTCGAAAGGAATTTACTTAATGAGGGAGAACGTAAAGTTTATCGGAAATTTTGTTTTCGCTTTGTTTCTCATCCTTGTATTATTTGCCTATGCAATGTTTCAAGGAGGATTTGTAAGCTGGTTCTTATTTTATTCCTTTTTGCCAATAGGAATCTATCATATCAGTTTGCTTTTGTACCCAATGCGTAACTGGACAGTGTCTAGACACCTGTCCCATCATGTCTTACAAGCAGGGGGCGGCGTAGATGTTACCATCCATGTGAGACGCTCCGTTCCTTTTCCACTTTATTATTGTATTTGCGAAGAAATTTTTCCTGACTCGCTCCACCGAATTGACAGTCGTAAGGAAAAATACCATTTTATGAAAAACCCAGATAAGTTATTGAGAAAACGGGAGATTAAAAGAATTGTATTTCCCTATTTTAAAAAGGAGTTTGCACTGAACTATTCTATGAAACAGATTCCTCGTGGGGAGCACCAGCTTCGCCATATTCGTATACGGACTGGGGATGTTTTTGGACTGGTGAAAAAGGAGCACACTTTTGCCGTAGAGGATCAGATAATCGCTTCGCCGCAGGCAAGGCCAGTTAAAATGGCTAAACAAGCTAGTAACTTCGGTCAAGGGAGCGTAACTTCCCAGTCTATGCATCTCAAAAACACAAATGTGGCAACAGGAATTAGGGAATACGTTCCAGGGGACAAATTTTCTTGGATAGACTGGAAGCAAACAGCTAAGAAAAACACGATGATTACGAAAGAGTTTGAACAAGAAAAGAGTACCGAGATATTACTTGTAGTAGACAGTTGCCTGTATGTAAATGACAACCATGTAACCTATGATGCGATGATGGAGTTAACGCTCTCTCTTATGGAAGAACTCCATAAACAAGGAACAGAAGTAGGGTTACTCACAATTGGAGAAACGGCCGTACATGTTCCTGTAAACAATGAACCAACCAAAAAAGAGGTTGTCCGTCAGCATTTAACAAGGCTACAGCCAGGAGGAAGTAAAGCTTTCTCCGTTAGTCTAAAAGAAGAACTAATTAAGTTGAACAGCGGTAATACGGTGATGTTAATTACCAGGCATATGGATCAAGCATTTCATGATATGTTAAAAAAACTAAAGCAACGAATGAAGCGTGTGATCGTTTTATTTGTCACCCCTTCCGAGCTTATTTCAGACGTAGAGCGGAATACAATAGATAAGTATCGGTTTGAGGGAATCTCCTTTTGTATCCTTACAGAGGATGAGTTTGTTACAAACCCGTTAGAGGTGGGGCGTTTATGAGAAGTAACACAGATCAAAAAACATCGTTTTATGTCGCGTTGCTTTACCTTTGTGGCTTCTTCCTTTTTTTAGAATGGTTGTATCCATTAAGGGATATTACTGACACAGCTGGACTTAGTCTGTTCGTAATGTATGCAGTGGTTTGCTTTACGGTGTCCATTTTTCAATTAAAATGGTGGGTTTCCTTTCTGATAAAAGGGGGTGGCATGCTAGTTGTGCTGAATTTCTTGTTTGTCGGAGCAGGATTCCTGTCACCAGAGTGGTTTAGTCTGTTACTACAGGATGCGATGCATAATCTGTCTGCTCTCTTTGGACGAGAATGGTATGCTCTTACCCCCTTGTTTCGCAGTGGTCTTTTCCTTCTGCTTATTTGGTTGATGAGCTATCTGTTACATTATTGGTTTGTGGTGATGAAGCGTGTACTGCTATTCATCCTTCTAACCTTTATTTATTTAGCAGTGCTGGATACCTTTACCATTTATGATGGAGGGATGGCCATTGTCCGGACATTCTTTCTTGCTTTTGTTGCATTAGGTATGGCGAATTTAATGAAAGAACTAAACAGGGAATCTATTCGCGTAAACCGAGTAAGAAAAACGCCGATATGGATCCTTCCTCTAATAGGGGTTGTGCTTTTTTCTACATTAGTTGGATTTGCTGCTCCAAAGCTTGAACCACAGTGGCCTGACCCTGTCCCGTTTATAAAAAGTACGGCAGAAAATGCGGGATATGGCGGTGGTATCCAAAAGGTGGGCTATGGAGAAGATGATTCACGATTAGGAGGCTCCTTTGTTCAGGATCACACCCCAGTTTTTGAAGCAGTGGCAGAGGCAGACCATTATTGGCATATTGAAAGCAAGGATGTTTATACAGGAAAAGGCTGGGAAAGTTCTTCTGGCGGTGGTTACAGTCAACTGGATAACTCCTCGGATTGGGAGATAGCACGTACCTTTCTTCCTAGTGTAGAAACAGAAGCGCGTGAGGCGGAAGTTGAATTTCTTGGTAATGTTTCTATTGAAAAGTTAGTTCACCCATATGGTATAACTAGTGCCTATTCGTATGATATGCCTGATTTTTTCTATGATGTGGAGACTACTGCTATACAGCCAAGGATTAATGGTGAGGATGTAAGTCTAGACAGATACAGTTTATTTTATCAACAGCCAACATTTTCGTTAGATGATTTACGAGAAGCTGGTAATAATGACCCGTTTCTTGATGATCAATATACGAGATTACCTGATATGCCTGACAGGGTAGGAGAGCTAGCGGAAGAAATAACGGAAGCATTTGATACACGATACGAAAAAGTGAAAGCAGTAGAACAGTACTTCGGAGCAAATGGATTTACGTATCAAACAACGGACGTTCCGGTACCTGAAGAAGATGAAGATTATGTGGATCAATTTCTGTTCGAATCAAAGGTTGGCTATTGTGATAATTACTCCACTTCAATGGTTGTTCTTTTGAGATCATTGGATATACCCGCGAGATGGGCGAAGGGCTTTACAAGCGGTGAGATAAAGGACCACAACATAGGACAAAACGGGGAACAAGATCTCTATGAAGTAACCAATGCTAATGCTCATTCATGGGTAGAAGTTTACTTCCCAGAAATTGGTTGGGTCCCGTTTGAGCCTACACAAGGATTTTCGAATCCTACTGATTTTCAGGCTGAATTAGATAATAGCTCTGGCCTTGAACAAAACGATGCGCTCGAAGCACCAGAACAACCTGAGGAAAGAGAGCAGCCTGAACAGGATGTGGAGGAAGAGGAAGATACTGAAACAGCAGCAAGCCCTGTGAATGGAAATGACAGTTTCTCTTTCCAATTTAGTTGGTGGTACATTGTGCTACTAGCGATTATAATTGGGGTCCTTCTTTATATTGCTTACCGGAAAAGGTTTCGCTGGCAATCCAAGTTAGTCGCCAAAAAACTTGATAGAACAGCCGGACCACAAGGATTCCAAGACGCCTATCATTTTCTAATTAAACTATTAAACCATCGTGGTGTAGTCAAGCACCCTGACCAAACTTTACGAGAGTATGCTTACGAGGTAGATAAAGCTTATCAGACAGATGATATGAAAAAGTTAACCAATCGTTATGAGCAAATGCTCTACAAAAATGAGTATAGTGAAGCACAGGGACAGGATTTAACACAATTATGGAAAGATTTAATTAAACGGATATTAGGTTGACCTGCCTGAGGAAGGTTAGTAGAATAGGGAAGTATTAACTATATTATTAATAAATCATATGCCTTTCGTATATCCTCGATAATATGGATCGAAAGTTTCTACCGGAGCACCGTAAATGCTCTGACTATGAAGGCAGAATATCTATAGGTATGTGTACAAGAAGCCTGGATTTCTGCCTTTTTGCAGCTTTTTAGCTGTGGGAAGCTGAGAAGTCCGGGCTTTTTCTATAACAAAACGCCTTAATCGGGATTTAAAATAGTCACAGATAGGAGAAAGCAAATGGAAAACAATGAAATGATTCTAGTGCTTGATTTTGGTAGTCAGTATAATCAACTAATTACGAGAAGAATTCGTGAACTTGGTGTTTATAGTGAGCTTCATTCACATAAGCTTACAGCAGAAGCAATTAAGCGAATGAACCCGAAAGGAATTATTCTTTCCGGTGGCCCGCATAGTGTATACGATGAAAATAGCTTCCGTTGTGACCAAGGTATTTTCGATCTTGATATTCCAATCCTCGGTATTTGTTATGGCATGCAATTAATGGCTCTGCATTACGGAGGGAAAGTGGAAAAAGCGAAAAACCGTGAATACGGAAAAGCGCTTATTGATTTAAAAGATCAACCAGTCCTGTTTGAGGGAACTCCAGAGCAGCAAACAGTGTGGATGAGCCATGGCGATAAAGTAATTGAAGTGCCAGAGTCATTCCAAGTTGACGCAACAAGCCCCTCTACCCCAATTGCAGCGATGAGCCAGCCAGCTAAGAAGCTTTATGGTGTGCAATACCATCCAGAGGTTCGCAACTCTGAATATGGGAATGATTTATTAAAGCAGTTTGTCTATGAAGTATGTAAGAGTGAGGGAGATTGGACGATCGAAAACTTCATTGATATGGAAGTAGAGAAAATCCAAGAGAAAGTCGGCGACCGAAATGTATTATGTGCGTTAAGCGGTGGCGTCGATTCTTCTGTTGTTGCGGCTCTAATTCACAAAGCAATTGGTGATCAGCTTACTTGTATTTTCGTTGATCATGGCCTTCTTCGTAAAAATGAAGCAGATGACGTTATGAAGGTTTTTGCAGATGACTTCCATATGAATATTATTAAAGTTGATGCGAAAGATAGATTCCTTTCAAAATTAGCAGGTGTAGATGATCCGGAACTAAAACGTAAAATCATTGGGAACGAATTTATTTATGTATTTGACGATGAAGCAGCGAAATTAGAGAATATGGATTTCCTTGCACAGGGAACCCTTTACACAGACATTATTGAAAGTGGTACAGAAACCGCTCAAACGATTAAGTCCCACCACAATGTTGGAGGACTGCCTGAAGACATGCAGTTTGAGCTAATTGAGCCATTGAACACATTATTCAAGGATGAAGTGCGTGAGTTAGGTTCCCAGCTGGGAATTCCTGACCGTATTGTATGGCGTCAGCCTTTCCCTGGACCAGGTCTTGCTATTCGCGTTTTAGGGGAAGTAACAGAAGAAAAATTAAAAATTGTTCGTGAGTCTGACGCAATTTTACGTGAAGAAATTGCAAATGCGGGCCTTGACCGCGATATTTGGCAATACTTTACCGTCCTTCCAAACATCAAAAGTGTTGGTGTCATGGGCGATGCTCGTACCTATGATCACACGATCGGAATCCGAGCAGTGACCTCGATTGATGGCATGACATCTGACTGGGCAAGAATTCCGTGGGACGTACTTGAAAGAGTATCCACACGCCTTGTAAACGATGTAGAACACATTAACCGGGTAGTGTATGACATTACGAGCAAGCCACCAGCTACGATTGAGTGGGAGTAGACTCTTAATTTTCGAGTGATGAAAAGTGCTGTAAAAGCAGTCGTATCAATGATTTAAAGGGTTTGGATGTGAACAGGATAGCTGTTCACCCGCAACAATAGTATTTCAAAATGAGACTCTCTTTTAATCACATTGTTTGTGAAAAAAGGAGGGTCTTTTTCATGACTAGAATAACTGATCTACTGGAGGATTTTAAACTTAATCAGCAAATTGAAGGGAGGAAACCAAAATATATTGATCTTTGTTCATGGAGGCTTAGTCGGTGGAATAAATTTATGCAAACAGGGTTTTCGATTGAGGAAGTAGAAGATGTACAAGCAATCCATATTAAAAAATATATCCAACAGCGGCAGCAAGCAGGGTTAGAAAAGCCTATTACAATTAACAACAACATCGCAACACTCAAAGTATTCTTCAATTATTTAGTTGATGAGGAATTTTTGGACGAATTAGACAATCCGATGAGAAGAATTAGGAGCATGAAGGAAGAAAAGCGGGTCATTGCCACATTTAACGACAGTGAAGTGAAACGAATTATTAATGATGTGCAAGAAGATACCTACTATAATATCCGAGATAAATTGATTTTAATAATGCTCTTTGATACTGGTGTAAGGGTATCAGAACTATGTAACATAAAGAACAACGATATTACCACGAGAACTATACTGATTTATGGTAAAGGCTCTAAGCAACGGCTAGTATATATCAGTAAGACAATGAGAAAGTATATGAGAAAATTTGAAAGAGCAAAGCAAGAAAGGTTCAACCATAAATACCCAGAGGAAGTGGAGGATTACTATTTCCTAGACCAATGTGCTATGAAATTACATCGTTCTCGTATTAACAAGATTTTAAAGGAGCATTGTAAAAATGCAGGGGTGCGGGAAGAAATACGCTGTTCTCCTCATGATTGTCGCCATTATTTTGCACAGAAGCAGTTACGTAATGGTATTGACGTGTATAGCTTAAGCAGATTGTTAGGTCATTATGATACTCAAATGACCGCCAAGTATCTAAGAGGATTAGAACAGGATAGCATATTGGAGATTGGACGATTACACAGTCCCTTGAACAATACAAACATTTAACCTTCTCATAGAACTCAACCCAACAGAGTAGAGTGATAGATTAACATGGTTTTTATTATGGAGGAGAGGAGGACCACCCTGAAGTTAGCAAACTATATTTATTAAGTTACTCTTAAAGTAAAATGCAACTGTCTTCTTGCAATTCGAAATATAAGAATATATAATTCAATTGAAGTCGGTCAACCATTAGCAAGGTGGTACTTGTTATGGTACACAAATAAAGTAATCACTCAAGCTTTGATATGCTCCCCTTAAGGTAGACAGATTAAAAAACAAAAATCTGTTTATCTTAAGGGGAGTATTTTTATGGGCAAAAAAAGGAGTAGACCTTTAAAAGAAAAAATTGAAATTCTACAAGCATATGAATCAGAAGAGTATTCGTTGAGTGATATCTGTTCTTTTTATAATACGCACCATAAGACGGTTAAAGTATGGCAAGAAAAATATAATAAATATGGCGTGAATGGCCTGAAGGAGTATAGAACAAAGAAAACGTACCCAAAAGAGTTAAAACTATCGGCGATTAAAGACTATGAATCTGGCAACTATTCCTTAAGGGATGTCACTAGAAAATATGAGATTTCGGACCCAAGAGTTTTAAGACAATGGATTAAAAAGTATAATGGTCATAGTGAAATGAACGGAAACAGGAAAGGGCGGACAGAAACTATGACCAAAGGTAGACAAACAGAATGGCGAGAACGGATTGATATCGCACTAGACTGCCTTGCCAAGGGAAAGGATTATCAAAGCACAGCCGAACTATATGAGGTCTCCTACCAGCAGGTGTATCAGTGGGTGCGGAAATTCGAATCTAAGGGTGCAGACGGTCTGAAAGACGGCCGTGGAAGAAACAAAACAGAGGAAGAACTGACGCATGAGGAAAAAACACAGTTCGAAATGAAGAGGATGGAGAAAGAAAACGAACGACTAAGAGCGGAGAATGCTTATTTAAAAAAGTTGAAAGAGATCGAAAGGAGGGATCGTTAAGTAGAGTTCGTTTAAAGAAGGAATTTACAGCTATCAAGGAACTGCATCAAAAAGAAGGGTTTTCAGTGAAGCTTTTATGTAAAGTTGCGGGAATTGCGCGTTCATCCTACTATAAATGGGTAAATAGGATCTCCACTACAGAAGAGAAAGTAAATGAAGAAATTCTAACGGAAATATATGCCGTGCATAAAGAATTCAACGGCATTTATGGTTATCGCCGGATGAAAATAAACGTCAACCGTCGGTTGAGTCATCAATACAACCACAAACGAATATACAGACTCATGAAATTTGCAGGCATTAAGGCTGTTATCAGAAAAAAGCGAAAACCTTATATCAAATCGACACCGCAGCATGTCGCCGAAAATAAGTTGAAACGTGAATTTACAGCTGAGAACCCAAATGAGAAATGGGTAACAGACGTCACGGAATTCAAGTATGGGGAGATGTCTAAAGCTTATTTGAGCGCCATTCTCGATTTGCATGACGGATCTATCGTCAGCTATGTCATTGGTCGATCAAATAACAACTCATTAGTTTTTGACACCTTTGATAAAGCTTTAAAAGTGGAACCAGAAGCTGGACCCCTATTTCACAGCGACCGTGGCTTTCAGTATACGTCTAAAACATTTAAAAGAAAGATAGAAAAAGCTGGAATGACGCAAAGTATGTCTCGTGTTGGAAAATGCATTGACAATGGTCCGATGGAATCTTTTTGGGGTATGTTAAAATCTGAAGAGTATTACTTGAATACGTATAGTTCCTTCGAGGAGTTGAAAGAAGCAATCGAGGCGTATATCAACTTTTATAATTGCAGACGTTACCAGGAAAGTCTAAACGGCCTTAGCCCTCTTGAATATAGAGCCAAAGCCGTCTAACTTTTTATTATTTGTACTGTCTACTTGACAGGGGTCAGTTCACTTGGTGGGCAGGGTGGTTACTTTATTTTTATACATACTATAACAAGACTATGTATGGTAACAAGCATTATGATATAGGCTAAATGAAAATCGAAGAATTCATTTTAAGGGATTATCTTTGGCAATAAAGGTAGTATATCTATTCGATGACAATTTAGACCTAATACCGTTGTTTCTTGCAACTAAACCTTGGTAATATACTTGCGATTTAAGTAGTGGATTTCGTCGATCTGAAGTAGCTAGAGGGTTACGGTATAAATATAACAGCTGGTCTTTACTAAATAATAAAGTCCTCACTCCTGATGTGGGGGCTATTTTTTCAATATTGAGCGATATATTAGTATTAGTTCTTGGTTACCAGCCATCTTCTTTTTAAGCTATAAGACTTTACCCTTAATTCATATTTAACAATTAACGGGCGCTTAACTATATTTATGGTCGCATTGCGTTAACGCTTTAACATGGACTAATTTATTCCAATAGATATTTACATTATGACCTTTGCATAGTTCACGGGCATGCTCCCTGTTTTAATTGTGATTCGGTGAATTATCATTTATTAATTGGTTTATAGGATAACCTCAATTTAATTATAGAAAAGTCTGTTAGAATCCAAACATAAATATCATTTCATTAATCGGTGGAAGATATGTAACTAAAAAAGGTCACTAGAAGCAATTTTATGCTAGTAGTGACCTTCTAATCTTCCTTAACTTTTCTTGTTCCTCTTTATTAATTTCACAACCAGTATTATTACAGCAATAATAAAAATCAGGAAAAAAATTTGGAAACCTGCATCAAACCAATTCATTTCTCCCATTCATTAAAACCCCTTAAAAATTCCTTGTAATAGTATGTCTTTTAACATATCCAGCCGGAATACCTTCAATTGCTATTCCGTAAGTTTTTTCTCCGACGGCCCATAAAGACCCACTTCTAGTAGAGTAAGAGTAATCAGTATAAAGTTCGTTCCAAGTGATTCCAAAAATAAACCCGGATTGATAGCTATGTACATTACTTACTCCTGTTATCATACCGCTCGAAGTTCTTTCTACTGTTCCTTCTACGCAAATCTTTCCAGTTAAATTCTTTTCACAATATGATGGATTACTTGTTGCGAAAAGTTGAATTTGAGATTCTTGCTGCTCTAACTTTTCTTGTTCTTGTAAGAATGTTTCAAACTCCTCAACAGAATCGAATTCTAATCTTTCACCTATGAATTCGCTAGTGTCTGTAGTTTCTAAACCATGTTCCTCTGCAACCTTGTTAGCTTCCTTCAAGATTTCGTCATTTGTTTCAGCGCTGACTGTAATCCCTGCTACCCCTAAGAAGACCATAAAACATAATGACGCGACAAAATTTTTCAATTTCATGAAAACCCCTTCAAGTGTTTGAATTTTGTAATACATTTAAAACATTAACATGGAGTGAAATATTAAAAAAGTGGCAAGATAGTGTGTAAATAAAAGTAAATAGATGTATTATATAGGGAACCTGTATTAAATAGGCTAGTACGTATAATACTAGAGTTAAAACATTTTGACTTTTATAGTAAGTTTTGTTAAATAGCTTCTCCTAAAATAGTTAGAAGTTCATATTTATTACCACAAAGTTACAAGACAACCCGCACACAACCGCTCGCACTCCTTTGTAGTTAGCTCACTTCTTAAAACAAGCTCACTCATCCCTGTATCCATAAAATCTTCATCATAGTAATCTTTCAATGTACCAAACCCAGCAATATTTCCATGTAATTTTTTCTCCATAATAAAATCCCCCCTAGCCCTATAATCGTAAATGGGAAGTAGAAGGGGCATCCATTCAAACTTTTTTTCTAAGTGTTTTAAAAAAATCGTATTGTGTACCATCTCTTTAAATGTCCTTGCATCTTTACGTATGGACTGTCTGTCGCTACAGTTTAGGTGCCTTACTGTGTTAATAATGATCTAAGCAAACTAGATCATCATCTAGGTACTCTTTACGACACATAGAGCAGTGTATTTTAATCATTTAGTTACCATCCCCTTAATACTGTTTATCAGTGTCACCTAGTGCCATGTCAATAATTCTACACAAGACTTTATAATCTTTTTATATATTTATCCTTAGATCTCATTGGTTTACTCCATTCTCCACTATTATCTCTTCATGAAAAAAGAGATGGGGCAAAGTATCACAAATGTTTAATCTAATCTTTGCAAGTACATTCAAAATAAGAGACCGAGCTATAAATTGCCCTATTCGATCGACTTGAAATTACCACATTTGATCACTAACCTGGTGTAAGTCCATTGTGCGTAAAGGTATCTAATATACTTCAAATGGTAATATTCTTACGTGATTTTCACTCTACAATAGGAGTTATAATAATACAGTCTAAAGGACACTCTGTTATAGCTTTCCGATCGATCAACGTTTAGATGAAACCAATATTTTATTGAAATTATTTAAATTATTGACTTAATTTTAAGTCGATGATATCATTGTTATGAGTTTTAGGCTTAAATTTAAGTCTTATTATAGAAGGTGGTTATATAGTGAAAGCATTAGGATATATTGCTAGGTTTTACCAAGTCACTATGACGGATATTGCAAAAGAAATGGAGGTCACCCCGCAAACAGTAAATGACTGGGTTAAAGGTAAACGTAATATTCCACCAAAGAGGTTAGAACTTTTAGCGAAAATGTTTAACCTACCCTCAACATATTTTTCTAAAGGGGAGCAGGAACTTAATGAAGTAGAAAGGCTGGAAATTGAAAAAGCAAAGTTACAAATGGAAAATGAATATATATTTCCTGAAGGAAGTAAATATCCTTATTTTAGTAAGCAGGATGAAATAAATAGAATCAATAATAAGTTAGAAGAGAAGAGACTGTTCCAAAGAATGGAAAAGCTGTTTGAAGGGGGTACTAGATTAGAAGATGAGGACTTTAACTGGAAAGCTGTAAGAAATTATATGTTATTAAATAGTTTGGTGGGAGTCTTGGAGGAAGATTCTATTTCACATATTGACTTAATTGAACACTTTACCAAGTTACTACTAGGTTCAGAACAAATTGAGTCTTTTAAAATGGCTGAGGACGCTTCAAAAATGGTAAAGAAAGACAGGGATCAGTAGTCTATTATTACTGTCAAATTGTTAAAGTTATCTCTTGAGGAGGACTAAAAATGGAGTTTATTAATATAGATAGTAATTGAAGGAAGCGGGGATTAGTTATATGAATACTGATATCTTTACAGAAGAAGAAGCTATTAAAATCACAGTTAAACATGGTTATAATGGTACTGAGTTTAATACAGCGGTATGGAAATCAAGGGGTTGTTTAAATCCTACGAGGACAATGGATGGATTAATAAGTAAACTAGAAACCATATATCATACTGTGGAAGTAAAAGGTAGAGGAAAGAAGCGTAAATACACCCTTAAGAATAAAAAGGAAGAAATGACTGAGAGAGAGTACAATTATAAAGGTACTGTCCCCACTGCGGAAGAAGTAACAATGAAAGAATATATTTTTAACTATCTAGTAAATACTAGCACTGTTTCTAAACCCTACGGGGCATGGGTTAGGGACATTGACTTATTTCAACGTAAGTCATTTTCAGAAAAACAATTGGTTGAGGAAATTACACAACTTCATATGGGTAATCTTTTTAATCCTAAAGAAATTGTAAACGAGTTTATTAATGCCGTAAACAATTTTAACAAATCATTAGTTGATAAAACATTTAAACGGTTAGAGAAGGAAGGAAGAATCACTAGCTCAATAAGTTATCATTTAAGAAAAATCGATGGCAACTATGAGGAAGTTGACGAAGAGAGATATGAAGAGATAAATACTTTTAAAAAAGAATTAGTAGAATCGAAAGACATTAAATATAACCAGTACATTCAAGCATATTTTTCAGCTGGTCATAGAAGTGAAAAAATGCAAAATATTATTAAAGAAGTAGATGAACAAATGGCAGAAGTATTTGGTGTTAAGTATATGTATCAAGCGATAGGTATTCAAGTTTTAGATGAAAATGTAAAAGAAGAAGTATCAATAGATAAATTTAACCAAGCTTATTTTCAGAAGTTCATTAATCTTTCAATTAACAGACAAAAAAGGAAAGACTACCAAGAAACTAAGTCCTTCTGGAGAAGGACTTATCTAATGAATACATTGAAGATATTGTCAATAGTTCTAAAAGAAAAATTGGTAGTTGATAGATTAGAGAAACAACTGTCGTTAGAATTGATAAGAGTTACAGAAACAGGATTATTTGATTATATTGGAGAAGCTGAAGATGAATAAATAATGATCATGACTTAAATGCTAACTTGTACACATTCCAAACTAGTAATAAAAAATTAAATATACTAGTTTGGAATGTGTACAAGAGAGAATTCACTCCTTTAATTACATAATATTGTCGATGTGAGGGGGTTCGGGGGTGGTGCATCGACGGCGTTTCACTATAATTTGTGGCAGAATTGCCACAAATTTAGTGAAATGTTTGTGGTAGCACCCCCGAGATCATAAGAGATAAATTTAGAGGAAAAGTGCTTCTAGGAAAAATATCTGATATGAATTAGAAAGTGTATTGTCTTACTTATAGAATGGATAAAACCTTTTCTTTCTAAACAAATTCTTAACACTACGCTCTAGTATATTAACATTCTTACATTTGTAGCAAATATCAAGTTTCTTCATATGTTGCATAAACTGGAGTTCTCGTCTTCTTTGCTATACAAAGACGGTGATTACCGTCAAATACTTCATAACTTCCACAACAATTGTACCTCCTTATTGAGCCACTTCTCTTGTTAAATTCATAGTTAAGTTATTTTGTAAAATTATCGAGGTCAGATGAATCACTAATTTGGAAGCAATGATATTTTTCCATTTTAGTTTTGATACTAGTACAAAACTCTCTCGGTTTTCCTAGTATCTTCAAACGACAATAATCTAATATTGCTTTGAACAACGGTGTGTTTGATCGTGAGTGAAAACTACTCAAACAAAATCTTCTTAATCTGAAAAAGCTCGATATTATAACAATCTCCTTTCTTTATTAGAATTATGGTAGCTTAAGAACAAACCTCATCATTGCTTGACCTTGTAAATATTACCCCTCATCGATTAAAAGTGAAACTAATTTATATGGAGTAATACATGTAGATAAATTTACTATTATATCTATTTATTTTAGTATTTGTAAAATATTGACATTTATCGATGGAAGCTATATCTTAGTATAAGAAGGTGCTTTTGTATTGTAAATTTTGGATAATATGAATAGTAAAGGAGGAATTATAGTGTCAATACACCAAGAACCGATTGATTTTATTGATATACCAGCTCCACAACATAGTCCAGATGCTTATTATAGAGTGATATATGGGGATGTTGATTGGAAGGAAGATAATAATTTCAGGAGAGCAATCTATGTAGTAATGGGGTACGAAACTGGTATTAGTTATAGACGGGTTGCTCATATACTTACGACATCTTATGAACTTAATGGATTAAGTGACTTAGACTTGGTTCAAACGGCAATCCAGAGATTAAAGGAACGAAATAATATTATGTAGAGTGTATGGCTCATTGAGTCGTACACTCTATTGGGTTAAAGGTCTCGTATTTATTTCAGCATTTGTATTTTTGAAAATAATAAATAGTTGGGGGTAATTATTTTGGATAAATTTAACGAAAATAATCAGTCTAAAATCTGTCAGTCACCTAATTGTAGAAGAAAAAATCAACCTCTTGACTTAGAAGAATTCTATCATTCACCAAATGGTATGTATGGAAGGAGAGCAAAGTGTAAAGAATGCCACAATAAAATATATGGACCAAAGAATAAAATTGCTTCACTGAAAAGGCAAGATATTGCAAATAGGTTGCCTAATGACCTAACTAAAGAAGAGGAAAAAAAGATACGCGCCTATTTTAAGGGGAAATGTGCTTTAACATCTTCAAAGGAAAAAGTTCACCTAGATCATTTCATTCCATTAAATTGGGAAGAGATTCCTCAAAAATATGGGCTAAGTATTGGTAAAACTTATGCCAATATGATTCCTCTATCAAGAAACATTAATTATTCAAAACATGCGAACAATCCCTTTCTATGGATTAAAAAGGTAAATATTAGAAAGGAAAATGCTATTAGTATGAAAGCATGGCAAGAAGTTATTGAGTACACATCAGATAAACAAAATATGATTCCTCAAGAGTTTGAAAGGCGTGTAATGTTGTGTTACTCCGAAGTCTGGACTAGAGATAGAATAAAATCTCTTAATAGGGTATTAGATAAATATGAGATAGGTACCAAAAAGAGAAGAGTAATAAGCTATAATGCTTTGGAAAGACTACTTAAACATGGAATTAATTTAAATGTTGCTGTAAATAAGTTTGGAAGTGACAAAGCGAAGTGCTTTATAAATGAAGAGACGACATTAATAAAAATAAGAGAGATTAAAGATACAATGATAAAAAGGAATATGGATAATTAATTTAAAAGCCTACACAATCTGGTAGGCTTTTATTATGATTACTTTAATTTGTCAACTTCACAGTTGTTAATGTAGAACCATTAGATTTCATCGTTAGTTTAAAAAGGTATACCTATATAAACTGTAAATATTATATTAAAAATCGTTTATAAACATATTTGAAGTAATATATAAACGTTTATAAATAACTTTACACATTTGCAAACGCAAGGTGTATAATAGACTAAATGATATTATAAGGAGCGGAATAGATGGGGAGTAAAATATTTGGTTATATAAGAGTAAGTAGCAGAGACCAAAACGAGGCAAGACAATTAGAAGAGTTACTTAAATTAGGAATTGATGAAAGAGATATATTTATTGATAAAGAGAGTGGGAAGGATTTCCAAAGACCTCAGTATCAGACTCTAAAAGACCGTCTAAGAGAAGGAGATTTGCTCTGTATCAAATCTATTGACCGTTTTGGAAGAAATTCAAAGGAAATTAAGAAGGAATGGGAAGAAATCACTCAACGCATTAAATGTGACATAAAAGTTTTAGATATGCCATTACTCGAAACTACCCAGTACAAAGATCAGCTTGGCACATTTGTAAGTGATTTGGTTCTACAAGTTTTATCCTTTGTAGCAGAAAGGGAACGGGAGAATATCAGACAGAGACAAGCAGAGGGGATTGCTATTGCAAAAGTAAAAGGAAAACATCTAGGTAGACCTCCACTAAATTTAAATAGTCTAGACAAGGAGCAAGAAAGGTTACTAAAGATTAATTACCCCAAATGGAAAAACAAGGAAATTACTGGAATAGCCTTGTCGGCATGCTTTCCGTCCTAATCCTGTGGCAATGTGTGTTTTGCCGGTACCAGGGGAACCTGTCAGAATGACATTTTCTTTCCGGTCAATGAATTTCAAGCCTTCGAGGCTTTCACGATTGATCTGTGGTGGAAATTTCACCTGTGATCCCCATTGGAAATGGTCTAACTCCTTATCATTTATAAATCTAGCTTTCTTTATAAGTCGTTCCCCCTTTGCTGTATCGCGGAGTTGGAATTCCTGCTGGAATAAGGTCTCCAGATACTGAGTGGGGTTCTCGAAAGGCACCTTTTCATAAATATCTGCCACATAGGCCAAACGAAGTGATTTGCACATTTCTTTTAATCGATCACTCATGAATAGTCACCGCCCCTTCAGCTACAGGGTTCGTTGGACGCAGAGAGTCATAAATATTCCAGTTCACTTCATAGGGATGAGGGTCAGATTCTAAAGTTGAATTGTCCTTTGAAGGAAGCAATTCATAAAATAGTTCATTAATTTCATTCATACTATAGGTGACAATCTGACTCATTAACCATTCTATTCGATCCTTCTGGATCGCCTGGGATTCGATACTTAAATAATTAGCTATTCTTCCGGGCAAGTAGGGGAAGTACCTAGAGTGAGACACGGAGCGTGGCTTCCTTCTCCACATCCCCAATACGAATAACCATGGCAATTCACGAGATTTATTCATGTAAGGTCGTGGACCTTCACCCAACACCTCACCGTTCGGTGAGACCACCTTGTAGGAATCCCAATAAGTAATCAAGTACACTTGGCTATAATGGTAACTGGTAGGAATATGGATGGCTGTACCATCAATAAGGACCTCTCCATATTTATTGGCTGATACCGTTTCCTTCTTGAATACCGGGTAATCATTTTCCGGCAAAGCTAAGCAATACTTTTTCTCTTCCTTGATAAGGTCCTGTATCGGCTCTCCTTTTTTATAATGTTTGCGTTTATGATCCTCCCTTGACTTCTGTGTTAACATTTCCTGTAAGTGATCTAGGTCTCGGATTACTGGAGAAGGAGTAAAGAAGTTATATCTTACATAGCCAACTTTATTCTCGACATGGCCTTTCTCATTCCCCTTTCTTGCATTGCATGCCTGAGGTTCAAAACCATAATGACTTGCGAACTTCAGGAAGGATTCTGTGAATATCGTATCTCCATGTTTTCCTCTTGCCCTTACTACGGCGGCAGCCAGGTTATCAATCCGTAACTTTCGGGGGACACGCCCAAACTGTGTAAATAATGCTTTCAACCCAACCAGAAAACATTGCTGATTCTCCCCCGGAAGGGGGACAGTGTAACCTCCATTACTGTATGGAAGACTCATGATCAGACAGTGAATGTCTTTCGCTTTACCGTCCTGAATGACTTCCGTTGTGCCAAAATCAATCTGCGCTTCAGCTGGAGGATGGGTCAATCGGTCAAATTCCTCCTTGATTGTTTCGCCATCTTCCATGCGTTTTTCCCGCCACTCTGCAATATAGTTACACACAGTTCGGTAAGATCCGGGAAAGTGGAGTTTCTTTAACTGTTGGTAGATGATTTTGTTATTACGTCGTAACTTCTTTTTTAAAGCGTGATCTTCCAACAACCAATCAGAAACAATCTCTCCCCATTTTCCCTCGTACATCATTCCTCCCTTTTTAGAAAAGTTTTCCGAAGGAAGTTGGTCCTCATCAGCATATTTTTTTACCGTTTCCCAACTGAACCCTGTTCTTCTTGATATTTCGTTGATTGATAATGATTTCTCATTTCTCATTTTTTTGATATGATTAACTTCAGGCATTGCCAGCATCCTTTCAATCCCTCCACCATTATTTGATTCGTCATCATTAACGGTAGGGTTTTTTGATTAGGCTGGCAAGCCTTTTTTCTTTGCTTTTAAGAATTGCAGGGTTCTAAGATTTTCTTTGCAATTCTCACTACTTTTATTTTGCACTATACACTTTTTCTTATTTTGCTAATAGAATATGTTACTTATAATCCTTAATAATTTACAGCTCTGAATATGATACAATTTAATTATAAAACTGGTAATTAAACAGTTTTATAATTTTACTTTGCCTTATAATAATTGGGGGAATAAATAATGAAAGATTTAACTATTGAGACATTGGGGATACTACAAATTGTTAAAGAGAAAAACGAACAACTATATAATAACTTTTTATCGGTTTACCGTAAAGTTGAACCTTTGCTAAATAACCGTATAAGTATGGTATTTCCCTATTATACTATGCATGATGTAAAGCATTCTTTTAGAATAATGAACTATATGGAAAAGCTAATACCTGATATAGATAGCATAAATGAATTTGAGCTATTGTTACTAGCATATTCTGCGCTGTTACATGACGTAGGGATGGCTGTTTCGGAGGATGAAATTATTAAAATAGAAAAAGGAGATATAGAGTATAGAGAAATAAATTATGACTCTGTGCTTGAAAAATTTGAAGGGGATAAAACACTAGCTAATCAAGAATATATAAGGAAAGTACATGCTATAAGATCGGCGGAATTTATTAAGGAAAATCTAAAAAAAGACTTAATTCTACCAAATATGCCTTCAACTACTTTCGAAACTGAGTTAGCTTTAATTTGTCAATCACACACCGAAGATATAAATTGGATAAAAGAAAATATTAGTGAGTACAGTTTGAAAGGGGATTATTCCTTCAATTCTCAATTTTGCGCTGTTGTACTTCGGTTGGCTGATATACTTGATTTTGATAGTCAAAGAACGCCGCCAGTTTTATACGATGCTGTATCACCAAAAGGAATTAGTAATGATGAATGGGTGCAACATTTCTCTATTGATAATACTGAGAAAATCAAACAGTCACATAATGGGCTTAAGTTTATAGAGTTACATGGTAGGTGCAAAAGTCCATATATCCATAGAAAAATACTGAGTTATATTGAATGGATAAATGAGGAAATTAATAATGCGAATGATTTAACTCGCGAATTTTCTGAGGATTATAGGATAATGCTCCATCCTAAAGTTTTTTCATTCATTGAATCGGAAGGCTATACTATTTCTGATATGAAGTTTAGCGTAAATTATAACCAAATTACCCAGCTATTAATGGGGCATAATCTCTATGGTGATAAGGTGTATGGATTAAGAGAACTAATTCAAAATTCAATTGACGCCTGTAATCTGAAAAAAGAAATACTAGATAAAAAACGGGAGTTTGGTGATAGCGAGTTTAAACCAGAAATAAAAGTAATATTAGATAAAAGTAAGAATAAAGTAATTGTTAAAGATAATGGAATGGGTATGGATTTGTATACATTAAAGAATTACTTTTTAAGATTGGGTGCTTCATTTTATAGTTCCGATGATTATAAACTTAAAGGATATAAGTATGATGCTATTGGAAATTATGGAATTGGATTTTTAGCAAGTTTTATGATGTCTGATGAAGTTACAGTTAAAACCAGACCTATAAACGGATCAATTCTATACCAAGTCGATCTAAGTAAGTATGATGAATTTGTAACTATAAATGAAAATACTGAATATGTAGATGAAGGAACAGAAGTAATATTAAAATATGACCAGTTCATCAAGGTATGGGAAAAAGAAGACACATGGGAAGATAATTTATTTATTTATGCAAGAAAGCGTCAATCTAGTACAGAAGACAAGATATTGCATTTTTTAAGTAGTAATTTTATTACTGATAATGTTGATTTAATATTTGTAAACAAAGTAGAAGAGGAAAAAATAGTAGTAAAAAACCTTTTATATAATACTAGTGAAAGTCATAAAAATTTTAAACTAAATAAATACTTGAATAATATTGATGGACAAGTCACTGTTCTTGGAAATATTAATAATGTATACACGAACAAATTGGAAAATCTGCATTTTAAAGGTGAACCTATTATTTTTGATGGTGAGAACTTGTTTCCTTTAGATGAAAATAATGATTCATTTCATTTAATAGATTTCTTAACTAATGATAGGTTAACCGTTTTAAATTTCCCAATAGTTGAAGATAGATATGAATTAGAAGATATTATGAAGATTTTTGACAATCCTAAAGAAGCGATGGAACTATACATAGATAGGTTTGATCCAAGCTTTATTACAATTATTGCTAAAGAAGAAATCATGGATAATGCATTTGAGGGCTATGTTGATTCTGGTGAAGATATTATTTGGAATTTAAATTTGGATGATTTTTCGGAATATGGTTTAGATAAATATGCATCTACTTTTACTGAAATTGAAGAAAAAATAGTTTATAACCTTGATAAAAACAACGTGTTTCTTTCAGTAGAAAAAATGCCTTTATTTAAAGATACTGAATATAAATTATTTGTTAGAAATGTATTTGTACAAAATGTAACTTTAAATATTCCATTTAGATTAAAGAACTTACACTTAAAGGATATGAGTATAAATATTATAAATCCAGACGTAATTCCTAATATAACAAGAAATAGCTTACAAAAAGATGACCTTAAAGAGATTCAAGAAGCGATTTATATTGCTATATGCCTATACATTCATGCAAATGTTGATGGGTATATTGAAAAACAAACAATACTGGGGTTTTTGAACAAATATCATGATCAAGATAATAAATATATCAAAGAGAAAAAATTAATCTAACTTTAACTTCCAATACTTAGGATGGTTCAAAGATATACCTAGTTTGTTGTCATATATTGTTGTGAGAGAAATTGGGGAAGAATATCTACCATGGTCATGGTGAATGGAAATTCAGCTACTTCATGCAGCTAAGAACTTTCCTTTTTTATGATAACCTCTTATGTATAGTTGCCTATAATCGATTTAACTTAGATGGTCCTCAATTGTCATTGAAAACGTTGATATATTAAGGAAGAATTAAGTTAAAAGGAAAAATTTAAGTTGCATTATAAATTAGAAATATAAATTTTGTGAATTTCAAAAGTGGTTTAATGCAGGAGGATAACTTGAAAAAGTCCTTTGTCCTAACACTCATATATAATTGAAGTTGTGATTATATTTCGTAGGTGGAGAAAAAGTAAATCCCACTGCCATTTGTTAGTTACGAAGGTAGAGTCTTTGGTTGGCTCCAATTGAATATAAGTTATGATTATGTATCTGACTTATTATTGAGAATATCGATAGGCACATAAAACTTTATCTTTACCAAACAAGGGTAACATGAGGTCTAGTATTATGAAGAAGTATTTTACTGATATAAATGAAGATGTATTACAAATTTATTCCTTTATAAATAGGTGAACACTATTCTTCATAAAGTACGCTTGTGGACTTTATATTTTACAAGTTACTTGTCCATTATTGAAAGTGAATAATGTTGTAAAACACCCTTTCACCTGCTACAATTGAATGAACAAATACTGTGATAAATGAGAGTCACAATACATTTTGAAATTGAGTGGATATGACTGTTTGTTAATAAGTAAAAATCATCTGAAACCCTTGGCGCTCTAGATGTACTTGAAAGAGTATCCACACGCCTTGTAAACGATGTAGAACACATTAACCGGGTAGTGTATGACATTACGAGCAAGCCACCAGCTACGATTGAGTGGGAGTAAGATTTAATAATATTTATTTAAAGAGGGATATTGTGTAAAAAGCAATATCTCTTTTTTTTATTTTTCAATAATCGTAGAGACAGCCTTTACTTGGTAGTAAGCCCCGGGGATCCACTGACAGTAAAGGCCGATTCTTCTTTTTGAGGCGTTTGCCTGCGCATGCATGTAAAATAGCTGTGATATAATATTGCTAATACAGAGATTAGAAAGGATTGTAATCATGAATAATAATGAGTTGTTTAATGCATGGATTAATTTGACAAAATATCATGAGCGTATATTGAAAGCGATGGATTACACACTTCAGAGTCATTACCAATTAGGAATTAAAGAGTTTTACCTTTTATATTACTTGGCACAATCAGAACAAAAAAAGATGAGGTTATCAGAATTAGTGCCTAAAGTAGGTCTCAGTCACAGCGCATTGTCACGCTTAGTTACAAGATTGGAACAATATAGAGGTGAGTCGTTAGTAGAACGCAAAAAAGATGCAGTTGATAAACGATCTGTTGATATCTTTCTCTTGAAAAAAGGAGAACAATTTATTAAGGAGATGCAACTGTTAATAAGTGAAAGTTTGCAGAAACAAATGGGGGAAAAAGATGCAGAAAATATTAAAAGGCTTGTTGATTAGGAAAGCTAAAGCGGCTTTTTAATCTATATCAAAACTTCCAAGTGAGTGCATTTTAAAGATCTGTTAAATTGTCTATGGCTTGACTTATCGTATTATACGCATTAATATGTATGCACATGCAAATAAAATTTAATTTAGGGAGTGATTATTTTATGGAAAATAATACGAGAGGAATTGATCATGTAGGCGTTACTGTCCCAGATATTGAAGAAGCTACTACATTTTTGAAGAAAGCTTTTAATGCTAAGATTTCTTATGATAATAAGAAATTAAGTGATGAACCGCTTCAAGGAGAAGATGTTGAAAAAACATTAGGACTTAAAAAAGGAGCGAAAGTTATTCATTTGCGCATGCTTTCTTTCGAAAATGGCTCTAGCATGGAACTTTTTAATTTTAAAAATACAGAACAAAGAGAACCTGTTATTGTTTCTGATCTTGGTGTGCAGCATTGTGCTTTTTATGTTAATGACCTTCAGCAAGCAGCTAAAAATTTTGTTGAAGCTGGCGGAGAATTATTAACAGAACCGGGAGAGCTATTAGGTGATGCAGAGGACGGAGCGGGAGGTTTCGTGTATGGTCGTACACCTTGGGGAATGCTAATTGAATTATTAAGCTACAATCCGAATCAAATAGATTATCCAAATGATAGTGAAGCAAAAAGGTTTACACCATAAAAATTTAGTGTGTCTTTTAGATTAAAGCCCAGTATTGCATGAATGGAGTAGTTTGATAACGACTCAATCTGTCATTTACAGATTAGGAGATTATTCATTTTAATAACAAGCGAGAGGTGCTAAAAATGAGAAAAATCGCAGTATTAGTAGGATCATTACGCAAAGAATCTTTCTCCAGAAAGGTTGCAAAGAACGTGATGGATTTGTTCCCTAGTGAATTTGAGACGGAAATCATCCCAATTGGTGAGCTGGCGTTGTATAATCAAGATCTTGATGATGGGAATAAGCCACCTGAATCATGGAGGAATTTTCGAAACAAAGTCAAAGAATCTGAAGCTGTACTATTTGTTACCCCAGAGTACA
Organism: Oceanobacillus kapialis; assembly: GCF_044790185.1. Classification (GTDB taxonomy): domain Bacteria; phylum Bacillota; class Bacilli; order Bacillales; family Amphibacillaceae; genus Oceanobacillus_B; species Oceanobacillus_B kapialis. The sequence goes on from NZ_CP085256.1 coordinate 668,538, forward strand.
ATCGTTCTGTCCCTGGTGTATTAAAAAATGCTATGGATGTGGGTTCCCGTCCGATGAAAGATAGTGTATGGAAAGGTAAGCCAGCTGCTGTAATTAGTAACTCTCCTAAAAACTTGAGCGGTTTCGGGGCTAATCACCACTTAAGACAATCTCTTGTGTTTTTAGATATGCCGGTTGTTCAGCAGCCAGAGGTATATTTAGCAAATGTTGCAACATTGTTAGATGAGGATGGCAAAATTAATAAGGAGGATACAATCCAATTCCTTCAATCCTTTGTGGATACCTTTGTTAAACTAATTAATCAAAATAATGGGTAACATACAGATTCAAACGCTACATGAGAAAAGTAATACCAATTTTTAAATTGGCATATTGGGAAAGCCCGATATGTCAATTTAATTATGAAACCAAATGAAGGTTTAATTTCTCGATTAGCAAAGGCCGGAAATTTAAGTTGAGTTGTATATTTCTGATATTTAAATATGAAAATTGAGGAGGTTGTTATTTCATGCGTTATTTAGCTTATATTTTAGCAGTATTAGCAGGAACAGCACTTAGCTTCGAAAGTGCAATATATGGTCAACTTGGAGAAACAATAGGAGAGCTGGAAACCAGTTTTTATAACTTCTTTATGGGCACTCTCCTCATGGGACTATTATGGTTATTTTTTGGGAAGGGGAGGCTTTCCTACGCAATGGAAGCACCAAAATGGTCTCTACTTGGAGGAATCTTAGGTGTTGTATATTTAACAGCTATTGTTATTAGTGTTCCATTTGTTGGTGTAGGGATAACGATGGTGACAGTAATTATAGGCCAACTAATCATGAGTATGGTTATTGAGCACTATGGTTGGCTTGGTATTAAACAAACCAAAATTAATAAAGAAAAAATATTTGCAGTAATTTCTATGGTCATTGCCCTTATATTAATTAACTAGGAGGTCTAATAATGGAAATATTAATGATTTTATTTACTTTATTAGGTGGTATTACATTAAGTGCACAATCATCCGTGCACGGAACTTTCAGCCGTAAAGCAGGGACAATTGAAACGACATTTTTAACGATGTTAACTGGGTTAGTGTTTCTGACAGTTATTATTATATTTTTTGGTCAAGGTAATGTATTAGGGATCTTTTCGGCACCAGTTTGGCAGTTAAGCGCAGCGTTTTTAGGGACGGCATTCTTACTCCTCTCAGTCATTGCTGTTCCGAGAATTGGTGTCGTAGCGACCAATGTTGCAGTCATCAGCGGACAGCTTGCAATTAGTGTGATTATTGATCACTTCGGTTGGTTCGATAGTTTAGTAATACCTTTAGACTGGGAACGACTTGTTGCAATGTTATTTATGATAATTGCTGTTTATTTCATTTACAAAGGTAATAAACGCTCTAATGAGGAAAAGATTGATTCAGCACAAATTTAGTTACTATATTAAAAATGTGACCTTTATTCTTTATATATTGTGAAGAATTAAGGTCTTTTTTGTGAATAAAAGTATAGCTGCTAGAAAGTCTTCCTACTTCCCGGTCTATTTAAAATGCAAGTTGGCCCTTATCAAAATTCGACAAATTCCTTCACTTTTCCATTAAAACTGCCGATATTAAAACAGTTAAAACATGTAAAAGTCAAAAAAGGAGCTTAACTATGAACAGCAACTTACAGGCAGTCGTTAATCTAGCACCTATCATTAAAGATACCCTTGGACCTACTGCCGCATTAGGGATTATTGATACAGAGAAATTTGTTTATTTCGAACCATCTACAAAGATTAAACTTGATGTTGCAGTAGGTACCCCTGCTATTCCTGATATTGAACCATATGCGCGTGCTATAAAAGGTGAAAAAGTAAAAGATGCTACGATGGATCCGACAATTTTTGGTGTACCTGTTGTTACGGACATTTTACCAATTAAAGATGAATCGGGCGAAATCGTAGGATTACTATCAATGAGTAGAACGTTAGAGCACCAAGTCCGATTAGATAAAGAAGTAGAAAGCATTAGCCAGGTAATTGACAGTCTTCAAGGAAAAGTTCAGCATGTGGCAGCACAAGCTGAAGAATTATCAGCTACAAGCAGTGATATTAATGAACAGGCAACCAATGCGAATGAGAATTCCAAGCATATTGGAGAAGTCGTTCAATTAATTGACCAAATTTCCAATCAGACAAATCTTCTCGGTTTAAATGCCGCAATAGAAGCAGCTCGATCAGGAGAAGCCGGAAAAGGCTTTGGTGTAGTGGCAGATGAAATCCGAAAACTATCAGATAACACAAGAGAAGCTGTCAAAACGATTGGCAAATCACTAAGTGAGGTTCGTTCCAGTATTGAAAATCTTACCTTGAGTATTAATGAAGTATCTTCGTCTTCAGAAGAACAATCTAAAATTATGGTTGAGTTCATGGATGATATCCAAAATCTTGACAACAAGAGTAAAAAAATCGTGAGTTCAATGAAAAAGATTACAAAACAAAATTAAGGAGATTGAAACACATGCATCCAACACTTAAAGCGATGGTGAGTATTGCTCCTTTATTAAAGGAAATACTCGGTGAGAATACAATTATTGCAGTAACAGATAAAGAGAACTATGTCTACTTTTCACCTTCAAAAAGCTATGACATCGGAGTGAAAGCCGGTGACTTTGCTATGAAAGAGGAAAATCAAGCTCTATTAAAAGCGATAGCTGGAGAAAAAACAAACGAACATATTCCAAAAAAATATGTTGGTGTCGCGATACAAAGCTCATCTTCTCCACTAAAAGATGAACATGGAGAGATTATCGGAGCCCTGATGATTAGTACGACACTCGAGGAAGAAGAGGAAGTTGGCAATGAGCTATTAGAGCTTCGAGGAATCATTAACAGCCTGCAAGGAAAAGTAGAGCATGTAGCTGCACAGGCAGAAGAACTATCCGCAACAAGCAACAATATTAACGATCAAGCTTCTATCGCAACAGCTAACTCAGAAGAAATTAGTAAAGTTGTTCAGTTGATTGAAGGTATTTCAACAGAAACAAATCTATTAGGATTAAATGCAGCCATCGAAGCTGCTCGATCTGGCGAAGCAGGTCTTGGTTTCGGTGTGGTAGCAGATGAAATTCGCAAACTTTCTGATGGCACAAAAGAAGCAGTTGGCACAATAGGACAGTCTTTATCTGAAATACAGACAAGCATCAGTAATCTTAAACATAGTATTGAAGAAATCTCCACCTCTACAGATGACCAGTCTCAGGTAATGGTGGAATTTATGGAAGACATTAAAAACCTTGATAAACAAAGTGAAGAGATTACCCAGTATGTGAAAGAGGTTATGCAATAAGATTTGCAAGGGCTTTAGCGTTTTTATACCAAAGCTTAAGATTTTTATATACAAGAATATCGGAAAAAAAACAAGAAAAGGCATCCAGCAGTTGGGTGCTTTTTTAGTTGTGCGCGTACTATTAAAGCTTTAAATCCCAAAAACCTATATAGGATTCCTAGTAAAGGTCTTACATAGTAATGGAGTTACCCCCCACCAAATGAAGTTTCATTTTATAAACATTGACAGAGACCATAAAAGTGTTAACATAAAACTGATTGGTCGATCAAATTTTAATATGAATGATCAATAAAATGAAAAGTAGGTGAATTTATGGAAAAACAATATCTAATCGCTGATGCACGAAGAGAACAAATTATTGTAGCTGCAATTGCAGTATTAACTGAAATTGGCTATGTTAGCACGAGTCTTTCCAAAATAGCAGATAAAGCAAATGTAAGTACGGGTCTTATATCTTATCATTTCTCTGGCAAGGAAGATTTGATGAGAAATACTTTAATGTATTTAGTTGAACAGGAAAGAGCTTTTATTAAAGAAAAAGTAGAACAGAATCAAACATACATGGAAAAATTAATGGCTTTTATTGAAGCGAGTTTAGCATACCAGGGGACAAACCGCGCGAATAACATTGCATTACTTGAAATTGTCTTTAATGGACGTACACCAGACAATGTTCCTTATTATCTGGTCGAAGTGGAAGATGAAGATGAATTAAATGTTATGTTGAAAGAAATTCTTCACAGAGGACAAGAGACTAAAGAATTTGGTGAGTTTGATCCTGAAGTAATTGGGATTGTCATTCGAGGGGCTATATCAGGCTCCATCTCATTACCTCAATATGAAAATAAACTAAATCTTGAAGAATACAGTGCAAAGTTAATAAAAAGCGTTTTAAAAATGATTATGTAATTCTCTTCGACGGCTGCCAAGACATATCAAAGGAGGAAATTTCAATAATGGCAAAACTAAACCGAGAGACCGGTCCCGTGCCAGAAAAAGTTCCTTACCATCGTGTGCTTCTTAGTAGTAAGCGTCGCATTCTGCGTGGCCTTCTAGCTTTTTTGCTTCTTATTGGGGGGATGTACTTCTTTGTCATCGTATTCTCATTAATTGGAAGCGAAATTGATAAACGCATATTTGGGAGGGTTAATCCAGCAGGCGGGGGTACAGACTATACCCCAATATTCATGGCAAGTAATTTTCTTGCAATCGCCATGCTTATTCCGTGGAGTATGTTGCTACAGCGCTGGCTTTACGGAATAAAAGGCTCCATACTGCACTCTGTTCGTTCAATCTTCCGTCTAGAGGTTTTTGGTCGTGCATTGTTACTTATTCTTCCGGTTTGGACAGTCTGTATGGTCTTCTTTAATTGGTATGCTCCTTACACTATCACAGAATGGAGTATTGCTGATCTGCTTGTTTATTTTGCTGTAAGTCTATTAATTGTGCCACTGCAAAGTGCTGGAGAGGAGTATGGCTTTCGTGGACTTGTATTCCGGATTGCTTCCAGTTGGGTGCGCAATGCTCGAGCCTCACTCGTAGTCGGTATCGTAGTTTCAAGCGTATTGTTCGCTGCTATTCATCTATCGACAGATCTTTGGTTCAATTTATATTACATTGTTATCGGTGTTTCCCTTGCACTGATGACCTGGCGCACTGGGGGTTTGGAGTATGCCATTGTTCTACATGCAATAAATAACGCACTGAACTTTGTCCTAGTAACAGTTCTACGCACGGATCCTATGGCTGACGTCGCTCAAGCAGCTGAAGCAGGAGGATCGGAAATCGTATTTCTTCCCATTACTGTTCTCGTTTTCCTCACCATAATTGTGTGGCTCCTTACACGCCGCTCTGGACCTGAGTTGACTCCAGAGAATAGTCTGTTACGAAAAACGGAGTGATTTTTAGGTGTGAAGCAGATACCTCACACCTAACTATAAAGTCCGAACGTTAAAGTAAAAGGAAGGTGTATATGTCTCATGTTTCGTTTTATTCGCCAAGGTAGACGTCGGAGAAAAATGAAAAAAGTAAAAGAAGGTGATGGCCATCTTTTGAAAAGATATCGGATATGGAATATCTTTACACACTCATTACTTCACATGGAAATAACCAATGAAATGGGTGAGAAAACATATTACGCGATAAAATCAAGATATTTTACAGAAGAGGCCAGTGTTGATTTATACCATAATGGTAGGCATATAGCCTTCTCTAAGCTTCCAGCAGCTTTTCCAGTGGTTAATGGTGTAATTGAAATAAAAAACAATTCTTATGGAATTAATCGTATCTTATATTTTTCAGATGAAAAAGAGACCTATTCCATCTATCCAGATAAACGTTCAATCAGAGGGTTTCGTATGTTGGTGCATAAGCGATTCCCTAAATTCAGTTCTTTTATCGCAATAATGGCGATAATCATCTTATTACTATCAATAGCCTTAAGTTTACCTCAACTAATGGAGACACTCTCTAAGATCCCATGGGTCGCTGACAATATAGGTACATTTGTATCTCCAATCACATTGTCAGTTTGGACTAACTTTGCAATTGGTATTGCAGCCGCATTAGCTGGAACAGAAAGGGCATTTATGCTGCGCAGACATTGGTTAATCGATATCGAAACAATGAATTGGGGCGAAGATTAATAGAGTTCAATAATGAAAATGAAGATTATCCTCCCTAAACTGGTATACCTCCTTTTGGACTTAATGACCGGAACTCCATATGAAATATAAGCTTGATTGCGATCCACTGGATAGTTATTCGTTTTAATTGATAGTTGGTTGGATTTCTTGTTAAACGAACAATAACGCTTTCAATAAGAATATCGTTCGCCTTTGGTTGACTTAAGCTACATTAACTAGTATTATAAATAAGGAATTAATAGATATGCGTATAATTTAGGGAATATGGCCCAGAGTTTCTACCAGATCGCCGTAAATGATCTGACTACGCAGAAAAGCCATTATTGTAGATTGCGGGAGAACCCGTTTAGCTACCTTATTCGTCTTTTCTGCATTTAGAAACGCGCCTGGTCACTGATCATGCGCGTTTTTCTATTTTAAGCATGATAGGAAAGAGGAGGAAAAGGCGTGAAAAAGTATTTTCGCTTTGAAGAATTAGGAACAAATTATAGAACGGAGTTTATGGCCGGGCTTACCACTTTCTTGGCTATGGCTTACATTTTATTTGTTAACCCGTCAACACTTTCGTTAGAAGGTATCGATCAATTACCTGAAGGTGTTACCAGAATGGATCAAGGGGCAATCTTTACAGCAACTGCGATTGCCGCTGCAGTTGGTACATTGTTTATGGGAATTATCGCGAGATATCCAATTGGCCTTGCACCGGGAATGGGAATAAATGCCTTTTTCGCATATACGGTTGTACTAGGATCGGGCATTCCTTGGGAAACAGCTCTTTCAGGTGTGTTAGCTTCTGGACTTATTTTTATCGTTTTAACATTAACGGGCCTAAGGGAAAAAATTATTAACGCAATTCCGGCCAACTTGAAAATGGCTGTGGGTGCAGGTATTGGTTTATTCATTGCGTTTGTGGGATTTCAGAATGCCAACATTATCGTTGGAGATGATGCTACATTGCTAGCTCTTGGTGATTTAACTTCGCCGACTGTATTGCTTGCTGTATTTGGTATTATAATCTCTGTAATTTTACTTGCATTAGGGTTTAAAGGCGGTATTTTTTATGGAATGGTTATTACGGCTATTGTCGGCATGATCGTTGGATTAATCTCTCCACCACAGGGATTAGGTGGAATTGTTGGGGAAGTACCTAGTCTTGCACCAACTTTTGGTCAAGCATTCTCACATTTCGGTGATATTTTCACACTTGAAATGCTTGTCGTCATCTTAACATTCTTATTTGTTGATTTCTTTGATACTGCAGGTACGCTTGTAGCAGTAGCCACACAGGCTGGATTGATGAAGGACAATAAACTTCCGCGTGCTGGTAAAGCATTGTTTGCAGATTCTGCAGCAACGGTTGTTGGGGCATCACTTGGAACATCTACTACAACCTCTTATGTAGAATCTACTGCAGGGGTAGGAGCAGGTGGACGTTCAGGATTTACCGCTGTGGTCACAGCTGGATTCTTCTTATTAGCATTGTTCTTCTCACCACTTTTAAGTATCGTCACAAATGAAGTAACAGCCCCTGCGCTTATTATTGTCGGTGTTTTGATGGCAGCTTCTCTGAAAGATATTGAGTGGGACCAATTCGAAATTGCCGTACCAGCATTCTTAACTGTTGTCACAATGCCATTAACCTATAGCATCGCAACAGGAATTGCCATTGGATTTATCTTCTATCCAATCACCATGCTGTTAAAAGGGCGCGGTAAAGAAATACACCCGATTATGTATCTATTATTTGTCATCTTTGTACTGTACTTTATCTTTTTAAGTTAGTTTTAATAGGTAGAAAAAAGGCTGGAGCAATTGCTCCAGCCTTTTTTAACGATCTCGTTGATGCACATATGCTTCTTTTCCAAATGGTAACAGATGATAAAGGGTAATTAAGATCGTTCCCATTGTTGCTAGAATCCCCATTCCCAAGTACAACGTTTCGCCTCCAAGCGAATCAATAATGGAACCTCCCACTAATGATCCGACAATTCCTGATACACCAAAGAAAGTCGCAAAAAAGACCAGATGGCCAGTTGATTGTAATAGCCTTGGGATAAGTCTCGAAACATAATTAAACGCTGCAAGATAGAAAACACCGAACGTTAACCCATGTAGAAATTGCAATCCAATAATATGAAGCGGGTTATCAACAGACGCGTAAATAAACCATCTGACGCTGTAAATAGCACCAGCAACTATTATGAACACAAGTGGATGAAATTTTCGGAACCAAAAACCCGCTGTAGCAAACACAAGCGCTTCTGTTAATACTCCGGTAAACCAAGCAAAGCCGACCAATCCTTCACTCCCGCCAAGCTGTGAAATATAAAGGCCAATATAACTGTCATTTGCTCGATGTGTAATGGTTAAAAACAAAATAAGGAACAAGAAGATAACAAACGACTTATTTTTAATAATCGCACTTACATCTTTTAATTTAACAGGTTCCGAGTCGACTTTAACATCCGTAAGCCAAAAGGTAACAATTAAGGCAAGGACCCCGAAGCATAGAAATGGAATAATCATGTATTCAATTCCTACTCTTGTAAGAACTTCTCCGATGATTAAAGAAGAAGTGGCAAAACCTACCGATCCCCACCAGCGAATGGCACCAAATGAAACACCGAAATGCTCTGCACGCCTCTGGGCTAAACTATCTCCCAAAGCCCCAATAGGCGTTACAAAAAAGTAGAAAATAGCGCCCATTAGGATGATCGCAAGTAAAGTATTCATTTGGAAAAAGATAACGCTTGTAACCAGAAGGCCCACAACACATATTTGAATTATTCGTTTGACGGTTTTAAATTTATCACTCATATATCCCCAAAACGGTTGGGCAAAGATGGATGCAAGTGGCCCGACGGCTAGCACCCATCCTATTTCTGTCCCATTTAACCCCTTATATTTTAAATACAACGGTAGATAACTAAGAATGATTGTATTCGTCGCATGGAAGCTAAATAAAAGCATTTTTAATGGTGTTAGAGAATCCCGATTGAACAAAACATCCGCTCCTAATCTAAAAAAATATACAAAGGCTATTATACTACTATCTCGCGATGAGTGATAGATAGAACTTAGCTATTTAAAAAGAGCGGTGACCACTTAGACCCTTCCATATAAAAGGATGGAATTATTTCCAGTTCTCTTCAATAAATTCATCCCTACCTGATTTTGCCCGATCTTCCTTATATTCTTGCTCATTTTTCTTATAAAAGTCCTGATGGTACTCCTCGGCGGGGTAGAATGTAGCTGCAGGTAAAATCTGTGTCACGATTGGTTTGGTAAAGCGACCACTTGCTGCAAGCTTTTGTTTGGAAAGTTCAGCGGCTTCCTGCTGTGCTTCATCACTATAAAAAATAGCTGCGCGATAAGAATCACCACGGTCTTGAAATTGCCCGCCGTCATCGGTAGGGTCGATTTGATGCCAGTATAATTCTAGTATTTCAGGATAAGAGATTATCTCAGGATTGTATGTGATTTCGACTGCTTCGTAATGGCCAGTGTCGCCAGCTTTTACTTGCTCATAGGTGGGGTTCTCTACATGCCCGCCTGTGTAACCTGAAATGACTTGTTGTACTCCGTCCCACTGATCGAATGGTTTCACCATACACCAGAAACATCCACCAGCAAAAATTGCTTTCTTATATTCAGCCATTTTATATTCCTCCAGTTTGTCTATGTTATACTTTTGATACATTATTTTTCATTATAGAATAAAGATACTATATCATACATGAAGCAGGTGAGATAATGGAGGAGCCTTATGTACATAAAATATATATTGGGGACCATTACAGATTTGCTCCACATTCTGAAATAAAGACGTTTGTCAGGAAAACGGGGTTGGAAGGCAATAAAGCAACAGATAATTTAGATAAGGCCCTTTTTTGCTATCCAATTCAGCACTACACTTATTGGAATGAATTAATGGATATACCGTTTACTGATTTTGGTGAATTTGGAGAGGATATGGCTGTATTGGAAATGGCGGAGCAAACGGTCTGTATTGGCGATACTTATGCTGTCGGAAATACTGTACTGCAAGTATCCCATCCTAAATCGGATGCTAGGTTCCTAGATAAGAAAATGGCATTAAACATGCTCAAGACCGGAAAGACAGGCTGGTATTTTCGTGTGTTACAGGAAGGGGAGATTCAAGCCGGGACGGATTTAGTATTACTTGATCGCCCACACCCGAATTGGACAATTGCCGCCTGTAATGAAGTCATGCATCAAAACAAGGGAGATCTCCAGTTGGCAAACGAGCTAGCAAAATGTGAACTGCTTGCTGATAGCTGGAAAAAAGTTTTATTAAAGCGGATTGGTGGCAGGACATTTTAATCTGATGACGTACTAGTTTATGAGAGTTTGCCATAGAGTATAGCTGGTTTCTAGAAGAGAAGGGGGGATAAAAATGCTGCCTTTTAAGGAAGATTATAAGGAGGAAATTTTTGAAACCGTTTGCGAAAATGCATATCATTGCTTAGTTGTTGTAGATCGTGAGGGGCTGATCACTTACTTAAATAATAGCTACTGTGAGTTTCTTGACGTTAAAAAGGAAGAAGCTATTGGTGTACATGTCACAGGAATCATTGAAAACACGAGAATGCATATTGTTGCCAAAAGTGGAAATGAGGAAATTGCCGATCTTCAATATATCCGAGGGAATCATATGATAGCGAATAGAATCCCCGTGCGCTCAGAGGGAAAGGTGATTGGAGCGGTTGGTACCGTACTTTACCGTGACACAGAAGAATGGTTAAAAATGAATAGTCATATAAAGGATCTTTTGCTGGAACTGGAGCACTATCGGAACCAGTTGCGAAATCAGTACGGCAATACGTATTCCCTGCATGATATTGTAGGAAGCTCCTCTTCCTTAAATATAATAAAGAATAAAATTAAAAAAGTCGCTCCGGGTGATGTTTCGATTATGCTTACAGGGGAGAGCGGCACAGGCAAGGAACTGTTTGCCCATAGTATCCATCACTTGAGTGAACGTAATAACAAACCCTTTATAAAGGTGAATTGTGCTGCCATCCCAGAGAATTTATTAGAATCTGAGCTTTTTGGGTATGAAGAAGGGGCTTTTACAGATGCAAGAAAAGGTGGCAAGTTAGGAAAGTTTCAATTGGCTGATGGTGGCACCTTATTTCTTGATGAAATTGGAGATATGCCATTAGGGGCGCAAGTAAAGATTCTGCGAGCTTTGCAGGAGGGCGAGATAGAAGCAATTGGTGCGACAAAGCCCAGGAAAGTTGACGTGCGCATAATATCTGCTACAAACCAATCTTTAGAAAAAATGATAGCAGATAATCGCTTTCGGGAAGATTTATTTTATCGCTTGAATGTAATTCGATTAGAAATTCCTCCACTCAGGGAAAGGAAAGATGATATAAGAATACTAGCCAAGTTTATTTTAGATAAAGTATCCAAACGATCGGGGAAAAGGGTAACAGATTTTTCAACCGAGGTTTTAGAGCATTATATGCATTACGAGTGGCCTGGAAATATTAGAGAGCTAGAAAATGTTATTGAATCTGCCGTTCATCTGACAAACAAGGAAATAATTGCTTCTGACGATCTACCTGATCATTTGCTAGGCAATGCTTCCATGCACCAAAGCGAAAAGCTAAAGGACATATTAGAACATACAGAAAAACAAGCAATCCAAAATGCCTTGAAAAAGTACGATGGCGATAAAATGCAAGCAGCAAACGCACTTCAAATTGGGAAGTCCAGCTTTTATGAAAAAGTGAAAAAATATAACCTATAAAAAATTCCATTAAATCGGAAACATTTCCGGTAATGTGGAATTTTTTATTTGCATGATTATGAAAGGGATTACATAAAAGCCGAGCTATGGTTTCCGTGAATGTGGAACTGGATATACATGCTGTAAATTGAGAAGGCCGTAGCATAAGGGTTTCAAGCGTTAAGAAAAGTTGGCATGTTTTTTGCATGTTGTAGGTGTAGGATTTTTCAGCTGAAAGAGTGCCACCACTTATTACGAATAGGGAGGAATTTAAATGGTAGAAAACAAAGTGGTTTTTATAACCGGGGCGGCAAGTGGAATTGGGTACGAAATAGGTGTGGAGTTTGCAAAGCAGGGGGCAAAGGTTGCCTTCACAGATATTAATAAAGCGAAAGTAGACGAAGTTACCAAAGAATTAGTAAACCAGGGCTTTGAATGCATGGGATTGAAGTGTGATGTCACGAATGAAGCGGAATTGCAACGTACAATTGATGAAACAGTAGAACGGTATGGCAGATTAGATGTTTTAATCAATAATGCGGGTCTACAGCATGTGGCAGCATTAGAAGAATTTCCAACAGAAAAATTCGAGTTTATCACAAAAGTCATGCTTGTTGCCCCGTTTATGGCAACAAAGCATGTATTCCCGATTATGAAGAAGCAACAATCAGGACGAATTATAAATATGGCGTCGATCAACGGCTTGATTGGCTTTGCAGGTAAAGCAGCATACAATAGCGCGAAACACGGAGTTATTGGCTTAACCAAAGTTGCTGCTCTAGAAGGTGCGGCAGATGGAATCACCGTAAATGCCATGTGTCCAGGATATGTGGATACACCACTTGTCCGCGGGCAATTTGAAGATCTGGCAAAAAACCGAAATGTTCCTGTAGAAAAAGTACTGGAGGAGGTTTTATACCCGTTAGTTCCACAAAAGAGACTACTAGAGGTTCAGGAAATATCCGACTATGCAATGTTCTTGGCAAGTGATAAGGCAAAAGGGGTAACAGGCCAAGCAATTGTGCTTGATGGAGGTTATACAGCACAATAAAGTGGCGGAAATACTAGATACGTAGTGGGCAAGGCTACAAGATTGTATAAAATCTGGGGCAGGGTAGAGGAGGAGTTTTATGTTTGGTATTATACTTGGTTTAATCGTGTTAATGGCATTAGCGTATCTTGGTTGGTCTATTATTTGGGTGGCGCCTATTGCTGCAGGGGTGGTAGCTTTAACAGGTGGCCTCGATTTGTTGGATGCATATACCGATACGTACATGGGTGGATTTGTAGATTTTGCGAAAGCTTGGTTTCCTGTTTTTATGCTAGGGGCGATATTTGGAAAGCTAATGGAAAACACAGGCATGGCTAGATCAGTGGCAGTAGCATTAACGAAGGTGATTGGTACGAAACGGGCAATCCTTGGGGTTTTAGTATCAGCAGCCGTATTAACCTATGGTGGGGTAAGTTTATTTGTTGTCGTCTTTGCTGTTTATCCACTTGCATTGACCTTATTTCGGGAGGCTAATATTAGTAGAAGACTCATCCCGGCTACTGTTGCACTTGGTGCATTCACATTCACGATGACAGCGGTACCAGGAACACCGCAAATTCAGAATTTGATTCCGATGGATTATTTTCATACAGATCCCATGGCTGCGCCAATTATGGGGATCATTGGTACGATCGTAATGGCTGGGGGAGGCTATTTTTACTTAAGATGGAGAGAGAAGAAATTAACCGATAAAGGGGAAACCTTTACAGAACCAAAGGAAAAAAATAAAACAGAAGAGGAAGGGAGTATGCCAAACTTTTTACTTTCCTTGTTGCCTTTGCTCTCCGTTCTTATTACATTAAATATACTTGAATGGGATATTGTCGTTGCGTTACTATCCGGGATTGTTCTTATAATGGTTTTAAATGTGCATAAATTCAAAGGCTTTGTAAAAGCAATTAATGGAGGAGCGGTCGGATCTGTAACCGCAATTATTAACACGAGTGCCGCAGTAGGATTCGGAACGGTTGTAAAGGTGGTTCCTGGGTTTGATAAATTAACGGAAATGTTAATGGGGATAAAGGGAAACCCACTCATTTCTGAAGCAGTGGCCGTAAATATATTGGCGGGTGCGACAGGCTCAGCTTCAGGCGGCATGGGAATTGCTTTGGAAGCATTAGGCTCTAAATACTATGATATTGCGATGAATAGTGGCATATCACCTGAAGCGTTCCACCGAATCGCATCTCTTTCCTCTGGTGGATTAGATGCTCTACCACATAACGGGGCTGTCTTAACGCTTCTGACGATTACAGGTCTTTCCCACAAGGATAGCTATAAAGATATATTTGTTGTCGCTGTTTTAATACCGGTAATCTCTGTTGCAATAGCAATTTTGTTTGCCTCCATGGGAATATTTTAAAAATATAAGGGGGAAGCATGCTGCTCTGTGCGTACGCTTTCCCTTTTTGTTCTAATACCCATAGGGTTATTCGTCTTCCAACAGTTTTACATGGACTCTGTTCTTTTTGCTTCTATCTGAAATAAGCCGGTGCAAGCGGATATAAACAAGGCCATTACGATAGGTGGCGGTTATTTTATCAGAGCGAACCGGAAATGGCAGAGTAATTTGACGTTCAAAGGCTCCTTGTAGAATTTCTTCTTTTACAACCTGACCGCCATCAAAGTCAAGATCAATTACCCCTCTCAACTCTAATGTAGACATGTCTGCATAAATATCAATCTTCTCTAAATCGTGTAAACCAGGTATATTTACAATGCAAAATAGTTCGTGTTCTGTTTGATAAAGATTAATTTGTGGAATGTTAGGTTTAATGATACCTTCAAATTCGTTCCAAAAATTATCACCAAAAAATTGATCCATATTCTTTTTCCAATCACCCATCTGTTTAAATGGATCCATTGTTTCACCCCATTCCATAACTTTTTGTGTATCATATGCCCAGGTTCGGAAGTCGGTGCTAAAAAATGACTGGAAACAAACTTGTTCATTTCATAACACCAAAAAATCATGTATGCTATAGGGGAATATTGAATTAGGACATGCTTAAGCCGAATAACTATATAGAAGCTTAAGGATTTAGGAGGGTTTTAATTTGTTAGATAATGCACTGATGATGGTTGTGATTATATTAGTAATTAATATTGTATACGTATCCTTATCAACCATCAGGATGATCCTTACATTAAAAGGAAGAAGATATATTGCTGCCTTTGTAAGTATGTTCGAAATCGTTATTTATGTACTCGGACTTGGTCTAGTACTTGATAACTTAGATGCCATTCAGAATTTACTAGCCTATGCAATTGGTTTTGGGATAGGGGTTATCGTTGGTTCCAAGATTGAGGAAAAGCTCGCCCTTGGTTATATCACGGTTAATGTCATATCCTCAAACCCGGATATTGAGTTTACAAGGAAGCTGCGAGATAAAGGATACGGTGTTACAAGCTGGTATGCCTATGGAATGGATGGAGATCGTCTCTCTATGCAAATTTTAACACCGAGAAAATATGAATTAAGATTATACGAAACCATTAAAGAAATTGATTCAAAAGCGTTTATTATCGCATATGAACCAAAGCAAATTCATGGCGGATTCTGGGTAAAACAAGTACGCAAAGGACGCCTTGGTAACCCGAAAAAGGCAGCCGAAGCACCAAAGTCTGACGAACCTGTCGTCCCACCAGCACAGTCGAAACCATCCGCAACAAGAAATACACCATCGAACAAAGAGTGAGCCATTTGTGGCTCACTCTTTGTTTGTGCTTGGGGGGTAGCGGCCGTGGTTGATTGAGCGGGGGTATGTGGTTGATGGGGTAGCAGTCGTGGTTGATTGAGCGGGGGTATGTGGTTGATGGGGTAGCAGTCGTGGTTGATTGCGGGGTTCATGTGGTTGATGGGAAAGCGGCCGTGGTTGATTGAGAGGCGCATGTGGTTGATGGGAAAGCGGCCGTGGTTGATTGCGAGGTTCATGTGGTCGATAGGATAGGGTCCGTGGTTGATAGAGAGGTTCATGTGGTTGATGGGATAGCGGCCGTGGTCGATAGGATAGCAGTCGTGGTTGATAGCGGGGTTCATGTGGTCGATAGGACAGCACCCATGGTCGATAGGACAGCACCTATGGTCGATGGGATAGCAGTCGTGGTTGATAGCGAGGCGCATGTGGTCGATAGGATAGCAGTCGTGGTTGATAGAGAGGTTCATGTGGTTGATAGGATAGGGTCCGTGGTTGATTGAGAGGCGCATGTGGTTGATGGGAAAGCGGCCGTGGTTGATTGAGAGGCGCATGTGGTTGATAGGATAGCGGCCGTGGTTGATTGAGAGGCGCATGTGGTCGATAGGACAGCACCCATGGTCGATAGGACAGCACCCATGGTTGATAGGACAGCACCCATGGTTGATAGGACAGCACCCATGGTCGATAGGACAGCACCCATGGTCGATAGGACAGCACCTATGGTCGATAGGACAGCGCCCATGGTCGATAGGACAGCACCTATGGTCGATAGGACAGCACCCATGGTTGATAGGAGAGCACCCATGGTCGATAGGAGAGCACCCATGGTCGATAGGACAAACGCCCAAGGTTGATTGGCCAGCATCCACGGCTGATAGCCCATCCCCCTAGTCGTTTCAAAAGTGCTCCTTACCAATAGCCCCAACCTCTCGTTCCCCTTAAAAAAACTCCCTCATGAACATATGCCCAGCCAAGTGAATAGGCTGATTGCATGAATGTAGAGGAGGATGAACATGTCTTATTATGACCAGCGTCAACACCACGGCATTAATTTTGAAGAGCTTCCGGATCAGTTTCCGCCACAGCACCAGCCACAACAACCAGGTATTGAATCATTAATGACACCTAGACCAATTATTGAAAATCCTGGTTACAAAGGATCTTGCAAACTGGAGGATAAGGTAGCTATTATTACTGGTGGTGATAGTGGGATAGGGGCAGCGACTGCAATTGCGTTTGCAAAAGAAGGAGCAGATGTAGTCATTCCTTATTATTACACATATGAAAACGGAGATGCTTATCGTACAAAACAGCGAATTGAGGAGCTTGGAAGACAATGTATCCTTATAGTCGGGGATTTACGAGACCAGGAGCACTGCAAGCATGTTGTAGAGGAAACATTGCGTTGCTTTGGGAAAATTAATATCCTTGTCAACAACCATGGTGTCCAGTTTCCCCAGCCGAGTTTAGAGGAAGTATCCGAAGCACAAATCAAAGCAACCTTTGAAACAAATATTTACGCATTCTTATACCTGACAAAAGCGGCTCTCCCATACCTAGAAAGTGGTAGTACGATTGTGAATACAACTTCCATTACTGCTTATGAAGGACAAGAGAAACTGATTGATTACTCTGCCACAAAAGGGGCAATCGTTTCGTTTACACGTTCGCTATCCCAAAATGTAGTGGGGAAAGGAATCCGGGTAAACGCAGTAGCGCCAGGCCCAATTTGGACGCCATTAATCCCAGCTAGCTTTTCTGCTGAATATGTTGCAACGCAATTTGGTAAAGATGTACCAATGAAGCGTGCTGGCCAACCATTTGAGCTAGCCCCAGCCTATGTTTACTTGGCATCAGAGGATTCCTCTTATGTAACAGGGCAGGTTATTCACGTAAATGGTGGAGCACCTGTAAGCTCCTAAAAAAGGACAGCAAACTACATCAACCACTTAAAAACCGAACATTAATTCCTTTATGACTTCAAATGTTCGAAAACTATATTGACACAGCGCCTGAAATTTTGTTATGCTGAAAGCAACAAACAAATACGGAACCTCATATATTTCTGAAGATATGGTTTGGAAGTCTCTACCCGGCACCGTAAATGCTGGACTATGAGGGGAGATGGATCGTTACAGGAGTAATGATTAGTTTTCATGTGTCAAAGAAGTAAGTCTATTCATCTTCTCTCATGTTAGAGGGATTCGAATGGACTTTTTTTAATTTAATCAGAAAGAAGGTTTTTCAATGGCAATGGTTGGCGTAATTATGGGTAGTATTTCAGACTGGGAGACATTAAAGCATACATGTGAAGTATTAGAAGACCTACAAATTCCATACGAAAAAGACGTCATATCTGCGCATCGTTCGCCGGATGATATGTTCCGTTACGCGAAAAATGCACGGGAGAAAGGGTTGAAAGTGATTATTGCGGGAGCAGGAGGTGCGGCACATCTTCCTGGAATGGTTGCCTCCCAAACAACGCTTCCGGTAATCGGCGTACCTGTAGAGTCGAAAGCATTAAAAGGACTTGATTCCTTACTATCCATTGTGCAAATGCCTGGTGGTGTGCCAACAGCAACAGTTGCAATCGGAAAGGCTGGCGCTACCAATGCAGGAATTCTTGCAGCGCAAATAATCGGAACTTTTGATGCCTATGTAGCTGCCAAACTTGATACATATCGTGAAAAACTATACGACAAAGTGACAGAAATGAGGGATGAACTTGCCAAATATTAAACAAATCCTTCCACCCCAAACAATTGGAATAATCGGCGGCGGCCAATTGGGCAGAATGATGGCGATCGCTGCACGCTATATGGGATATCAAATTATCGTATTAGATCCAAAACCGAATTGCCCTACTGCACAGGTAGCAGATGAACAAATTACCGCTGCTTATGATGATATGGATGCGGTAAAGCAGCTTGCCGAAAAAGCAGATGTTATTACATATGAATTTGAAAATGTTGATTTAGAAGCGGCAGTTTATTTATACGAGCAAGGGAAGCTTCCGCAAGGCTCGCTTGCATTAGAAGTAACGCAAAATCGAGAAAAAGAAAAACAAATGATGGAAGAAGCCGGCTTAAATGTACCACCATTTGCGATTGTCACCGACGGAACTTCCTGCAAAGCCGCATTGCAGAAGATCTCCTTGCCTGCTGTGATAAAAACATGCAGTGGTGGCTATGATGGGAAAGGACAGCTGAAAATTAAATCCGCAGAAGACTTTGACGAAGCTACTGACTTTGCCAGCAAACATGGTCACTGTATTATCGAAGAATGGGTGACATTTGATAAAGAAATCTCTGTCGTGTTTACAAGGGCACAATCCGGAGAGGTAACGACCTTCCCAATTTCTGGAAATGAGCATCGTGACCATATTCTCTACAAGACCACAGTCCCAGCGAAAGTTAATGCAACAGTAGAAAATAAAGCATATGAGGCAGTTAACGCTTTGGCGGAAAAGATGAATATTGTAGGAACCTTTGCAGTGGAAATGTTTGTAAAAGGAGATACCATTTATTTGAATGAAATGGCTCCGCGTCCTCACAATTCAGGACATTATACTATTGAGGCATGTACAATCTCACAGTTCGCCCAACATATTCGAGCAATTTGTGGATTGCCACTCATGCCAGTCAGCTTGCATCAGCCAGCAGTAATGGTAAACATTCTTGGTGAGGAATTGGACCAGGTTCAACGATTGATGGCAAAAAGTGAAGCTGGCTACATCCATTTATATGGAAAAAACGAAGCAAAAACAAAACGAAAAATGGGTCACGTTACCTTTATCGCAAAAACACCTGCAGCATTAGAAGAGATCGTACAACAATTTGAGGAGGCAAAACAATGATTGAACGTTATACGAGAGAAGAAATGGGGTCCATTTGGACAGAAGAAAACAAATTTAAGGCATGGCTTGAAGTAGAAATCCTAGCATGTGAAGCATGGAGTGAACTAGGTGTTATTCCTGCCGAGGACGTGAAAAAGCTTCGCCAAAATGCTTCTTTTGACATGGAACGTATTTATGAAATCGAACAGGAGACAAGGCATGACGTGGTGGCTTTCACAAGAGCTGTATCGGAAACACTTGGCGAGGAACGGAAATGGGTCCATTATGGCTTAACCTCAACAGACGTAGTGGATACGGCACTTTCCTATTTAATCAAACAGGCAAACGAAATCCTTCGCAAAGACCTAACCACATTTGTAGAGATTCTAAAAAACAAAGCATTAGAGCACAAACATACTGTAATGATGGGGCGCACCCACGGCGTACATGCAGAACCGACAACATTTGGCCTTAAGCTCGCACTATGGTGTGAGGAAATGAAGCGTAACCTAGAACGTTTTGAGGCAGCTGCCAAAGGAATTGAATTTGGGAAGCTTTCCGGCGCGGTTGGAACTTATGCCAACATTGATCCGTTTGTGGAAAAGTATGTGTGTGAAAAGCTGGGACTTTCTCCTGCGCCAGTTTCTACGCAAACATTACAAAGAGACCGCCATGCAGCGTATGTGTCAGCACTAGCACTTGTGGCAACATCGATTGAGAAGTTTGCCACTGAAATCCGTGGACTACAAAAAACGGAAACACGTGAAGTCGAGGAGTTCTTTGCAAAAGGACAAAAAGGGTCATCTGCAATGCCGCATAAACGTAACCCAATTGGCTCAGAGAATATGACAGGAATGGCACGCGTTATTCGTGGCTACATGATGACAGCTTATGAAAATGTATCCCTGTGGCATGAACGTGATATTTCCCATTCCTCAGCAGAACGCGTTATTTTACCTGACGCCACCATTGCATTAAATTACATGCTGAATCGCTTTTCCAGAATCGTGAAAAACCTAACCGTTTTCCCAGAAAACATGAAACGCAATATCGATCGTACGTATGGGCTTATTTTTTCACAACGTGTGTTATTAACATTAATCGATAAAGGTATGGCCAGAGAGGCAGCTTATGATCTCGTCCAGCCAAAGGCAATGCAAGCATGGGAAACGGCAACACCGTTCAGACAGCTGATCGAGCAAGATGAGCAGATCACGAATAAACTAAGCACCGAAGAAATAGATGATTGTTTTGATTATACCTATCACTTGAAGAATGTTGATCATATCTTTGCCAAAATCGGTTTAACAAGAGGTGAATAAGATGAAGAGCTCCTTATTGTATGAAGGTAAAGCCAAGAAGATTTATCAGGCAGAAGGGAAAAACGGGCAGCTCGTACTGTCTTATAAAAACGATGCGACCGCATTTAACGGGGAAAAGAAAGCTTCTTTTAATGGAAAGGGCAGATTAAACAATGAAATTTCTGCCCGGATCTTTCCTTTTTTACATGAACAGGGGATTGAAACACATTTTATTGAACGCCTAAACGCGACAGAGCAGCTTGTCCAGCAAACAGAGATCATTCCACTAGAGGTAGTGGTACGAAACCTGGCAACAGGTAGTATTACGAAAAGACTTGGTATTAAGGAAAAAACGGTGTTTGACCCACCGCTTCTCGAGTTGTTTTATAAAGACGATGACCTAGGTGATCCACTAATTAACGACGAACATGCTTTTATTCTAAGTGATGTCAGCCATTCGGAATTACAAGAAATTAAAAACAAAGCACTGGAAATCAACAAGCAACTTACCAAGCTCTTTGCGGCAATGGATATTAAATTGGTAGATTTTAAGCTTGAATTCGGAAGGCTAGCGAGCGGGTGTATCATCCTTGCTGACGAAATTTCGCCAGATACGTGCAGGCTTTGGGATATCACAACAGAAGAAAAACTAGATAAAGACGTTTTTCGTCAAGGAACAGGAGATTTACTGGAAGTTTATGAAGAGATTTTAAAACGACTGGAGGCAAACCAATGAAAAACGTTATCGTAAATGTAACTTTGAAAACAGGTGTGCTAGACCCTCAAGGGAAGGCCATTCAAGAGTCACTGAATTCACTTGGATACAAGGAAGTGCAGCAGGCGAGGGTAGGAAAGTCAATTGAATTGCAAGTGGAAGATGGCCCTGATTTAGAAGAACGCATCAAAGAAATGTGCGACAAGCTTTTGGCAAATCCAGTTATCGAAGAGTACAGCTTTGTGGTGGAGGAGGCTGTTCAGTCGTGAAATTCGCGGTAATTGTTTTTCCTGGTTCCAATTGTGATCGTGATATGTACCATGCAGCAAAGGAAGTACTACAAGAAGAGGCAGATTTGGTCTGGTATCAATCTGCTAATCTCGAAAACTATGACGCAATTCTATTGCCTGGTGGGTTCTCTTATGGAGACTATCTTCGCTCAGGTGCTGTCGCGGCAACTTCTGAGATTATGCTGCAAATTAAAGCAGAGGCAGCAAAAGGAAAACCAGTCCTTGGCGTGTGCAATGGCTTCCAAATACTTTTAGAAGCAGGGCTTTTACCTGGTGCCATGCAACGAAATAAAAAACTAGCATTTATGTGCCATCAGGAACCATTAGTCGTAGAAAACAATGAAACACTCTTTACTTCTCTTTATAAGCAAGGAGAGGTTGTCCAATTTCCAATCGCCCACGGGGAAGGCAATTACTTCTGTGACGAAGAAACACTAGAGTGCTTAAAAGCGAATAAACAAATCGTCTTTACATATAAAAATAACCCAAACGGTTCTGTAGCCGATATCGCCGGAATTAGAAATGAAGAGGGTAACGTACTTGGCATGATGCCACATCCAGAGAGAGCTGTTGAAGCATTATTAGGCAGTGCAGACGGACTTAAGTTATTCCAATCAGTAGTGAAAAATTGGAGGGAATCCTATGTTGCAAACACATGATATACATCCAGAGCAAATCGAACGCGACAAGCTATATCAAGAGATGGGTTTGAGTGATCAGGAATATGACTTAGTGAAAGACATCCTGAAGCGCCGCCCTAATTTTACGGAAACAGGAATTTTTTCCGTCATGTGGTCAGAGCACTGTAGTTACAAAACCTCCAAGCCATTATTAAAGAAATTCCCAGTGAAAGGGCCACATGTCCTGCAAGGTCCTGGAGAAGGTGCAGGAATTATTGATATTGGAGATAACCAGGCTGTTGTATTTAAAATTGAAAGCCATAACCATCCATCTGCTGTAGAGCCCTACCAAGGTGCAGCAACAGGGGTTGGTGGCATTATCCGTGACGTTTTTTCCATGGGTGCACGTCCAATTGCCCTTATGAACTCTTTACGTTTCGGTAACTTAACAACAGATCGTGTGAAATATTTATTTACAGAGGTCGTCAATGGGATTGCCGGTTACGGAAACTGTGTAGGAGTTCCGACAGTAGGTGGGGAAGTACAATTTGATGATTGTTATGAAGGCAATCCATTAGTCAATGCCATGTGTGTTGGGCTAATTAATCATGATGAGATTCAAAAAGGGATTGCAGCAGGTATTGGTAACACCGTTCTCTACGCTGGAGCACCGACTGGTCGGGACGGAATTCATGGGGCAACTTTTGCATCCGATGATCTTGGAGAAGATGCTGCCAAGGATCGCCCGGCAGTACAAGTTGGCGACCCATTCATGGAAAAATTATTAATTGAAGCATGTCTTGAAGTCATTCATTCAAATGCCCTTGTTGGCATGCAGGATATGGGAGCAGCAGGACTGACTTCCTCTGCAAGTGAAATGGCAAGTAAAGCAGGAACAGGCATGGAAATGAATTTAGACAACGTGCCACAGCGTGAGCAAAACATGAATGCATATGAAATGATGCTTTCTGAATCACAGGAAAGAATGCTGATGGTTGTTAAAAAAGGGCGCGAACAAGAAATAATTGACGTATTTGAAAAATACGGTCTACAAGCAGTTGCTGTAGGTGAGGTAATTGAAGAAAAGGTTTTTCGCATTAAACAGCATGGAGAAGTGATGGCAGATATTCCTGTTGACGCATTAGCTGACGAAGCTCCTGTCTATCATATGCCATCAGAGGTAGCGGATTATTACAAAGAGTTTCAGAATAATGGCACACCTGACATCATAGTAGAAGATCATGCAGACATGCTGAAAAAGCTTCTTCAGCAGCCAACAATAGCAAGCAAAGAGTGGGTTTATGATCAATATGATTCCATGGTGCAGACCAATACCGTTGTAACACCAGGATCTGATGCTGCGGTTGTTCGGATTAAAGGTACAAATAAAGCACTGGCTATCACGACAGACTGTAATTCACGTTATATTTATTTAGATCCTGAGGTCGGTGGGAAAATTGCTGTAGCAGAAGCAGCGCGAAACATTGTTTGTTCTGGAGCAAAACCACTTGGCTTAACAGATGGCCTTAACTTTGGAAATCCAACAAACCCGCAAACGTTCTGGCAAATGGAGAAAAGTGTTGATGGTATGAGCGAGGCATGTACAGAACTTGCCACACCTGTTATTAGTGGAAATGTATCCTTATACAACCAATCGCAAGGGAAATCAATTTTCCCAACACCGATTGTGGGCATGGTCGGATTGCACGCATCCTTATACCATATCACACCAAGTCATTTCCAAACAGCCGGAGATGTGATTTATGTCATTGGAGAAACTGCTCCTGAATTTGGTGGGAGCGAATTGCAAAATGTCGTTCATGGTAAATATGAAGGAATAGCGCCAAAAATAGACTTGAAAGTAGAAGCAAAGAGACAGCAACAGATTCTTAATGCAATACAAGCAGGTCTCGTTGAATCAGCTCACGACGTTTCAGAAGGCGGACTTTCCGTTGCCTTGGCTGAGAGTGTATTTAGCGAAAAAGGACTCGGATTAGAAGCGTCATTTTCAGGTGACCTAACTGCATTATTGTTTAGTGAAACCCAATCACGTTTTATTCTATCTGTAAAACAAGAGAACATAGCGCAATTTGAAAAAGTAGTGGAAGATGCAAAACAAGTAGGTGTCGTAACAGAGGATGCTACTTTAAGCATTGCGATTAATGACACCCAAGTGATAGAGGAAAATGTAGAGGAGCTACACCAGCTTTGGAAGGGAGCTATTCCATGCTTGCTGAAATCAAAGGCATAAATGAAGAATGTGGCGTATTTGGGATTTGGGGGCATGAAAAGGCAGCAGAGCTTACCTATTATGGTCTGCATTCCATGCAGCATCGTGGTCAAGAAGGCGCCGGAATTGTATCAAGTGATGGAGCTGAGCTTAAGCCATACAAAGGAATGGGATTAGTTAATGATGTGTTCAAGCATGCTAATTTTGCTGAGCTATCTGGAAAAGTAGCAGTTGGCCATGTTCGCTACTCCACGCAAGGCGGGAAAGTAATTGAGAATGTGCAACCACTGTTATTCCGCGCTCAAGCAGGCAGCATGGCACTTGCCCACAACGGCAACAT
This sequence comes from Oceanobacillus kapialis, assembly GCF_044790185.1. Classification (GTDB taxonomy): domain Bacteria; phylum Bacillota; class Bacilli; order Bacillales; family Amphibacillaceae; genus Oceanobacillus_B; species Oceanobacillus_B kapialis. The sequence continues at coordinate 693,344 of NZ_CP085256.1, forward strand.
TATGAACGCACATAAACTGCGTGGTGAACTTGAAGAGCAAGGGAGTATTTTTCAAACATCGTCTGATACAGAAGTGCTTGCCCATTTAATTAAACGGAGTGGTAACGAAATTTCCGAGGAAACGATAGGAAACGCCCTTAATAAAATTGTTGGTGCTTACGCTTACCTTATTTTAAAAGAAGATAAAATGTTTGTAGCCCTTGATCCAAGTGGTATCCGTCCATTATCAATTGGGAGATTAGGCGAGGCCTACGTTGTTGCTTCTGAGACATGCGCTTTTGACCAAATTGGTGCAACATTTGAGCGTGAAGTATTGCCAGGTGAACTGATCACGATCAGTGATAAAGGCTTAACCTCTACACGCTTTGCCATGCGCGAGCAACGGAAGATGTGTGCGATGGAATATGTGTATCTCTCCAGACCGGATAGTGATGTAAATCTCGTTAATGTTCATGCTTCCAGAAAGCGAATGGGCATGGAACTCGCTAAAGAGGCGCCATCAGATGCAGACATCGTCATTGGCGTACCAGATTCCAGCATTTCAGCAGCCATCGGTTATGCCGAGCAAAGCGGCCTGCCATATGAAATGGGAATTATTAAAAACCGCTATGTTGGCCGTACCTTTATTCAGCCCTCTCAAGAGCTACGGGAGCTAGGTGTGAAAATGAAGCTCTCGCCAGTTCGCGGCATTGTGGAAGGAAAACGGATCGTGATGATTGATGATTCCATCGTAAGGGGAACGACCAGCAGAAGAATTGTGCAAATGCTAAAAAAAGCAGGTGCGCAAGAGGTGCATGTACGCATTGCTTCCCCGTCCATTCAACATCCCTGCTATTACGGGATTGATATGTCCACAAGGGAAGAGTTGATTGCAGCAAATAACACATTAGAAGGAATCTGCGAGCAAATCGGTGCTGACAGTGTTGCCTATTTGTCTGAAGCTGGACTTGAAAAGGCAATTGTCAAAGATAAAACGTTAAATCAAGGTATTTGTACTGCCTGTATGACAGGGAAATATCCAGTGAAGGAAGAAGGACAGAACGAAATTGTCTTTACGAGCTGCTAGGATTATAGAGAAGGAGTTGCCAAACCATGTCTGAAGTTTATAAAAATGCCGGGGTAGATGTCGAAAAAGGATATGAAGCGGTAGAAAGAATGAAGAAGCATATTGCGAAAACAACACGCCCAGAAGTACTTGGTGGCATCGGTTCATTTGCCGGGCTTTTTGAACTAACATCCTTTCAGTACGAACAACCAGTAATGGTGTCAGGAACAGATGGTGTTGGCACAAAGCTAAAGCTTGCCTTTGACCTTGATAAGCATAACACTGTTGGAATCGATCTAGTTGCCATGTGTGTCAATGACATCGTCGCACAAGGCGCCGAGCCGATTTTCTTTTTAGATTACATTGCCTGTGGCAAAAATGACCCAGAGAGAATCGAACAGATTGTATCAGGGATATCGCAAGGATGTGTGGATGCTGGTGCGGCACTTATCGGGGGAGAAACAGCGGAAATGCCTGGCATGTATGACCCTTCTGAATACGACCTTGCAGGCTTTGTTGTCGGAATTGCGGAAAAAGAAAAACTCGTAACAGGTGAAAAGATAGCAGATGGGGATGTTGTCATTGGCCTGCCATCAAGTGGCATTCATTCTAATGGGTATTCGCTTGTCCGGAAAATCGTGGAAAATCTCGATCTGAATGAAAGCTATGACTTGCAAAAGCCTCTTGGCGATGTACTCTTAACACCAACTAAAATTTATGCAAAGCCAGTGATAAAGGTTTTAGATGCTTTGAAGGGGATCTCCCACATAACGGGCGGTGGTTTTTATGAAAATTTACCGCGTATGCTGCCTAAAGGGCTAGGTGTTCAGGTTGATGCAAATAGCTGGGAAGTTCCACAAATCTTCTCCTTTTTACAAGAACACGGAAACATTGCAGAAGAGGAAATGTATGGTGTCTTTAATATGGGAATCGGCATGGCGCTTGTGGTTAATCAGGAGGATGCAGAGCAAGTCATTTCAACGCTTTACCAAAGTGGCGAGAATGCATCTGTAATTGGAAAAATTGTGTCTCGTGAAGGAGTGCATTTCAGCTCATGAAAAAAGTAAGAGCAGCTGTGTTCGCTTCAGGAACAGGAAGCAATTTTCAAGCGATCATGGAGGCGGAAGATCTGCCAATTGAAGTGGTGTTGCTCGTTTGTGATAAACGAGGAGCTGGAGTGTTAGAAAAAGCAAAGCGTTTCGGCGTAAATGCGAGCATTTTTGATCCAAATTCCTATGGGTCCAAATCAGCCTATGAGCAGGAATTGATTGAAGAGCTTAATGAAGCAAGAGTCGAGTGGATTTTCCTCGCTGGTTATATGCGCATTGTGGGGCCAGATCTGCTTGGAGCTTTTGAAGGAAGAATCATTAACATCCATCCTTCCTTACTGCCAGCTTTTCCAGGGAAAGATGCGATTGGCCAAGCCTACCAGGCAGGAGTAGACACAACAGGTGTTACCGTCCATTTTATCGATGAAGGGATTGACACTGGTCCGATTATCGCACAAGAGCCTGTGGCTGTTTTTCCAGGAGACACCGAAGAGCAAGTGAAGGAGCGCATCCAGCAAGTCGAGCATCGCCTCTACCCCAAGGTCATCCGACAGCTTCTAGAAAAAAATACATAAGAACAGAAAACGAAATGAGGGAAAATCATGAAAAAGCAAGCACTAATCAGTGTTTCTGACAAAACAAACATCACGACATTCGCAGAAGGCCTTGTTGAGCTCGATTATGACATCCTATCAACTGGTGGAACGTTAAAAGCATTAAAAGAAGCAGGAATTCCCGCAAAAGCAGTAGACGAAGTAACCGGCTTTCCAGAAATTTTAGGTGGACGTGTTAAAACGTTACATCCATTTATTCATGGAGGCCTTTTGGCGAAACGTTCTAATCTGGATCATATGAGCCAGCTTGAAGAAAACAACATCGCGCCAATCGATATGGTCGTTGTAAACCTTTATCCTTTCAAACAAACGTTGCAAAAAGAAGGCGTATCAGGTGATGAAATTATCGAAAACATCGATATTGGTGGTCCAACGATGCTTCGGGCAGCTGCGAAAAACTTTGCAGACGTTGCGGTTGTTGTAAATCCTTCAGACTATGATACTGTGCTTGCAGGATTACGCTCAGATTCGTTTGGCAAAAAAGAACGTAAAAAGTTAGCCGCAAAGGTTTTCCAGCATACTGCAAATTATGATGCAATGATTGCGCGTTATTTTTCCGAGGAAACAGAAGAAGCATTTCCAGAAACTTATACGGTTACTTATGAAAAAGTGCAATCCCTTCGTTACGGGGAAAACCCTCACCAGCAGGCAGCCTTTTACCAAAACCCGCTTCACAAAGGGTGGAGTCTTGCCGCTGCCAAGCAATTGCATGGTAAAGAGCTTTCATTTAACAATATTCAAGATGCAAATGCAGCACTGGAAATTCTGTCTGAATATAAGGAACCTACTGCTGTTGCAGTGAAGCATATGAATCCATGCGGAATTGGTGTATCGGAAGACTTATCAGCTGCTTTTACACGCGCTTATGAAGCAGATCCAATCTCTATATTTGGTGGCATTGTCGCATGCAATCGCGAGGTAGACGCAGCAACTGCTAAGCAATTGAGTGAAATTTTCTTAGAAATCGTGATCGCTCCAGGGTTTACAGAAGAAGCAATGGAAATTTTAACGCAAAAGAAAAACATTCGTTTGCTTGATCTTCCAATGCAAGAGGGAGATAGTGGTTACCACAAACTAACTACGGTAAAAGGTGGATTACTCGTACAAGACAGTGATGATGGAGAGGTAACGAGAGAAGGTATAACCATCCCGACTAAACGGCAGCCGACTGACAAAGAACTAACGGATCTATTGTTTGCCTGGAAAGCTGTAAAACATGTGAAATCAAACGCCATCGTATTAGCGAAAGACAACCAGACAGTGGGCGTTGGTGCTGGTCAGATGAACCGAATCGGCTCTGCAAACATCGCGATCGAGCAAGCCGGTGAAAAAGCAAAAGGTGCAGTCCTAGCTTCAGATGCCTTCTTCCCAATGCCAGATACAGTGGAAGCAGCCGCTGCAGCAGGTGTTACAGCAATTATTCAACCAGGTGGGTCAAAGCGTGACCAAGACTCTATTGATGTATGTGACGAGCATGGCATCACAATGGTCTACACAGGAATGCGTCATTTCAAACACTAAAAAAGGGAGGAAAAGACATGAATATTCTCGTAATTGGCCGTGGTGGCCGGGAACACAGTATTGTCATGAAACTCTCCGAAAGTGAGCGTATCTCTAAGCTTTTCGTCGCTCCTGGAAATGCTGGCATGAAGCAAGCAGAATCTGTTGCTATTGATGAAATGAACATGGAGGAGCTTGTTACATTTGCGAAGGATAAACAAATTGATCTAACGATTGTTGGTCCGGAAAATCCATTGAATGAAGGGATTGCCGACAGCTTTATCGAAGCTGGACTTAAGGTGGTCGCCCCACAAAAAGCAGCAGCACTGCTTGAAGGCAGCAAAAGTTTTGCCAAGGAATTCATGAAAAAACATGCTGTGCCAACTGCAGCCTATGGGACCTTTACATCTGCAGACGAAGCGAAGATGTATATTGAAAAACAAGGTGCTCCCATCGTGATTAAAGCGGATGGTTTGGCGGCTGGAAAAGGTGTCATTGTTGCAGAAACACAGGAGCAAGCACTTGCGGCAGTGGATGAAATCTTAGTGGGAAAAGCCTTCGACGGTGCCGGAGCTAAAATTGTCGTGGAAGAATTTTTATCCGGAAAAGAATTTTCTCTGATGGCCTTCGTTCACGAACATAATGTGTATCCTATGGTGCCTGCTCGTGACCATAAGCGCGCTTTTGATCATGACGAAGGACCGAACACAGGCGGCATGGGTGCCTTCGCGCCAGTTCCTGATGTTACCGCAGACCATCTGGATTTTGCAATGAAGGAAATTTTACAAAAAACAGCGGACGGCCTGATGCACGAAGGACGTCCATTTACTGGTATTCTATACGCTGGGCTGATGATGACTGAAGACGGGCCAAAGGTTATTGAATTTAACACCCGCTTCGGCGATCCGGAAACACAGGTTGTATTACCACTTTTAAAAAATGACTTGGTTCAAGTGCTTTTAGATGTAATGGATGGAAAGGATCCCGGTTTGGAGTGGGAGGTCGCCTCTTGTGTCGGTGTAGTTTTAGCTTCACAAGGATACCCAGGCTCTTATTCTAAAGGTGTTGCGATACCCGCTATAAGCGAAAAGGACACGTACACCGTGCATGCGGGTACCAAGCAGGTGGAGGATAAACTTGTTTCAGACGGGGGACGTGTTCTTCTTGTTGGAGCAAAGGATACTAGTCATGAAGCAGCTCGTGAGAAGGTTTATAGAGCACTAGCCGATGTAGAGAATGGAAGAGAATTTTTTTATCGGACAGATATTGGGAAGTGAGAAAAGCTTGAGGGGATTACTCCTCAAGCTTTTTGTGTATGGTTTGATATTTGAAAAGATTGAATTAAGCATGGCTCATTATCTATAATTTTTTTCTCTTCTTCAAAATGAATATCAAGGTCAATAAACATCCTTTTCCAAAAGGAAACTGCAGGTCTATTAGTTTCTAATTCAATTATAAAGTATCTCCCTGTTTTCTGTTTAAATAACTTCATTAATAAGGCTTTTGCAAACCCTTTTCTTCTATATTTCTTCAATATAAAAATATCGTTAATACTATAGTCATATTCCTTTTTTAGGAAGGGTCTTTCCAAGAGTAATATAAAACCAACAATTGAAGCATCATTTATTAAAAAATACGGGGTCAACCCTTCTGTCTCCCATAGTAAATCAAACGAATCAAATTCAAATTTTCCGTTTGATGATATGTCTAGTGTCGTATTGAATTCTGACAGATCATGTAAATAAAGGGAGTATAGCTTTTCCAGAATATGCTTCTGGTCTATGGAAATCGGCTTTAGTGAGACAGTCATTTTCATACCTCATTTATAACTAATTAGAAGTCTTACTAAATTAGTTCGACATGAAGAATGAGTTATCCTTCTCCTCCTGGACTGCTTATATAAGTAAAAGAGCGCCATTATGACGATCTTTTACCTTTTCCTCAGGCTTTTTACTTGTTCCACCTCGAAATCTTCATTTTCCACCTCCCCCGCTTTAGTTTTTATCCCAATTATTTTTAAAAAATGATGGAGAATCGCCCGTCAATTAGGGAATTCAATCATAAAACAATGTCACATAGGATATAATTAAAATTGATAGAAAATCGTAAATAATAAATAGTTAACTTTGGAGGCCTTAGTGTTTTGAAAAACTTTTTCTTCTTTGCTTAAATTAATAAACTAAGTGTGGTGATAGACTACTTGAACATTTTAACTTTGATTCTAAGTTATTTAACAGGTTCAATCTCATTTGCTTTAGTAATCGGTAAAATATTTTATAAGAAAGATATTCGTAAATTCGGTAGTGGTAACCTTGGTGCTACGAATGCTTATAGGGTTTTAGGTGTAAAAGCAGGTCTAATTGTGGCAGTTGCTGATATTTTAAAAGGGACATTCGCTTGTTTACTTCCCCTAATTCTTGGTTCTTCAGTCCATCCAATCTTATGTGGATTATTAGCCATACTAGGTCATATATTTTCAGTTTTTGCAAGATTTAAAGGTGGAAAAGCTGTGGCGACAGCAACTGGAGTATTTCTATTTTTGACTCCTTTAGGCGTTTTTGTTGCTTTTGTAATATTTGTGTTAACGTTGCTATTAACTAAGTATGTATCACTAAGTTCAATGCTTGCTAGTGTGTCCTTAATTGGTTACAGTCTTCTATTTGAAGATAAAGTTATCATAGCACTTTCTTTATTAATAAGCGTATCAATCATTATTCTTCATCGGCAAAATATAAAGCGACTCATAAATGGTACAGAGAGCAAAATAGTTGATAGGCAATAATTATTAATATTTGAGGTAACAATTTCATGGGAACATAGAGCTAAATGAATTAAAGACCAGTTGAGGAGAAAATTGTATGGAAAGTTATACTTATCAAGAATTGGTTAGAGATATTCATATCGGTCACGAAATTGAATTTAAATATAAAGGGAAGCTATACATAACATTAAATGTACAAGAAGGCTTTGGTTTAGCAGAGTCTAATAAATATTGTACATGTGTTTTGCAATAGAAAAGTACATAATAATGCAATAAAAATTACATAAGCTTGCCAGCCGGTACTTTCAATTAATTTTGTCTTGATAATGCGTGGCTTACACGGTAGCTGTCTCCTGTAAAGGTAAGTACATGGGCGTGATGTATAACGCGATCAACTAAAGCAGCTGTAAGCCTCGAGTCCACGAATATACGATTCCACTGACTAAATTCCAAATTTGAAGTGATGATGATGCTCTTTTGCTCATACCAATCGGTGATCAGTTGAAATAGAAGCTCCGCTCCTTCTTTGCTGAATGGAATGTATCCCATTTCATCTAAGATGATAAGATCTACTTTTTTAAAACGATTCCTAAACTGGTGAAGTTTTCCTTCTCTCCACATTCTTTCTAACGTATCAACTAGATCGGATACCCGATAGAATCGCACCTCATATCCCTTCTTGCATGCCTCACGGCCTAACCCTGTCGCTAAATGAGTCTTTCCTGTACCTGGGGAACCGGAAAGAACGACATTCTCTTTCTTAGATATAAAGTGAAGTTCTTTCAATTCAGTACGGTCGACCTGAGGGGGGAATCTTATCTGATCTCCCCATTGAAAGTCTGAAAGACTTTTGTGATTGGCGAATTTTGCTTTTTTTATAAGACGTTCAGCTTTTGCTTCCTCTCTCAATTCAAATTCTCTCTGGAATAATGTTTCCAAGTATTGCGTTTGATTTTCAAACGGGATTTTCTCATAAATGTCGGCTACATAGGCTAGGCGTAGACTTTTACACATCTCTTTTATATTCATACTCGTTGCTCTCCATCCTCTTGCGCACCTGGTTGTAGTAGGTCGTATTTAGACCAATCAACGTCATAAGGGTGAGAAGTAGAATCAAAGGTTCTTTCTGATTGTTGTTGTAGAAGATCATAAAACTTGTCATTAACCTCTTCCATATCATACTGAATTAATAAGTTGATCAACCAATGTAGACGCTCTTTCCTTAATGTAAGAGGCTCTATGCTTAGATAAGCTGCTATTCGGCCAGGCAAATATGGATTATATCTTGAGTAAGGAACCGATCTTGGTTTAGAAGCCCAGGCTCTCATAATGGAAAGCCAAGGGATATTTCGGTTTTTGTTCATATATGGCCGAAAGTCTGAATGGAGAATCTCTCCGTAAGGAGATACCACTTTATATCGATCCCAATAGAGTATCAAATGAAGATAACTGAAATTATATCCTTTTGGAATATGTTCTTTCATACTGTCTATAGTGATTTCTCCGTACTTGTTAGCTGTTACTTTCGTTTCTTTGAAAATCGGATAATCTTCATCCGGAAGGGCTAAGGCATGATTCAATTCCTCATCAAGTAGTTCTTGAATACGAACTTCCTTTGCGTAATGAATGCGTTGCCGATCCTGTGCCAGTTTTTCACTTAAAATAGTAGTTAGATCTTCATAGCTTTCTATGACTGGAGAAGGAGTTACAAAGTTATATCTTACATACCCTACTTTATTTTCAACGTGTCCTTTCTCATTGCCCTTACGTACATTACATGCTTGAATTTCAAAACGGTAGAAATTAGCGAATTGAAGAAACTCATCTGTAAAAATGGCTTCGCCATCCTTATTCCTTGCTTTTATTACGGCGGCTTTCAAGTTATCAATTCTAAGCTTTCGTGGTACGCCACCCAGTAGTTCAAAGCTTTTCTTTAACCCATATAAAAAGCATTCTTGGTTTTCCCCTGGAAGAGGGATGGTAAAAGCTGCATTACTATAAGGCAGGCTCATTATTAAACAGTGGACATCGATGAATTTTCCATCTTTCACAGCTTCTGTTATTCCAAAATCCACTTGAGCTTCAGCTGGAGGATGATTTAATCTTTCACTATTCTTATCTTTAACGTCATCTGAATTTCCTTTTCCCTCTTTCCATTCAGCTATAAAGTAGGAAACGGTCCTATAGGAACCGGTAAACCCATGCGTTTGAAGTTCTTGAAAAATGGTCTTGTTTCTCCTTCTCAGTTTTGGCTTTAGTTTTTGATCTTCAATAAGCCAGTCCGTGACCATCTCTCCCCAATGATCTTCATACATCATTCCTTTTCTCATTACCTGTTTTTCTTGCGGAACCTGGTCTTCGTCCGCATATTTCTTGGCGGTACGCCAATTCACTTGAGCCCTTTGGGCAATTTTATTTATAGATATGTCTTCATGATTTCTTAAAGTTTTGATATGATTAATCTTAGTCATTGCTAGCAATCCTCTCGACCTCCACTGTTTTGATTCGACACCAACTACAGTAGAGTTATTTTGGATGGCTGGCAAGGCTTTTTTTTATCTAAAAAAGAAGTGCAGAGTTATGTACGTTTTGGTTGCACATCTCTGTACTTCTATTTTGCACTACACAGTACATACCATAAAACTCCAAAAGAACTTTTACAAAAAGGGAAAATAGAGGGGGAAAGCCTAAAGGATTTATGGGAGGATGTAGAGGTTATATCCATTTTTAAAAGCTTTCCTTCTTTACTTTTGTAATATTAAGTGTTGCCAGTGTGGGGGAAGCTCGTATGTTTCAATATGCTCGAAATTAGTTAGTTTAACATCATCAGGGATGATAGGGGAAATCTCAAAAGTCAGTCTATCTTTCCCAACAGGTATGTGGGGACCCACCACTGGTGTAAGCTCTAATGTTAGTCGGAAATGAAAGCTGCGAAAACCTTCTACTCTTTCTACCTCAGCAATATCAACTTGATACGGATAAACGGATGGTGATTCTGTTAAATATTCTTCGTAATAATGGTTCACTGCCCTTTCTATATCTTCACCTAATAACAGCATTAGGATATCCTGGATTTTTAGCTCATACGAATCTTCGGTTGGGTCTGAAGGTTTTAGCATGGCAGAAGTTGAAGTGTCATAATAAAAGAAAACTGCTGTGACGATAAGTAAAGAAATTACATGCTTTTTCATAATTATCTCTCCACAAATATGATTATGGAATAGTATGCTCTTTTTGAGAAGAATAATAAGAAGCCCCGAAATAAACATTTAGGGGCAGCGTAAATTTATGTTACGATTTAAGAAAGAAAATATGTAGGCATCTGAGTTTGCTCACTTAAACAAAAAAGGTAGCATAAATGAATTAGGAGGCATTAAAAGTTAGAAGTCTGGCTATAATTGTTTTGTTGCAGCATTGGTGATAAGTTCTGTTCCAACAAAAGAATTGACACGTTACATAAACTAGTACCGAAAGAGCGTTAAGTGGGTCGTGCTGTATGCAACCATCAATAATCAAATTCTACCTTCGTCTCTGCATAAGAAGAACGAAAAATAACATAATTATCCTCAACCCATTCAGTATTATCTATCCCTAAAACTTCTAAGTTACTGTCATTCGTTCCTCTAGTCATAATATGTATCGTTTCATCATTTAATTTTTTCATTAATCCAAGAGGTTTTTTCTTGTAAATATTGTAAAAGTGATTTGTTTCCCCTAGTGTAGCATCTCTGTGCTCTATAATTAATATGTTTTTTCCATCAGGGGACGTTACAGTTTCATAAGAATTACTCAAATCAACAAATAAATGTATAAAGGCAAATGGGACTAAAATAGGCATTACTAAAACTGTGATAATAAGTGCCCAAAACCTTGCTGGCTTTAAGTCTATTAATACAAGAAAAAGAGCAAGTAAAGTAAGAATTGATGGAATAATGAAGCTGGTAGGCTTAAGAAAAGCAAAGTAGTAATTTTGGGTTAATAATATAATAGCCATTAAATCAAATAACACGATAGAAATGAAAAATACCATTATGGGAAAATGAAGCATTTGAAGTTTTTTAAAAAAGTTTAACTTCACTTTATTTGTTTTTTGATGGGTATCTGGTTTCTTATTTCTAAACTTATAAAGGATCAAAAATATCCATAGTATAATTAACACACCAATGAAGGTGTTCATTTAAAACATCTCCCTAATTTGTGATTATATCGTCCCTAATTAGTAGAATAAAATAGAACCGAAATATTGCAATATTAACTGATAAATGGCGATGAGAAATCCTAAAACACTTGCTTTCCATTGAAGGATAACGACTAAAAATCCCAAGAGAATCCATAATTCAAATCCCTCTTCTTCTCTTCTATAAGAATAAATCGGAGTTATGTAAGTGCTAATTAGAAAGTAAAAAAATAACGTAAAACGTCTATTTTCTAATTGCTTACTCCACCTTACTAATAAGAAAATGATAACGATAGTTTCTAACAATATACTCATTAATCGTATTACTAAGTTAATAGATAAAAGCATATTTTGAGTTGTTTTTAACTATATTTTACCATATTGTATTGACTACAGCCCCGCAAAGTGAAACCACAACACTCAAAAGTGAAACCACAACACTCAAAAGTGAAACCAGAGCATCCCAAAGTGGAACCACAACACCCAAAAGTCAAACCACACCACTATCCAATTCACAAAATAGTCACCCCTTTTTAATGCTAACTTTACAACGTTAAAGCGAATTTTATGGTAAAATAAAGAAAAAGAAATATTGGAGCGTTGCTTATGTTAGAGAATGGTTATTATTGGAGAAACCGTGAACTGAGACAGCATGTCAGCGTAATTGATGGACTGGATAAGCCTGATTTGCTCCTGACCAATGCTGTGTATTTGAATACGTATACCAAAGCTTGGATTTCAGCAAATATTTGGATTGTGAACGATCGAATCGTCTATGTTGGGGAAAATCTGCCGGCAAATACAGATGGTGTAGAAACGATGGACTGTTCTGGTAAGTATCTTGTGCCTGGTTATATTGAGCCACATGCCCATCCATTTCAATTATATAATCCGGAAGAGCTGGCGAATCATGCAGCACAAACTGGAACAACAACACTTGTGAATGATAACATCCTCTGGCTTTTATTATTGAATAAAAAGAAAGCGTTTTCTTTATTGAATGATTTTCAAAAACACCCTGTGTCCATGTATTGGTGGGCGCGCTTTGATGCGCAAACAGAATTAAAGGATGATACACAGCTTTTCAATACACAGGAAATTTTATCATGGATCAAGCATCCGGCTGTTGTACAAGGGGGAGAACTGACTTCATGGCCGGATTTATTAGCTGGAGACGACCGTCTTTTGCATTGGATACAGGAAACAAAGCGGCAGGGGAAGCCAGTTGAAGGGCATCTGCCAGGAGCATCTGAGAAAACCTTAACGAAAATGAAGCTGTTAGGGGTTAATGCAGACCATGAATCCATGACAGGGGAAGAGGTTATGCGCAGGCTACAGCTTGGCTATCAGGTCGGGTTGCGCTATTCTTCTATTCGGCCAGATTTGCCAAGTCTATTGGAAGAATTACAAGCTATGAATTTGAAAAGCTATGATAATCTCACGATGACAACTGATGGAGCGACACCGGGCTTTTATGAGGATGGCTTAATGAATGTTTGCATTGAAATTGCGATTGAGAAAGGCGTGCCACTGGAGGAGGCTTACTTGATGGCAAGCTATAATGCTGCCAAACACCTTAGCTTGCAGGAACAGCTTGGAAGCATTGCGCCTGGAAGAATTGCTAATATTAATTTTCTTACGGAGAAGAATAACCCACACCCGGAAAGCGTTTTGGCTAAAGGGCAGTGGATCGTTAAAAACAATCTCGCCCAAAGTATATCCAAGGTAGTAGACTGGGAAGCTTACGGGATAGGAGCTCTGTCTTATGATTGGCAGCTAACGGAAAGGCAGTTGCAGTTTTCCGTACCCATTGGACTTGATATGGTAAATGATGTGATTATTAAACCTTACGCCATTGATACGGACATCACAACAGAGAGATTACCAGACACCAAGATGGATGCTTTTCTTCTGCTTTTAGACAGAAAAGGGAAGTGGCGTGTGAATACAACAATCCGTGGATTTACAGATCGACTGGGCGGGTTGGCGAGCTCTTATTCGACGACGGGAGATTTTATTTTTATCGGCAAAAACAAATCCGACATTGTTCTTGCCGGCAAGCGCTTGAAGGAATTAGGCGGAGGTATTGTGCTTGTGCATGATGGAGAAATTTTGTTAGAAATTCCATTAACGCTCTCAGGTACCATGTATGATGGGCAGATGTCTGCGTTAATTGAGAAGGAAAAGCAGCTTAAGGCTATTTTGAAAGAATTTGGCTATGCCTTTAACGATCCGGTTTACTCCATATTTTTTCTATCTTCTACCCATTTACCTTATGTTCGAATTACACAACGGGGTATTATGGACGTTAAGAAAAAGGAAGTACTATTCCCAGCAACCATGTGTTAGCGTATAATAGAGTAAAATCTAGTTACTAAGGGTGTTGTGGGAAGAATGAAAAAATTAGTATGGATGCTTGTCTTTGCATTCATCTTGCTCGTCGGGTGCTCCGAGGAAAAAGAAGCGGAGAACAATGATACGAAAGATACAGATATGCAGGAAAAGACTGAACAACCGGAAGAAACAGCAGAATATGTCGCTCCTTTAACAGGTGTCGCAGCAGAGGAGCCGATTAACAATAGAATTGTTTCGGTAATGGTGAACAACCATACAAAAGCAAGACCTCAAACAGGCTTATCGAAAGCGGATATTGTATTTGAAATATTAGCAGAAGGCAGAATCACACGGTTTCTTGCTCTGTTCCAAAGTGAAATGCCTGAGGTTGTTGGGCCAGTGAGAAGCGCTCGAGAGTATTATTTTACGCTAGCCGATGATTATAACGCGCTTTATGTATATCACGGGGCAGCAGGTTTTGTGAACGATATGATTGCGAACAGGGGAATTGATCATCTAAATGGATCCCTTTATGATAATGATGGTAACTTATTCAAACGGGAAGCCTTCCGCCAAGCTCCCCATAATTCCTATTTACAACTAGGTGCAGTATATGATGTTGCGGAAAGTAAAGGGTATGAGACAAGTGCAGATGTCCAGCCACTTCCTTTTGTATCTGCGGATGCAGAAGTTTCAGGTGAAGCCGCACAGCACATAGAAATCGTATATTCTGAGAAGCCTATGGAAATTGTTGAATTTGATTATGAAGCAAGCGCGGGGGTTTATCATCGTTTTAATGACGGGGAACAAACAGTAGAACTAAATTCGGAAGAACCGATACAGGCAGCAAATGTGTTCATCGTGGAAACATCCCATGAAGTAATTGATGACCAGGGACGACGGGCAGTTGACATGGCATCAGGTGGAAATGCTTATCTTTTACAAAAAGGAAAAGTGCAGCAGCTTCAATGGGAAAACAGAGAGGGAAGAATTGTCCCTGTAAAGGATGGAGAAGTAGTCGGTTTTGTGCCAGGTAAAACCTGGATCAATGTCATTCCGACTAACCCTGGGTTAACCAATTCCGTCACCATATCGAATGAAAAGTAGGAGGGCTTACTTGTGCAAATAGATAAACTACGCGGAGAACAGCTTGATCAATTGTTTGACGCAATTCTTACGTTAAAAGACCGGGAAGAGTGCTATCGCTTTTTTGACGATATTGCGACGATGTCTGAGATACATGCTATATCTCAACGGCTCCAGGTGGCAAAAATGCTTACCGAAGGCCGTACATACACAGTTATCGAACAGGAAACAAATGCTTCCACCGCAACTATCTCCCGTGTACGTAGATGTATTAATTATGGAAGTGAAGGTTATAAAATGGTCTTAGACCGATTAAAAGATGAAGAAGCAACCTAAACAAAGAGATGCTGGTTATAGTCCAGCATCTCTTTGTTTATAATACGGAGTAACGAGATAAATGTGAAGAAGGTTAGATCGCTTATCAAGGGAGGACAGCATAAGAATGAGCACCATTAGTTGGAAAGCGATAAGGCTTTATGTAGGTCTGTTATTTATCATCCTACTGATAGGGTGTTCCGATGATCCCGAAAATAGTTTGGACCAAGCTAATGATGAGGCAGCCGGTAGAACAGAGCAAGCCAATGAGGAAAGTGAAGAAGGGGAAAGCACTGAACGAGCTACTTCTTCAAAGCAGGAAATCGACACGGAAGGATCCACTTCGGCTAACACAAAAAATCCAGTTCAAGCAAAGATTGCTTCTATGACAATGAAAGAAAAAATTGGTCAAATGCTTATGTTTGGGTTTGAAGGAACCAAAATCAATGAAACAACAAGAAGGTTAATTGAGAACAACCATATTGGCGGAGTGATTTTGTTTGAAAAGAATGTCACAGACTCCCAGCAATTAACGGCTTTAAATCGTGAGCTAAAGGAAATAAAGGTCGGATCACAGGAAATACCTTTATTTATTTCCGTAGATGAAGAAGGTGGTTCTGTATCAAGAATGCCTACGGAAATAATCAAGCTTCCGGACAGTGAAGAAATTGGGGATCGTAACAGTAAGGAGCTTGCCTTTAAAGTTGGAGAAGCGATTGGCGAAAGGGTAAGCACATTCGGTTTTAATATTTCCATGGCGCCTGTGATGGATATTAATAGTAATCCACAGAACCCAGTTATCGGCAAGAGAGCATTTGGGGATAATAAGGAAGTTGTTTCAAAAATGGGCATTGCTGAAATGAAAGGTATCCAATCAAAAGGTGTTGTCCCAGTAATTAAACATTTTCCAGGACATGGGGACACAAGTGTTGATTCACATTTAGGATTACCAGTTGTAAATCATAACCTGCAAAGTCTTCGTAAAAGGGAATTAGTTCCATTTAAAAAAGCCATCAATTACCAAGCTGATATGACAATGGTGGCTCATATCCTTTTACCAGCAATAGATAAGGAGTATCCCTCTTCCTTATCTGAAAATGTGATTACTACTCTTTTAAGGGAGGAGTTAGGCTTCAAAGGATTAGTTATAACCGATGATATGACCATGGGAGCCATTTTAGAGAATTATGATATAGGTGATGCTACCGTAAAAGCTGTGCAAGCAGGTAATGATATTGTTTTAGTTTGCCATGGGGACAAAAATAAACGGAAAGCCCTTAACAGCTTAACGAAAGCTGTAAAAGATGGAACGATAACAGAAGCAAGGGTTAATCAAAGTGTAGAAAGAATTTTGCAGCTCAAAGAAAAGTATAATCTATCTGACGCACCCATTCCTGAAATAAATGTAGATAAAATAAATCAGTCATCTAAGGAAATTCTCCGTGCGCTTCAAGAAACGGAACAGGGGGTCGCAGATGACAACTAAACTAACTTGAATTTTTCCAAAAACTATGGCAAAGTAAACAATGTAATGTTGTTAATTGAATAGTACGTTTCGATGTAGGGGGACCAGTGTTGCTGGTTGAGATGATATCCGTAAGATATAGACCCTTGGAACCTGATCTGGCTCAAACCAGCGTAGGGAACATATAGAAGTGAATGTGACGATATATGCGCCTGGGTGAGCCCTGAGCGCATTTTTTTGTGCATGAAAACCATATGTTCCTCCATAACAACATTATTTGTCTTACACAAAAAGGAGGAAAAAGGAATGAAGAAGTTCGTACTTAGTATGCTCGTGTTGGTTATCTTGCTTGTTGCAGGCTGTAATCAATCCGCAACAGATGAAGGGGAAAATCAACAGGAGAACCAGGAATTAAAAGAAGTGACGATGGTGCTTGATTGGACACCAAATACGAATCACACCGGCCTCTATGTTGCACAGGCTGAAGGTTATTTTGAAGAGGAAGGATTAGATGTAGAAATTACAATGCCCGGTGAATCAGGTGCAGACCAAGTAGTTGCCTCAGGACAGGCGGAATTTGGCATAGGTGCACAAGAAGCTATAACGGAAGCGCGTATTCAAGATATTCCAATTGTCTCGATTGCCGCAATTATTCAGCATAATACATCAGGATTTGCTTCACCGGCAGACAAAGGGATCACCTCTCCTGCCGATTACGCTGGAAAAACGTATGGAGGCTGGGGCGCGCCTGTAGAGAAAGCAGTGATTGATTCCTTAATGAAGCAGGAAGATGCCAGTGCAGAGGATGTCAACATTATTAATATGGGAAATACCGACTTTTTCACTGCAGTGGAAAGAGATGTAGATTTTGCCTGGATCTATTATGGTTGGACTGGTGTGGAAGCAGAGCTTCGTGGCACTGAATTAAATATGCAGTATCTGACAGATTACAGTGAAAAGCTAGATTACTATACACCTGTCGTGACGACGAATGAGAGTTTAATAGAATCAGACCCGGAAACAGTTCAAGCATTTGTGAAAGCAGTGTCCAGAGGCTATGAATATGCCATAGAGAACCCGGGTGAAGCAGCAGATATTTTAATTGAAGCTGTTCCAGACCTTGATCCTGAATTGGTTAAGGCAAGTCAGGAATGGATCTCACCGAAGTATCAGGATGACGCAACCCAATGGGGCATTCAAGACGAAGAAGTTTGGCAGAATTATGGTGACTGGATGTATGAGAATGGACTATTGGAAGAAGAACTAGATGCCAGTAGCGCTTATACAAATGAATTTTTACCAGAAAAGTAGAATAGGAGAGATATAATATGGCAAACGCATTAGTAAGCATTCAAATTATCCCGAAAACAAAAAACGGGGAGGATTCCATTCCGTATGTAGATGCGGCTATCGAGGTTATTGAAAAGTCTGGGGTAAAGTATCAAGTGAATCCGTTAGAAACAACTATGGAAGGCGAATTGACAGAGCTATTTACCATTATTGAGCAAATGAATGAGAAAATGGCCTCTCTTGGTTGCCCGAGCATTATTTCCCAAGTGAAGGTGTATTACAAGCCTGACGGCGCATCAATGGATGTATTAACGGAAAAGTACCGTTAAGATGGGAGGTGAGGGATACTCCTCATAAGTATCCCAGTTAAAATGAAGAAAATATTGAATCAAGGATGGCGACCTGTATTGGTCGTTGTCCTTTTGCTTGTTTTATGGGAGATAAGCAGCCGAATATTTGCCATCCCAGCATGGTTGTTACCAGCACCCTTAACGATTATGGAAGAAGGGGCGAGCACCTGGGCAAATTATGCACATCATCTTGTTTCCACAACCCAGCTATCCATATTAGGCTTTGTGATTGGAACAAGCATCGGTTTGCTTATTGCTGTGTTACTACACATGCTACCTCGTGTACGGGAAGCATTCTATCCGTTGCTCATTCTTTCGCAAAACATTCCAATTATTGTACTGGCACCATTACTAATTATTTGGTTCGGATTTGGTGTCCTGCCGAAGCTTTTTATTATAACCCTAGTTTGTTTCTTTCCTATTGCAGTCGCAGCCTTGGATGGATTCAGGCAAACAAATGCTGAGATGAAGCATTATATGTACATGGCAGGCGCATCAAGAAGGCAAATTTTCACAAAGCTTGAATTACCTCATGCACTGCCCGCTGTTTTCTCAGGTCTGAAAATATCTGCCACCTATAGTGTGATGGGGGCAGTAATTTCCGAATGGCTTGGCGCAAACCAAGGAATCGGCGTGTATATGACATTGGCGCAGTCCTCATTTCGAACAGATCGCGTCTTTGTAGCAATATTTTTTATCATGGTTTTATGCTTGCTGTTCTTCAGCTTAATCTTACTGCTGGAAAAGCTGCTTATTAAAGGACGTCCGGAAAAGGAGGGGGAAGCATGAGTGAGCTTGAAGTAAAACAGGTATCCAAATCATTTGGCGAAAAACAAGTGCTTGATTCTGTGTCCTTTTCGGTGAAAGAAGGCGAATTTGTTTCATTGCTCGGACCTTCTGGCAGCGGGAAAAGTACGCTGTTTCATTTAATTGGCGGATTGTATACACCCGATGAAGGTGGTCTATATCTGGGTGGCGAAGATATTACTGGGATGCGCGGCAAAATAAGCTATACACCACAAAGCCCATCCCTTTTTCCGTGGCGCACCATCCTTGAAAATGTCGTGCTCGGACAAGAACTATTTGCAAAGCCAGATAAAGACAAGGCACTTTCTATGCTTGAGCGTGCTGGACTTGCAGAGTATGCAGGAGCCTATCCGCACCAATTGTCAGGTGGCATGCGCCAACGCGCTGCTTTTGTCAGGTCCTTACTCAGCCCGCAACCGTTCATATGCCTGGATGAACCATTTTCCGCATTAGATGAATTTACCCGACTTGAAATGCAAAAATGGCTACTCTCCATTTGGGAAGAAAATCGCAAATCTATTTTATTTGTAACCCACAATATTGAAGAAGCCATCTTTCTTTCAGATCGAGTGCTCGTGCTATCCAGTAACCCTGCGATGGTAAAACGTGAGTTGACCATTCCGTTTGAACGGCCACGTCGGGAAGAGCTTGTTCTAACAGAGGAATTTTTGGAATGGAAGAAACAAATTTACCATGAGTTGCGGAGTGAAGGCTAATGCAGTCAGTAATCGATGCCCATATTCATTTGGATATGTATACAAAGCCAGAGCAACAGCGAATTTTGCAAGAGTTAAACGCAAGCAATGTGGTGGCGTTAATCTGTGTTTCCAATCATCTGAAGTCGGCCGGGAAGTTACTTGACCTGAGTAAGAAGGACACACGGGTGAAGCCTGCCATCGGCTACCACCCAGAGCAGGATCTGCCAACTGAAGATGAAATTTTAGGGCTGTGGAAGTGGATGGATCAGGAGTCAGAGCATTTTGTGGCAATCGGCGAGGTGGGGCTTCCATATTATATGCGCAAAGAGAACCCAGAGGTAAATTTAACGGCATATGTGGAGCTCTTAGAAAAATTTATAATGAAAGCAGCCCAGCTAGATAAGCCCATTGTGTTGCATGCCGTTTATGAAGATGCCCCGATTGTATGTGACTTGCTGGAAAAGCACCAAGTGAGTAAAGCACACTTTCACTGGTTTAAAGGCGACGAACAGACAGTGGAGCGCATGATTAAGAATGGCTACTATATTTCGATAACGCCTGACTGCTTGTATGAAGCGGAAATCCAAAAACTAATTCAAAGCTATCCCCTCGAACAGATGATGATCGAAACAGATGGTCCATGGCCATTTGAGCGGGAGTTTCAAGGCCGGCTAACACATCCTCATATGCTGCATCGGATTGTGGAGAAGATTGCTACTTTGAAAAAGATGAATGAAGGGCAAGTTTATCAAAAGCTTTTAATGAATACGAAGGAATTTTATAACCTCACAGATTAAATTGCTGTGGGGTTTATCCCACCTTAACGGGGGAGGACAGCGTCGCACCAATTAAGTGAAGAGACGCAACCGCCATCAAAAGAGGCGCACCAATCAGGTGAAGAGACGCAACCACCATCAAAGGAGGCGCACCAATCAAGTGAAGAGACGCAACCATCGTCAAAGGAGGCGCACCAGCCCATCTCAAGACGAGCGCCCCCAATTCAAAGACGCGCCGCATCACCTCCAAAACGGGCGCCAACTTCCTCAACACGCGCCGCACCACTTCCAAGACGAGCATCAACCTCCTCAAGACGCGCCGCACCACCTCCAAAACGAGCGCAAACCTCCTCAAGACGCGCCGCACCACTTCCAAAACGAGCACCCCACCCACCCCAAAACAACTTCAAAAAAATTTCACCCATATCCCTAAATTCCATATGCTTTTTTTGGTATAATAAAGTGATGGATTAAGTTAATGGAGGATTAACAATTTGTATACTACATTAAACGAATGGAAGCATATATTTAAACTCGACCCGGCGAAGGAAATTTCTGATGAGCATTTGGAAATGATATGTGAATCAGGTACGGATGCGATTATTGTTGGTGGAACAGATGATATTACGCTAGACGGGGTGTTGGACCTCCTTGCACGTGTGCGTCGTTACACGGTGCCATGCATTTTAGAAGTCTCTTCAATGGATGCGATCACGCCAGGCTTCGACTATTATTACATCCCCATGGTGTTAAATTCAAAAGAGAAAAAGTGGATGATGGATATTCAGCACCAGGCGATTAAAGAGTTTGTTGATATGATGGAATACAGCGAGGTTTTATTTGAAGGATATTGTATCTTGAATGAGGAAGCAAAGGCTTTTACACATACGAACAGTTACTTGCCGGATGAAGGAGATGTCATTGCATATGCATATATGGCGGAGAAGGTCTTCCATTTACCGGTTTTTTATATGGAATACAGCGGAACATATGGGGACCCCCAGCTTGTAGGAAAAGTGAAGCAACAGCTTGATGAAACAAAGCTTTTCTACGGTGGCGGCATAGAGACAGTCCAACAAGCTAGAGATATGAAAGAACATGCTGATGTCATTATTGTCGGCAACATTATCTATACAGACATAAAAAAAGCACTGAAAACAGTGAAAGCAATCAAGGATAATTAAGTTAGGCGGTGGGAGTATGAGTCAGACGATGGATGACTTATTAAAAGGATTGAATAAAGAACAGCAGGAAGCAGTAAAGCATACAGAAGGTGCCTTGCTGATTATGGCAGGTGCGGGTAGTGGAAAAACGCGTGTGCTTACACATCGAATTGCATACCTGCTTGGTGAAAAAGATGTAGCAGCAAGGAACGTGCTTGCAATTACCTTTACCAATAAAGCAGCGCGGGAGATGAAGGAGCGTGTCCGCAAATTAGTGGGACCGGAAAGTGAATACATGTGGGTATCCACATTCCACTCCATGTGTGTGCGCATTCTCCGCAGAGACATTGATCGGATTGGTTATAACCGTAATTTCAGTATTTTGGACAGTGGCGACCAGCTATCTGTTATCAAACAAATCTTAAAAAACCTCAACATCGACCCGAAAAAATTTGACCCACGTGCAATGCTTGGCCAAATTAGTGCAGCGAAGAATGAACTTATCACCGCTGAAGAATACAATAAGAATGTTGGGAATTTCTTTGATCGTCAGGTCGGACAAATTTACGAAGCATATGAAAAAATGCTGAAAAAGAACCAGTCACTCGATTTTGATGATCTGATCATGCAGACGATTCATTTATTCAAGCGTGTACCGGAAGTGCTGGAATATTATCAGCGCAGATTTCAATACATTCACGTTGATGAGTATCAGGATACGAACCATGCGCAATACTTCCTTGTGAAACAGCTCGCAAGCCGTTTTCAAAACTTATGCGTCGTGGGGGATTCTGACCAGTCGATTTATCGTTGGCGTGGTGCGGATATTTCGAATATCCTTTCCTTTGAAAAAGACTATCCTACCTCACGGACCGTTTTCTTGGAGCAAAATTACCGTTCGACGAAATCGATTTTGACTGCTGCCAATAAAGTGATCGAAAACAACTCTGGCCGTAAACCGAAAAATTTGTGGACGGAAAATCCAGATGGAAAAAACATTCATTACTTCCAAGGCGCAACAGAGCAGGAAGAGGCACTATTTATTACTGAGAAAATTCAGGAGTTAACTCGTCGCGATGGATTCTCTCCTGGAGATGTAGCGATATTATATCGTACCAATGCCCAGTCCCGTGCGGTCGAGGATACGTTGATGAAATCGAATATCTCATATCAAATGGTCGGCGGCACAAAGTTCTATGAGCGAAAAGAAATTAAAGACATGGTCGCATACTTGCGTCTTATTACGAACCCAGACGATGATTTGAGCTTTGAGCGAGTTGTCAATGTACCGAAGCGAGGCATCGGAAAAACGTCTATTGAAAAGTTGCGCGAACATGCCGCAACACATGACATCTCCTTTAATGAAGCGGTGAAAGAAGTGGATTTCACAGGTGTTTCCAAGAAAGCCGCCAATGCTCTGGCGCAATTTGGACAGTTGATTCAGTCCCTTTCCCAGCAGCAGGAATTTTTAACGGCAACCGATATGGTTGAAGCCGTGCTTGAACGGACAGGCTATGAACAAATGCTGAAAAATGAAGCAACAATTGAGTCACAAAGTCGCCTTGAAAACTTGGAAGAGTTTATGACTGTCACAAAGGATTTTGAAGCAACAGCAGAAGATAAAACATTGGTCGCTTTCCTAACCGATTTGGCATTAATTGCGGATATCGATCGTGTAGATGAAGAAGACCCGGATAATGAGGAAAAGATAACCTTAATGACCCTTCACGCCGCAAAAGGGCTGGAGTTCCCAGTGGTTTTCCTAATTGGGATGGAGGAGAATGTCTTCCCGCATAGTCGTTCTATGTTTGACGATGACGAAATGCAAGAAGAACGTAGACTCGCTTATGTAGGAATAACGAGAGCAGAACAGCAGCTTTATTTAACACATGCCAAGATGCGTACCTTATTTGGCCGTACGAACATGAACCCGATTAGCCGGTTCATTAGTGAAATTCCTGAAGAGCTAATCGATGGAATTGAACAGGCAAGGTCCTCGATGTTTGGTACACCGCTTGGACAACCAAAAGACAAGCCTGCACCTTTAAAACGAAAAGCAGAGCGGATGCAAAAGACAACTGGGGCCGAGAGTGAAACGTGGGGGCCAGGAGACAAAGCAAATCATAAAAAATGGGGAACAGGTACTGTCGTGAAAGTACAAGGTGAAGGGGAAGCAATGGAACTTGATATCGCTTTTCCTGCACCGACCGGAATCAAGCGGGTTCTGGCTAAATTTGCCCCAATTACGAAGCAATAGGAGGTGCTTGGATGGATCAGCAGCAAGCACAGAAAGAAATCGAAGCATTACGCGAAATATTAAACCAATACGGCTATGAATATTATGTGTTAGATAAACCAAGTGTTCCGGATGCGGAATATGATCAAAAGCTACAGGAATTACACAAGTTGGAAGAGGAATTTCCTGAGCTGGTTACCCCTGATTCTCCGACCCAACGAATAGGTGGTGAGCCATTAGAGGCTTTTCAAAAAGTGGAGCATAAAGTCCCAATGCTAAGCTTAGGCAATGCTTTCAATGAACAGGACCTGAGGGACTTTGCCAGAAGAGCGGCACAGGGAACAGATCAGCCTGTTAGCTTTGTGTGTGAGCTGAAAATTGATGGGCTTGCTATTTCCCTAACCTATGAAGATGGCAAGTTCACCCGAGGTTCCACACGTGGAGACGGGACAATAGGGGAGGATATTACAAGTAACCTAAGAACAATCCGAAGCATTCCATTGACCATAAAAGAAAAAGAAACATTGGAAGTACGTGGCGAAGCCTTTATGCCGCATAAGTCGTTTTTAGCCTTAAATGAAGCAAGAGAGGAACGAGAGGAAGAGCCATTCGCTAATCCTCGTAATGCTGCAGCAGGTTCCCTAAGACAATTGGATCCAAAAGTTGCGGCAGAACGTAATCTGGATATTTTTCTATATGGTGTCGGGGAGTGGAATAACAGTAATCTGACAAGCCATAGTGACCGACTTGATGCATTAAAGAAATTAGGATTTAAAACGAATCCGGAATGGAAGAAATGCGATACCATCGAGGAAGTACTCGAGTATGTAGAGTACTGGACAAACGAACGTCCAAATTTAAGCTACGAAATAGACGGGATTGTGGTGAAGGTTGATAACCTTGACCAACAAGAAGAACTAGGCTATACGGCGAAAAGCCCGCGCTGGGCCATCGCTTATAAATTCCCGGCAGAAGAGGCTGTTACCAATCTAACAGACATAGAATTAAGTGTGGGACGTACAGGTGTTGTGACACCAACTGCCATCCTAGATGCAGTGAAAGTAGCAGGAACAACAGTAAAAAGAGCTTCTTTGCATAATGAAGATCTTATTCGTGAACAGGATATCAGAATTGGCGATACAGTCGTCATCAAAAAAGCCGGAGACATTATCCCGAAAGTCGTTCGCGCCATTACAGAACAACGTACAGGCGAAGAAGTAGAATTCCATATGCCAACAGAATGCCCGGCGTGTGGCAGCGAACTTGTTCGGTTGGAAGAAGAAGTGGCTTTGCGCTGTATTAATCCCAATTGTCCGGCACAATTGAAAGAAGGGCTGATTCACTTTGTCTCGCGTAATGCCATGAACATTGATGGCTTAGGGGAAAAAGTCATTATTCAGCTTTTCCAGGAAAATCTGGTTCACACCATTGCGGATATCTACCGCCTAAAGCGTGAAGAATTGCTTGAGTTAGAACGTATGGGGGAAAAGTCTGTTGATAATTTGCTTCGAGCAATCGAGGTATCTAAAGATAACTCACTTGAGAAGTTGTTATTTGGACTTGGAATTCGCTTTGTCGGTTCAAAAGCGGCCAAAACACTTGCGACAGAATTTGACACAATGGAGAAGCTTCAGCAGGCGAGCTATGAAAACTTAGTAGCCATCGATGAGATCGGCGATAAAATGGCTGACTCTATCGTGCAATACTTCCAAGAAGAAAAAGTAATCAATCTAATTGATGAGCTTCGAGAGCTTGGTATTAATATGGAGTATAAAGGTCCAAAACGTCCAGAAGCGGATGAAGACTCCATATTTGCAGGGAAAACAGTCGTGCTTACAGGAAAAATGGAGAAATTGACACGTACGGAAGCCAAGGAAATGATCGAGGCAAGAGGCGGATCTGTAACAGGGAGTGTCAGTAAAAAAACAGACATTCTCATAGCAGGTGAAGACGCTGGTTCCAAATATGATAAAGCCCAAAAATTAGGCATTACCATATGGGATGAAGAACAGTTACAGGCTGCACTTGAGGAATAGGGGAGTGTAAGAAATGAAAAAATGGAGTATATGTCTGCTGGGCACACTCCTTCTAATTACGGGCTGTGCACCGGATACGGAAGAAGAGGTTGTGCAAAACGACGAAGAAACAGAACAAGAAACTTCAATTGTACCAAGCTACCAGCTTTCCGAGGAAAACTATAAAATGATACTACCTTATGAGCCAAGCCAGGCAAGGGGCGTTATCGTAAATCAGGTTGCAAACCGTATGGATATTGATGAAATGGAAGAGGGACTACGGAGACATTCGAAAGAAGTATATGATCCGAGTAATTATTTCTTTCAAGAAGGTCAGTATTTGGATGAGGATACAGTCTATGACTGGTTAGGTCGAAAGCTTACCAAAAGCCAGTTGGAAGAAGCCGCTCAAAAAGAAATAAATCGACTTGAAGATGCGGAAATGACAGTGAACGAGGAGCAAATCCGTAAGAATTTACAATTAGGATTAAACCCAGCAATACCAAATGATGAAAATAAAGAAGACCATCAGGAGAACCCTAGATATCTTTCTCATATTCTCGAACAAAATTTTCTTACAAAGAATGAGGATAACACAGTTAATCTAGAGGGGATTTCCATAGGGCTTGGGATGAAATCTGTTTATCGTTATCAGACGGAAACAGGCGGCCCTTATTATTACCAAGACATCTCAGAAAATGAAATGATGGAGCAAGCAACTGCCATTGCGGAGAAAGTTGTACAGCGAATTCGTAATATGGAAGGATTAGAAAATGTTCCAATCATGCTAGCAGTTTACAGAGAGCAGGAGCAAACCTCACCAATCCCAGGAAACTATGTTGCAAAAACGAATATAGCCGGTGGAAAAACTTCCCTAGGAGATTGGCAAAACATAGACGAACAATATGTTCTGTTTCCATCTGATGCAGGAAAAGAAAACTTCTTTGAAGACCATGAATTGGTAACGAGTTTTGGGAACGAAATTGCTAAATACTTTCCGAACTATGTAGGAGTGGTCGGAGAAGGCTTCTATATAAATGATGAATTGAGGAAGCTAACGATCGAAATTCCAATTGAGTTTTACGGAAAAGGGGAAGTTATCGGCTTTACCCAATATGCTTATGGACTCGTTCAAGACATGTTTGATAATTACTATGATCTTGAGTTGAAGATTACATCAAGTGAGAAAGTTGAAAGTACAGTTTATCGTGAAGCAGGAGCAGACACGCCGACTGTCCATATTTTCCACTAAAAAAAAGATTCGTTGAAGTCTGACAATAAATCAGGTAGAATAAGGGGTGGACATGCGCCACTCCTTATTTTTGTATGGTTTTTTAATGTGTATTTTGTGAAAACGCAATCAATAAGGAGAATAGGATAATTTTTAGGAGGTTTTTTATATGGTAGTACCTTACAAACATGAACCTTTTACAGATTTTACCGTAGAAGAAAACAGACAGCAAATGCTTGAAGCATTAAAAAAGGTAGAAGCTGATCTGGGTAAAGAATATCCGTTGATCATTGGCGGTGAGCGTATCACGACAGATGACAAGATTGTGTCTGTTAATCCAGCCAACAAAGAAGAAATAGTTGGATATGTTTCCAAAGCAAATAGAGAGCTTGCTGAAAAAGCAATGCAAACTGCTGATAAAACATTTGAAACATGGAGAAAGTCTGATCCTAAATTCCGTGCAGACATTCTGTTCCGTGCCGCGGCTATTGTACGTCGTCGTAAGCATGAGTTCACTGCACATCTAGTAAAAGAAGGCGGAAAGCCATGGAAGGAAGCAGATGCAGATACTGCTGAAGCAATAGATTTCATGGAATATTATGGCCGCCAAATGCTAGAATTAAAGGATGGCGTAAAAGTTAACAGCCGACCAATTGAATTCAACCAGTATCATTATATCCCACTAGGTGTAGGGGTTGTAATCTCCCCATGGAACTTCCTGTTCGCTATCATGGCAGGAACGACTGTGGCTGCGATGGTAACAGGAAACACTGTTCTATTGAAACCAGCAAGTGCTACACCAGTAATTGCTTATAAATTAATGGAAGTATTAGAAGAGGCTGGGCTCCCAGCTGGTGTTATTAACTTCATTCCTGGGCCTGGTAGTGAAGTGGGAGACTATCTTGTGGATCATCCACGCACACGTTTTGTTAGCTTCACTGGCTCTCGTGATGTTGGAACACGTATTTTCGAACGTGCTGCTAAAGTGCAAGAAGGTCAAAAATGGCTGAAACGTACCATTATCGAAATGGGTGGAAAAGATACCATTGTAGTAGATAAAGAGGCAGACTTAGAGCTTGCCGCACAATCTATTGTTCAGTCTGCATTTGGCTTCTCTGGTCAAAAATGCTCTGCTTGTTCACGAGCAGTAATCCATCAGGATGTATATGATGAAGTGAAAGATCGTGTAGTAGCTTTAACAAAAGAGTTATCAGCAGGTAATCCACATGACAATTCACACTTTATGGGTCCTGTTATCGACCAAGGTGCATACGATAAAATTATGGATTACATCGAAGTTGGTAAAAAAGAAGGTGAGCTGCTTGTCGGCGGAACTGGCGATGATAGCAAAGGTTGGTTCGTAAATCCAACAGTATTCGGTGATCTTAAACCAGACGCGCGCATCATGCAAGAAGAAATCTTCGGACCTGTAGTTGGGTTAACAAAAGCAAAAGATTTTGATGAAGCAATCGAAATTGCCAACAACACAGAGTATGGCTTGACAGGTGCTGTCATTACAAATAATCGTCAACACCAAGAGCAAGCTCGTGAGGACTTCCATGTAGGAAACCTTTACTTTAACCGTGGATGTACAGCGGCTATCGTAGGATACCAGCCATTTGGTGGTTTCAACATGTCAGGTACAGATTCCAAAGCAGGTGGTCCGGATTACCTAATTCACCACATGCAAGGAAAAACTACCTCCGAAATGTTTTAATAAGAAAATAGTCACATGAACCCGATTAACCCCCTTTCTAGCAAAAATTTGCTCAAAAAGGGGGTTAATTTTCCTCTCTCAGGAAAATTGGAAAGTTTTTAGGGCGATTATTGCTATAAATGACCGTATATTTTCCCAATATGAATTATCTGAAATCATGTTATAATAAGACTACAGAAGACATTAAATATTAGTAGAGGATAGGGTGGGTGAAATTGATAGAAATAGGATCCTTTATCAAGCTACAACGGACAAAACAAGAAATGACACAGGGAGATTTGGCTAAAGGTATTGTATCATTATCCTATTTATCAAAAATTGAAAACCTAAAAACAGAAGCTAGTCCTGAAATCATTCAAATGCTCTGTACACGCCTAGGCATCAAGATGGATAATTCTCTCGATGCTACGATCCAGGAAAAATGCAAGAAATGGTACAGCATGCTTTATGAAGTGAATGATAAAAAGGACATTATTGCTACATACAACGAGATTCAAAATTTAATGGATACCAACCTTACCGAAAGCCTACTTCTATTTGAGATTCATAAGATTAGATATTATTTAATCTTAGGGGACCTTGACGAAGCCTTGAATAAGATTAATGAGCTGAATGAAATCTCTGGCACTTTTGATAACTTGCATTTGTTTTATTGGAATAAATTTAGAGGGAATTATCATTCATTTATAGCCGATTTTAGTAATGCAATATACCTTTACCAATCGGCTGAGGAAAAATTTAATAAGTTAGAGCTAGAGGAACAAGAAATAGCGGACCTGCAATATACCATTGCTGTAACACATAGTAAGTTAAGGAATACCCTTGAAGCAATTGATTATTCTAACCTAGCGTTAGAAGTATTTATGAAACAATATAACTTTATTCGATGTGCGCAATGCCACATTATACTAGGAATCTCGTATAGAAGAATTCGAATGTATAATAAAGCAATTAAGAATCTTAATTTAGCGCTTCATTTAGGGCAATTAAGTAATAATAATCAAATAATATTGTTAACTCATCAAAACTTAGGTCATCTTTATTCTACAAAAGGCGATTCCCAGGAGTCTATCAATCATTTTCAAGAGGTCATACAAGATGATACCGCAGAAACGATTGACAACTTAAATTCAGTAGCTGCTTTGGTGAGAGAGTATTACAATATTCAAGATTACTCTAGTGCTAGAAAATTTGTGGATCAAGGGATGGAACTCATCCGTCAAGATAGTGACAAAGGCCCTTATAGTAAACACTATTACTATGTAATTAACACATATAATTATTTGCTAAGAGATGAATTTGACAAATTCGAGAAGTTTGTAATTCAAAAGTTTATTCCATACTTAAACAAGCAAAAGGATTTTGCTATGCTAAGTATATATTCCGAATTACTTGCTAAACATTACGAGAAATTCGGTAAATATAAAAATGCTTCAAAATATTATCAAGTGGCTAATTTTGCCTACAAGCAAATTACAAATATTTAAGGATTTGAAAGGAGGCTAATAATATGAAAAAGTTAATCTCTGGAATTCTCATTGGGGCTTTATTGTTCTCAGGATATATGTTTACACAGCAACATGACACAGCTGTGGGTGAAAGAGAACCAAGTGTATTCTCAATTCAACAAACAAACTTCTTCTAATCTTTATTAGAAGTTTTTTTACAAGATTTAATCAGTATTTTATACCCTATTACAAATATGATAGATTGGCCTGGTATGGTGTGGAAACTATGCCAGGCATTTTTTTGTTCTCAATCGATATTTACTTATTAAACATCAACCATACCCGTTCAACACACCCCAGAAAAAACTTTTCTAAAAAATTTTCGCTTCACACAAATCTTACGTATAATCAAGAATACTATCGTGATCCAGTGAAAATGGGACAATAACCTATTGACTTTACGAGCATACAAGTATATAAAGTATAAAACCACTATACGACGCTATCTGAAGTTTGCATCCGGTTTAAACGAGGCCAGAGCGCATGTAACTAAACACATAGGCGCTTGAAATGTATGTGAATATATGAAACCATAGTTTTTGTGCTTTGGCAGATTAATTGAGTCGCTTGTAGAAATATCCAGATGAAGGGGGAGCACGACATGGAGGAATATGCTATTAGGGGAGCAACATGGTTCTGGCTGTTTGTGCCGATGCCAATCGTATTATTGGCATCCATTATTACATTGTTTACAGAGAGGAGAAAGTAAAACGTGGATCTTACTACACTAATAACTTTTATCATCTATCTACTAGGAATGCTTGTAATTGGTCTTATTATGTACCGCATGACAAATAATCTTTCGGATTACGTGCTCGGCGGAAGAAATCTTGGGCCGGGAGTAGCTGCGCTTAGTGCAGGTGCTTCAGATATGAGTGGCTGGTTGTTGCTTGGTTTGCCAGGGGCAATCTATGCATCGGGAATGTCTGAGGCATGGATGGCGATTGGGCTCGCGATCGGTGCTTATTTAAACTGGCAGTTTGTTGCAAAACGCTTACGAATATATACGGAGGTAGCAAATAATTCTATTACTATCCCCGACTTTTTGGAAAATCGTTTTAAAGATAAATCACATTTACTTCGTGTTATTTCCGCACTTGTTATCTTACTATTTTTCACCTTTTATACATCTTCAGGAATGGTGGCAGGAGCTAAGCTTTTCGAAGCATCATTTGGCTTAAATTATGAAGCCGCACTTTGGATAGGAACCATAGTAGTCGTCTCTTATACATTGCTTGGCGGGTTCCTTGCAGTAGCATGGACAGATTTCTTCCAAGGTATCCTTATGTTCCTTGCGCTTATTGTGGTGCCAATCGTGGCATTGAATCAGTTAGGTGGATGGTCAGAGGCTGTGCAAGCAGTTGGGGAGATCGAACCAAATCACTTAAACATGGTACAAGGTGTCGGTGTAATGGCTATTATATCCTCCTTAGCATGGGGACTGGGCTATTTCGGGCAACCGCATATAATTGTACGCTTTATGGCCCTTCGTTCTCCGAAAGATGTGCCAAAAGCGAAATTCATTGGGACAGCATGGATGATTCTTGGTCTGTATGGGGCTATCTTTACTGGCTTCGTCGGGCTAGCATTTATTAGTACACAGGATGTTTCAGTGTTAAGTAGCTTTGGGATTCAGGTGACCACAGAGAATGGGTTACAAGTACTTGCTGATCCGGAGAAAATATTTATTGCCTTTTCCCAGGTGCTTTTCCATCCAATTGTGGCAGGAGTACTGCTGGCTGCAATTCTCTCTGCTATTATGAGTACCATTGATTCACAGCTACTCGTATCATCCTCAGCTGTGGCGGAAGACTTTTATAAAGCATTTTTCCGTAAAAAAGCGAGTGGGAAAGAGCTTGTATGGGTAGGCAGGATTGCTACTATTATTATTGCACTTATTGCCGCACTCATTGCGATGAACCCTGAAAGTTCTGTGCTAGAACTTGTAAGCTATGCATGGGCTGGGTTTGGTGCAGCATTTGGTCCAATTATTTTGCTTTCCTTATTATGGAAGGGGATTACCCGTAACGGGGCGCTTGCTGGAATTCTGGTTGGTGCCGTAACGGTTATTGTGTGGGGTGAATTTTTATCAGGAGGAATATTCGACCTGTACGAAATCGTTCCAGGCTTCATCCTTAACCTTTTCGTTACCATTCTAGTGAGTCTATTTGGCTCTACTAAGCCAGAAATTGTGAAAGAGTTTGATCAAGCAGCAGCAAAAATGAAAGAATAAGTTTAAAAGGGGCGATACTTTTCTATAATGAAAAGTATCGCCTTTTTTGTTAGGTCGAGCTCCATTTCAACAACTATTTCTAACCTAATCGAAAAGCAAGTTAGAAGGGTAGCAATATTTGATTCCAGGTGCCTGGTTCTGCTATTATCAATAGTGTTATACTAAAATAAGACAGTTATGTGCATAGAGGCTTTTACAATGATCATGTCACTGAATAACATACAAGATAAAAAGAGGGAGGGCTAGACAATGGCAGATATCTCAAAAGAACAAGTAAAACATGTTGCCCACTTGGCAAGGCTCGCAGTAACGGAAGAAGAAGTGGAAAAGTTTACAGAACAGTTAAGCTCCATTATTACGTATGCGGAACAACTAAATGAGTTGGATACAGATGGTGTAGAACCGACAACACACGTGTTAGATTTAAAAAACGTGTTGCGTAAGGACGAGCCAAAAGAATGGATTACACAGGACGAAGCATTAAAGAATGCTCCTGATAAAAAAGATGGCCATTACCGTGTACCATCAATCTTGGAGTAGGGAGGGAAATACATGTCATTATTTGACCATACAATAAAGGAATTAGAAGAAAAGCTACATAATAAGGAAATTACGATTCAAGACCTCGTAAGTGCATCATACCAGCGAATTGAGCAAGTAGACGACAAGGTCCATGCTTTTCTAACGTTAAATAAAGAAGCTGCCCTTGAGCAGGCGAAACAACTGGATGAGGAAGAGGATAAATCCGCAGCGCTTTTCGGTATGCCGAGCGGAATTAAGGATAATATCGTGACAAAGGCATTGCGCACAACTTGTGCTAGTCAGTTCCTCGATAATTTTGATGATCCATTATACAACGCAACTGTTGTTGAAAAGCTTAACAAGGAAAAGACCATTACCATTGGAAAATTAAACATGGATGAGTTCGCGATGGGGTCCTCAAACGAGAACTCTAGCTATGAGCCTACTCGTAATCCATGGAACACTGACTATGTGCCAGGTGGATCCAGTGGTGGTTCAGCAGCAGCCGTGGCAGCAGGTGAAGTATTATTTTCACTAGGTTCTGACACTGGTGGATCGATTCGCCAGCCAGCGGCATTCTGTGGGGTTGTGGGATTAAAACCAACCTATGGCCGTGTATCCCGTTTTGGCTTGGTTGCATTCGCATCTTCACTAGACCAAATTGGACCAATCACCCGTACTGTTGAAGACAGTGCACGCGTACTAGAAGTCATTGCTGGTCATGACCCAATGGATTCTACAAGTGCGAACGTTGATGTCCCTGCATATACAGAGGCACTAACAAATGACGTGAAAGGCTTAAAAATTGCCGTGCCGAAAGAATACTTGGCTGAAGGTGTAGCACCAGAGGTTAAGGAATCGGTGCTTGAAGCTCTAAAAGTATATGAATCCTTAGGAGCTACATGGGAAGAGGTTTCCTTACCACACTCTAAATATGCCGTGGCGACGTATTACTTATTATCTTCATCTGAGGCGTCTGCAAACCTTGCCCGCTTTGACGGAGTACGTTATGGCGTGCGTTCCGAGAATGCGGACAACATGATCGATATGTTCAAGAAATCCCGTAGTGAAGGTTTTGGAGATGAAGTAAAACGCCGTATCATGCTAGGAACCTTTGCACTTAGCTCTGGTTACTATGATGCGTATTATAAAAAAGCACAAAAAGTACGTACATTAATTAAAAATGATTTTGATAAAATTTTCGAAGACTATGATGTCGTAATCGGGCCAACAACCCCAACCCCAGCATTTAAAGTCGGCGAAAAAGTGGACGACCCATTAACCATGTATGCAAATGATATTCTAACCATCCCAGTAAACCTTGCGGGAGTACCAGGAATTTCTATACCATGCGGTTTGTCTGAGGCAGGCTTACCAATTGGCTTGCAAATCATCGGAAAACATTTTGACGAAAGTACCGTTTTCCGTGCTGCACATGCATTTGAAAAAGCAACCGATCATCATACGAAGCGACCTCAGCTAGGAGGTGCCAACTAATGAATTTTGAAACAATCATTGGCTTAGAGGTACACGTTGAATTAAAAACAGCATCCAAGATTTTTAGCCCAAGTACGAATGAATTCGGCACAAATCCGAATACGAACGTCAACCCGATTGACTTAGGGTATCCTGGAGTTCTTCCAGTACTGAATGAGGAAGCAGTTAATTTCGCAATGAAGGCTGCAATGGCCTTGAACTGTGAAATTGCTACAGATACGAAATTTGACCGAAAAAACTATTTCTATCCAGATAATCCAAAGGCCTATCAGATCTCGCAATTTGACAAGCCAATTGGTGAAAATGGATGGATTGAAATTGAAGTTAACGGTAAGACAAAACGCATCGGCATTACTCGCCTGCATTTAGAAGAGGATGCAGGAAAACTAACCCATGGCGATGATGGCTATTCCTATGTGGACTTTAACCGGCAAGGCACTCCACTTGTAGAGATCGTATCAGAGCCGGACATGCGCTCACCAGAAGAGGCATATGCTTATCTGGAGAAATTAAAAAGTATCATTCAGTACACAGGTGTTTCCGATGTGAAAATGGAAGAAGGGTCATTACGCTGTGACGCAAACATTTCCCTACGTCCAATTGGGCAAGAAGAATTCGGCACAAAAGCAGAGCTGAAAAACCTAAACTCCTTTAGCTATGTACAAAAAGGGCTAGAGTTTGAAGAGAAACGCCAGGAGAAGGAACTTCTTACAGGAGGCGAAATCCTTCAGGAAACACGCCGTTATGATGAAAAGACAAAAGAAACCATTCTAATGCGTGTCAAAGAAGGATCTGACGATTATCGTTACTTCCCAGAGCCTGATCTAGTGCCGCTTTACATCGATGAAGCATGGAAAGAACGCATCCGTAACGAAATCCCTGAGCTTCCTGATGCAAGAAAAGCACGCTATATTGAGCAAATGGGACTTTCCGAATATGATGCTGCTGTCCTAACAAGTTCCAAACAAATTGCAGACTTCTTCGAGGAAGCTGTAAACAACGGAGCAGATATGAAGCAAGTGTCCAACTGGTTGATGGGTGAAGTATCTGCTTACATGAACAAGCATTATAAAGAATTAGACGAACTGGCTATCACACCAGCAGCACTGGCGAAAATGATTAACCTAATCGAAGATGGCACCATTTCATCTAAAATTGCCAAAAAGGTATTCGCTGAACTAGTGGAAAACGGTGGCGACCCAGAACAGGTTGTAAAAGATAAAGGACTTGTCCAAATCTCAGATGAAGGGCAATTACGCGAAATTATTTCCAATGTCCTTGCTGAAAATGAACAGTCTATAATTGACTATAAGAACGGAAAAGATAAAGCAGTGAAGTTCCTGGTTGGGCAGGTTATGAAGGCGACAAAAGGTCAGGCAAACCCACCAATGGTAAATAAAATTCTTCAGGAAGAATTAGCCAAAAAATAGATTAAAACAGCTACTGGACCGCCATTTATGAGTAACCCTATTCTTAATGGCGGTCTGGTTTTTTATCTAGACCCCTTTTCAAATTGATAGAAAAGGGCTATGATATTGGTTGGACTTAAAAATTTGAAAAGTGACCATTATATATAGCAATGGCCCTGCACACATGTAGCAATGGGGGGAAAAGAAATGAAGAAAGCGAGAATCATTTACAATCCAACTTCCGGAAGAGAGGCTTTTAAAAAGGAATTGTCGTACGTTCTGGAAAAGCTAGAAGTTGCTGGATATGAAACATCTGCGCATGCAACGACCTGTGAAGGAGATGCGATTGAAGCAGCAAAGGCGGCTGTTGATAGAGGGTATGACTTAGTCGTGGCAGCGGGTGGCGATGGGACAATTAACGAAGTAATCAATGGCATAGCTCAGGAAGAGCACCGACCAAGGCTGGGAATTATTCCAGTTGGAACGACAAATGACTTTGCCAGAGCACTAAACATCCCACGTGACATAAAGAAAGCAGCGGATATTATCGTAGACGGCAAAAGCATGCTTCTGGATATCGGAAAAGTAAACGATCATTTCTTTATGAACATTGCCGGTGGAGGGAAGCTGACAGAGTTAACCTATGAAGTACCGAGCAAGTTAAAAACCATGCTTGGCCAGCTTGCCTATTATATGAAGGGAATCGAAATGCTTCCATCCTTAAAGCCGACAAGAGTACGAATTGAATATGACGGAACGGTAGTAGATGAAGATATTATGTTATTTCTTGTTGCCAATACCAATTCCGTTGGCGGCTTTGAAAAATTAGCACCAGTTGCCACATTAGATGACGGCTATTTCGACCTTTTAATATTGCGCAAAGCAAACCTGGCAGAATTCATTCGCATTGCCACGTTGGCACTTCGCGGAGCACACTTAGAAGACAAGCATGTCATTTATACAAAAGCAAAACATATTAAGGTAACGACAGAAGAAAAAATGCAGCTTAACATAGACGGAGAGTTTGGTGGATTACTTCCAGGAGAGTTCATCAACCTGCAGCAGCATATTGAGTTTTGTGTGCCAGAAGATTTTACTACGAATTAATGTAGAAAGAAGATTACACGAGATGTAATCTTCTTTTTAAATGGATTGAAAATGTGATTCGAGTAGAAGATATGATAAGATAAGAACCACATACTATGAGCGTAAAGGAAGATAGAAATGGCAAAACAGGCAGCACCTGTAAAGAAAAATGAAACAATTACCCTAACATTTGAGGATCTTACCCATGAAGGGAACGGAGTAGGCAAGGTGGACGGTTATCCCTTGTTTGTTCCTCATGGTCTACCTGGTGAAGAAGCTACAGTGAAGGTTGTAAAAGTGAATAAGAACTTTGGCTTTGGTAAACTATTAGACGTCACAACACCAAGTGATCAACGTGTGGAGCCACCATGTAATGTTTATTATCAATGTGGAGGCTGCCAGCTCCAGCATATGAGTTATGACCTGCAGCTACAAATGAAGCAAAACCAGGTGAAGAGTGTCATGCGTAAGATTGCCCACTTGGAGCACGTGCCAGTTCATCCAACACTCGGCATGGAAGACCCATGGCGCTACCGTAATAAGGTGCAAATGCCAGTAGGCGAGCATGATGGGGAACTAATCACAGGTTTTTACCGCAAACGGAGCCATGAGATTATTTCCGAAATGGAAACCTGTGTCATTCAGGACGAGTTAAATGATCGCTCTGTGCATGCTGTAAGGAGAATCGCAAATCGTTTAGGCATTAAAGCTTACGATGAGAAAGCAGATCGTGGTGTGCTCCGTCATATTATGGTTCGCACAGGCAGAGAAACCAATGAAACGATGATTGTACTTATCACGCGTACGGACAAGCTGCCCCATCAAGAGGAGCTAATCCGAGAGCTTACAGAAACGTTCCCACACGTAAAATCGATTGTGCATAATGTGAACAATAAACGCACCAATGTCATCCTTGGCAGAAAGACAACCGTTATTTGGGGAGAAGAATACATTTACGATACAATTGGAGATATTAAATTCGCCATTTCAGCAAAATCCTTCTATCAAGTAAACCCTCCTCAAACGAAAGTGCTTTATGATAAGGCATTAGAGTATGCTCAAATCGGTGCTGACGACACAGTGGTGGATGCCTATTGTGGAATTGGAACAATCTCTTTATTCCTCGCGCAGCAGGCAAAAAAAGTGTATGGTGTTGAAGTGGTACCAGAAGCAATTAGTGATGCCAAAATGAACGCAAAGCTTAATGGCATTAACAATGCTGAATTCGTTGTTGGAGAAGCTGAAAAGGTTATGCCATGGTGGAAAGCACAAGGACTGCGCCCAGACGTCATTGTCGTCGACCCACCACGCAAAGGCTGTGAAGTAGATTTTCTTCAAGCTATGATCGGAATGGAGCCAAAACGGATTGTATATGTGTCTTGTAACCCATCTACGTTAGCGAGGGACTTGAGAATCTTGGAAGATGGTGGATATGAGACAAAAGAGGTTCAGCCTGTAGATATGTTTCCACAGACGAACCACGTGGAGTGTGTGACGGTTTTGGAGAGGAAAGTGTCTCGCTAAAATAAACAACTGACAATGAAAATAAATATTTGCTATTCAGACCCTAATTTCGTTGAGAATTACCATTAGCGATATTGGGGTTTTTTTATGACCAGTTCTACACCTTTAGTTGTTTGGTTAATTTTTACTTTCCCATAATACAATTACAATGTTGTGTGAAATATATCAAACTAAAATACAACTCCTAAATATTTACTTGCACAAGAATGACATGTATTATCATCGATGCGGTGTTCAGTTGCTAATTTTTCTCCACAAAATTGGCATTTTCGGTATTGTCTCTTTCTAGAGTTAATGGTCTTCATAAGTAATTCTAAAATCCTCTCTTGTTGATTCTCTTTATTCATTAATTTTATACTACTCCACGGTAACAAATGCTTTTTATATTGACCAGAAGGTAGTAAAACCATATATCCATCCCATCGTGTTGCTATGTACCCAAATTCCAGCCCCTCATTCGTTGTTTTAATATACACCTCTGGTTCATTAGCAAAGCCCTCTACCTTAAAATATTGGATAAAGTCGGTTAAATTATTATTAGCATCCTCTTGAAAATAATGATCGTATAGAAAATACACCCATCCTTGAGCCTTAGTTCTTAAAGATTTCAATTTTGTTCAAATCCTTCCCGAATAATATTACTATTATATCATTTCAACGACTTATTAAATTGGTGTATAATTTTAATAGAATTAGGCGCTTCCGCTTTTGTTCAACCCTCTTGTTTTTCTATAAATTCAAAATGAGAAAGCTGTAATTTTTGGTCTAATCCTTCTAATTTACTTACAAGGTTTGAATCTTCAATTTCATATTTTAAGTTAATAATCTCTGCTGCATACTGGCTAGACTCTATGTCACTTTCTTTAAGTGCGAATTCTATTTCTAACAACTCATTTTCATTTTCAAACTGAATTACAAGTTTATCATCTTGTAACTCATAAGAACCCTCTTCATAACCCATTTTATTTTTTACTTTATTCCCATCTGAAAATTCTAATGTCATGATAGAGTGAAGATTGGAAGGTTCGTTAGGAGATCCAACGACACTAACATCGAACGTTTTTCCCGACAATTCGTCGTTGCTACAAGCTGTGATGATGAGTATGGATAGAACTGCTATTAGTATTAAAAAACTTTTTTTCATATTAGGTTCCCCCTTTAATTTGTAATACGATGAAGGGTGTGTATAAGTTTCGGAAAACTTAGTTAATTTTTATTCAAAAGAACTACCTAACGTGTAATTGTTTATGTGTTATCTTTTTGTCATTCCTTTTTAAAAGTGCCATGGGTAGTGCATATTATGCTTCTCGTCCTGTTTATCGTTAATTTTCTTTTGGTAAGTAATGGCGATCTATATTCGCCTTACCATCAACTTATCAAGACCATTAAGTGATCCAAACTATACACTAACATCGAAAGTTTTCCCGGACAATTCGTAATAGTATCAAGTTGAACTTAAAAAAGCCATTTCATTTATAATGAAATGGCTAAGTATATTAAGGTATTCAGTATATCATTATGATTTTAGAATCTGGTCATTAACAAAAGCCTTTATAAAAAATATCTCATTATCATTAGGATCCCTATTATTTTGTGACTTAAAGGACTCTAAAGCATCTTCTAAGGAGATAGATTTTACAGCTTTACTTGCCGCTGTTAACTCTTCCCAATATAAATTCATTTCATTTAAATCACAAATTGATTCATGCCCAAGTATAAACTTTTCAGCATTATACTTCGAAATATCGTTAATCATAGGCAGTAACAGG
Organism: Oceanobacillus kapialis; assembly: GCF_044790185.1. Lineage (GTDB taxonomy): Bacteria > Bacillota > Bacilli > Bacillales > Amphibacillaceae > Oceanobacillus_B > Oceanobacillus_B kapialis. The sequence goes on from NZ_CP085256.1 coordinate 733,521, forward strand.
GACTGTTTGTAATGGAACAAAGAGTTTGTTGTTGTACCATATGCGCAATCACCTAAAAAAACAACTTTTTCGTCTGGAATAGAAACGATGGTGGAGTCGTCTGTGTGAGTACTGTTTATTCTTTCGAGCTTGCATATCTTGTTTCCTAAATCAATTGTTAACATATTTTCAAAGATTAGATCGGGCGACCTTAATTTAAAGTTTTCTCTATTTGGTATCTCGTTTTGTATAGTCTTCATACACATATCGCTCATCTGGTTAGTACTTACATACTTTTGAAGCGATTGATCATCAAAGGAATAACCCTTCCATTTTTCTATAATCCCGTTCGTTAGACTATTAACTATAACAGTTGCATCAAATTCATTCATACCCAAAAAGTGATCCCAATGTCCATGAGTAATAACCATATATTTGACTGGGGGTACTTCTAACTTCTCTATCTCTAATAAAAAATCTTTAGCATGCTGAGAGGAATTACCAGCAATTACCAGCATCTATTATTAGACTATATTGATCGCCATGAATCAAACCTAACGTTGGTCGTTCTTTATCATCCTGATTAGGTAAATAATAAATTGAATCACTTATTTTATTTAACATGTTGTGTCTCCTCGATTCTAGAAAATTGATTCTATGAAAGAGAAAATCTACATGCTTATTCTAGAACTAATAAAATAATAGGAGATTTTCTCATTTTACTTTTTTACCATTGGACTTGTACCTCCTAATTTCGTTATGGAAAAGTATACCACAAAACGGCATAGGGTTTGGGAAAATTCTTAATACTTTACGTGAAATGTTTTACTTAATAAGATATTATTGAATCGAATATAAATAGAATGTAGGGAAGTATATGAAAATTTATTCACCAGAACTGGGATTCTCAGATATTATGGGCCCAAAATTAAGGTTAATAGTAGAGCAGCAATTATCTGATGACTTAAAAGAGTATGGAATAATAGCGAAACAGTATAAATTTGATTGGTCTGAGAGTTGTATAGAAGGACACGAAACAAATTATTTAGACGGGCGAGTGGAAAACTTTTCGGGAATTAATGTCTTCAATGAAAATGATGAGCAGATTGCAGAGGGCTGGATGGAGTTTATTCATGAACCACAATATGACTTTTTCATTACATATTGGGAATACCTTGATGTATATAGGATGGAAAAAGAAATAAGCATTAAAGAAAATTCTGGCATTCCCTCTCATGTATATACTAAAATTCCTGAGTGTGTGCGGAGTAGCTATAAAGCTTAGGTATTGAAATAGGTTGTACTTCTTATTTAATCTAGTGGATCTTCTTCGTTAAGAACTCAGGGCTGTTTGGCTGCTAGACTTAACTTACATCCAGCCTAATTAGCCCATTCAAAATTTCTTATACGTAACCCTTGCTTCTTGGCAAACTTATTAATCGCTCTAATCAGGCTACTCTTAGATATAGAAAATGACTGATGAATTTCTCTTTTTTCATCAATTACATACTCTTCAAATACTATAAAATTAGTTAAGTCCATTTTCTTAACTACAAATTGATTGCATTCATATTCACCATATCTGATATTAGCAGAATATATAAACTGAATAATACCGTCATAATATTCTTGATCGGTAATTTCCGTTTCTAAAAAGCTTGAAAGTATTTCTCTCATCTATACACATCCTTTACACTAAAAGTAATCCTTTAAAATTTTCACCCAACCGAATACAGCTATAATCAACAGGATTAACCAAAGGACTCCTACACGCAGAATTCTGGGAATGGAAAACCAGTATGCTACAAATTTTATAGAGGTTTTACTTTGATTTTTATCCTTTTTAATCGAATTCCCCCCTAACCTAAAAATAATGAACTTTCAAAATAAAACTGTGAGTATAGTTATAATTGAATGATGCTTTTAAAGCTATTGTACACTATTAATTCATGCATCTGGTTTAAAGTATATAAAAAGGGAATGATTGATTTGAAAGTTACCATCCAAAGTATTTTCATTATCATTGGTTTGGTTGTTGCAACTATTTTAGGGGTAAGTGCGCAAAGCATTTCCTATTATATAAATGAGCAAATGCCAATAATTAGTTTAGCGACATCTATAACGATTGTGACTTTACTTAGTATTGGCCTGTTTATCTTTATCCCAAGTTTTTTATTTATTTCTAAAAAACTAGGGAAAGAATTAGCAACTGTATTTCTCGTTTTGACTATATTAATAGGATTACCGATATCTGGTTGGTCATTTTTTGTTTGGGCGATGTGGATGGGTTAAATTGTTTATTAGCCCCAATTGAAACCTTTAGCCACTGATAATTTAATAAGGATACCTCGAAATTTAGAAAAAAACTTATGGCGTAGCCCAAATTAAATATAAATAACCAGTGAAATAGCGCTCCTCCCTAATGAGCGTTAATTTAGATGCCTTTACAATTTCAGAGATATTTCTGTTCTGATGGCATCCTACAACCTTTACTGCCAGAGGGTTCAAGGATTTTTGCAACCATGCCAATGGTTTGTTTGTACTGATGCCGTGCTCCAACATTAGTATTTTTCCATCTGGCTTACACCACTTTTGAAAGCTATTTAGAACATTTACAGGTTCTTGATAGGCACATAAGCTGCCGGAAGATATGATTGTATCAAAACTGTTCTCGTCAAATTCAACCTTTTCCACGTCATCTTGAATAAGGGTTGTTTTAAAAGGATAATTTTTAGCCGCATTCTGTGCAGATTTCAACATTGCAGGACTAAAATCCAATCCTGTCAGTTCAATATCGCTACTATAGAAAGGGAAATTTAATCCTGAACCAATGGCAACTTCCAAAACCTTTCCATTGGCTTCACGAAAGATTCGTTGACGGAATTCAGAAGCCTGACCGTTTTTTCGTCGCTTATTGTATTTATGAGCTTGCTTATCAAACTTTTTAATTAATGATTGACGATCCATACCATCCCTCTATCTCCTGTTCATCAGGACATTTTTATTTAGCGGAATAAGTGCATTTAACCAAGTCGAGTAAGTCCAAGGTTGCTTCAGCGGATCACCTATCGAATTGGGCCACTTGGAAAACATCTGATCGAATAATCTTCTCAAAGATTACTTCTAATTTAGAAATAAATTAAAGCATCCTTTTTTTCTACCTCTTACTTATATATTACTCTATGTAAGGTTTTATTTTATTAAAATTCTTAGTTTCTATAGCATTAGATTCCAAACATAGTTTGAATAAATTTTGCTGGTGGCCATCATTTGAAAGGCTATAGGAAGGATTTAATTCTTAGCTAGTTAGGATTACTGTTTCCAGCAATCACTCCACGTTGTAATGTGGCTTATACTTATTACTCCCAGGCAATACCTTAATCTTATTCCATTCTACAATCGCTTCCTCACGACTTTTCCCCTGATTATTAGAATCAGCAAAAAAATCACGAATAAATTGATTGTATTCAAACTGAGGTGCAATTTTCTTCTTGTATGATGGGTCTTTCTTGCGTTCCTCTTCTTTATACCAAGCTTCCACAACGTCTCGATACGTTTTACCAATGTTGTTTTTAAAATAGTTTTGGATATAGGTTGAAAAATGAAAATTAGGAATCACTGTCTTAAAGAAAGCTCTTACGTGTTGGCTGCAACGATGATTTTCTAAAATGACTGTATCAAGACTTAAATTCATCTGCTGCAGTGACTTAGTATGTACATTTGATTTTCTAATAGGTTTTTTGATCTCTCCTGTTTGAAGGAAGGTTTCAATTCTATTGGAAATCTCCATTTTTGAACCAGACGCACTAATCCCATTTTCCCGGCAAAAAGATTGCAATTCTTCTTTCAACCAATAAAAATTCTTAAAATGATCTACACTAATATCTTTTGTTAAGCTTGGTCTCATGTTCTACACTCCTACATTATCTTTACTTTACTTTATTTTAGAACAATTGTTCCCGCTTATCAAAATTAACCGAACCAATTTTTGAAATTATTCTTCTTTCAATGTCTGACGAGTTAGTTCTATAAAAGATAGTAGAGGTATTGTCAGTTCCTTATTTTTATGCCAAGCAATCTGCGTGAAAAAAGAAGGAATAGATTGCTTCCAATTTAGTTCTTTCATACGGCCTTCCTCAATATCCCTTTTTACGACCATAGCTGGTAAGATAGCTATTCCTAATTCGGCAATAACACATTGTTTAATTGCTTCAATACTAACAAACTCAAATTTATTGGCCGGGAAAACATCAGCTTCCCGCAAAGTATCCTCTAAAATGGTGCGGTAGGAACATCCTTTTTCAGTTAAGAGAAAGGTTTCCTGTTCCAAGTCTTTTGTGACCACTTTATTCTCCCACGCTAAGGGATGATCTGGAGAAGCTACTAGTTTCATATCATCCTGAATTAAGGATTCCATGGTTAGTGAATCTCCTGGTTTCATTACATCCATAATAAATGCTATATCAAGTTCCCCCTTAAGTAGTTGTTCTTTAGCCATTTCATCAGAGTGAGCTGGCTTAAATACCAGCTTGACATGAGGAAATTGATTCTTAAATTCTTTTAATATTGGTGGAAGTCTGTAAGTACATTGGCTTTCTTGTGCTCCAATTACAATGGTGCCGGATGGTTCTTTCATCCCGCCGGTAACGATTTTTGCTTCCTCAGAAAGGGAAATCATTTTCTCCGCATAACTTTTAAATTGTTTTCCTGCCTCTGTTAGATATAACCTTTTCCCTAATCTTTCAAATAACTTTGTATCAAGTTCTGTTTCGAGTGATTTAATTTGTGCCGTCACACTGGATTGCGCAAATTTAAGGATCTTCGCTGTTTGCGTGAAGTTTAGAGTCTCTGCAGCGATTTTAAACGTCATTAATTGTTTTGTCTCCAACCTGGTCACCTCTATAAATCGAAATTTACGATTGATGTAATCAGAATAATCATCTTTATTGATTAATAAATCCATTATAAGCTATGACTAGCCAGACAGCAATTTAATATAAAGGAGCATGCAATATGAAAATTGGAGTCATTTATGGAGGAACAAGGGTCACTGGGAATACCGAGACGCTTACAGAAAGAGTTATTCAAGGTTTACCTGTAGAGAAAATCTATTTAAAGGATTATCACATTAAACCAATTAACGATGAGCGACATACTCAAGATGGGTTTAAAGAGGTGAATGATGATTATAAAGCAATCCTTGATAGGGTTCTAGATTGTGACATTTTACTATTTGCGACACCTATTTATTGGTTCAGCATGTCTGGAACCATGAAATTATTTATTGATCGGTGGTCACAGACTTTAAAGGATGAAAGATATCCCGATTTTAAAAAAGTGATGGCTGCCAAAAAGGCATACGTAATTGCAGTAGGGGGAGACAACCCTTTACTAAAAGGATTACCTTTAATTCAGCAATTTCAATACATTTTTGACTTTATAGGTATTTCTTTTGAAGGATATGTGCTTGGTAAAGGAAACAAACCAGCTGAAATACTGCAGGATGAGCAAGCATTGAGTATTGCAAGCCAAATTCAAAGAACTTTAGAACGCGAGATAAAGTTGAAGTAACTATAAGGGAGGTAAGAAAATTGGTTTTTAGCATGTTAAAAGTAAGAAACTTTCGTAACTTTTTCCTTTCCGAAATCATATATGCGTTTGGTGTGGGGATGAGTACGGTAGGAGCAAATTGGTACTTAATGGATCAAACAAATTCCACTACAGCAGTTGGGTTTATGCTTGCCTTAAATGTGATAGCAGGCTTTATGATCTCCCCACTTATAGGAATTTTGACAGATAGGATCAATCGAAAAACGATCATTATCTGGACATATTTAATTCAAGCCCTTGCGATATTTGGTATAGCAGCATTGTTTATGTTAGATGAATTTAAAGTAGGGTATCTTTACCTTTTTTCTATTGTAAACGGGATGGGCTGGACGACATACATGTCAACATCAAGAAGTCTATTACAGGAGCTTGTTACAGAAGGTGAATTGATTAATGGTAACTCCTTAATTGAAATCTGTTTACAGGTCGGAATGTTTACTGCCGGTGGGGCTTCAGGAATATTTTATCAATACTTTGGATTCGAATTTATATTAGTTTTTAATGCAATTTCCTTTTTGATTAGTAGTCTTTTTATTTATCGAGTCCAACATAAATCTATTATAAGAGAAAGTAGTAGTGATACCTTTTATACTTCTTTTAAAGAAGGAATTAACTTTTTAATGAAAAAGCCTAATGTATTATTTTTGGGTATTGCTGCCATTGTGCCTTTAGTTGCTACAATGATGTACAATGTCGTCCTACCAGAATATGTTAGCAATACTGTAAATGGTAATTCCATCGACTTTGGATTAGCTGATCTGTTTTATGGTGTTGGCGGATTCTTATCTGGTCTAATCGCTGCCCCGCTTGCAAAGAAGTTATCTAACAGGGTAACCGTAATACTTTTCTTTCTTTTATCAATCAGTGTTTTATTTGCGTTAGCATGGAATCACTATGTAGCAATTCTGTTTTTAGGCAGTCTACTATTTGGGCTATGTAACTCTTCACTTAGAATTATAATGAATACAACTATTATGGAAACAGTTCCTAAGTCTTTTATGGGAAGGGCGATGTCCGTTTGGATGGCTATATCTCTTGTGCTTCAGGCAGTCTTCTCTCCTGGGTTAGGAATTTTAATTGATCGCTTCTCGGCAGGATTTGGTTTTATTTTTGTCAGTGGATTAATGTTAATCGGGTTTGTGATATTCCAGATTGTTGTGAGGACAAGATCAGTTAATGTTCAAGAGGGTTTGAATCAGAGGTGTGGTTAGTGCTAGTTGATGTTTCCTGCAAATTTCAAACCACTCAAAGGCTGGATCAAAAGCGTCCAGTCTTTTTCGTATTCAAAAAAGTTCAAAGTCACACTGTACACTAAACAATATTATAACCAAATACGTTTATTATAGAGAAAAAGCAAACTTTTCACCAAACTATTACGTCTAAGTAAAGGAGGGGGGAGAAAAGTGGAAGATTTAACAGTTGATCTACTCGAAATACAAGATAAAGAACAATTACTAGATGAATTGATGCATTGTTATGGACAGCAGATATTACAGCTTACATATTCTTACGTACATAGTAAAGAGGTCGCTGAGGACTTGACCCAAGATATATTTGTAAAGTGTTATAAATCTTTTCATACCTTTAATGGCGGTTCAATGATAAGAACTTGGTTATGGAGGATTGCTATAAACCATTGTAAGGATTACTTGAGAAGTTTGTATAACAAAAAGGTGGTCGTTAGTGAAAATGACTTAACATACATAGGGGGAAGGCAAGAAAGTGTTGAGCAAACGATTATGCGAAAAGATGAGGATCACCATCTATCTTCCACAGTCATGCAATTACCAATAAAATATCGGGAAGTTATTTACCTGTTTTACTTTGAAGAGTTGCAAATAAAAGAAATTTCCTTGGTGCTTGAAGTAAAAGAAAGCACGGTAAAAACGAGGCTAAAAAGAGCAAAGGAAATCCTGAAGAAAGTATTGGGGGAATGAACGAATGGAAGAACGATTGAAGGGTCTTCGAAAATCGATGGAAAATACTACATTTAGTCAATTGCACTTCACAGATCAACACCGGAAAAACATCTATGGAAAGATTAAAAAGAACGATGAAGGTAAAGAAGACATTATGTTAGCAGTTTTGCAAATTCTGAAGCAAGAAAAAACCGGCTATGAAATTATGCAGTTATTACGTGCCAGGGGGATACAAAAATATGAGGGAGAAGAAGGTTTTTTATATACTATGCTGCATGAGTTAGAGCAAGATAAATGCATAATTTCAAGATGGAGTAAGTCGGGAAAAAAGCATTATCATATAGGTGGAAAAGGCACAAAGTATTTACAGAGACTAGAAAATAACTCTACTCATAAAGGGATTACATTAAAAGAATTAATGGGGAGATGAGTTCAAATTGGATAAGAGAGGAGATTCTTTTTTAAGCGAAGTTACAAAGCATGTTCGATCGAAGGAAGCAAAGAAATTTATTAGGGCTGAATTAGAAGACCATTTAAACGAAGCAAAAAACAGTTTGAAAGAGAAAGGGTTTAATAATGTAGAAGCAGAAAATAAAGCTGTAGAACAAATGGGGAGCCCGATCCTACTTGGGGAGAAACTTAATAAACTTCACCGTCCAATGATTGATTGGTGGTTAATTATTTTACTTATTATCATAATGGGTTTAAGTTTTACACCAGTACTTTCCTTATGGAGTACTGAACACACGGATATGTCTTACATTTTAAGAAGCAGGATATTTACAGTTGTTCTTGGTTTAGCAATTGTATTTGGAATGATGAGGTTTGACTACCGTAAATTAGAAAAGTATGGGTGGGTGTTTTACTTATTTGGAGTACTACTTCTGCTGTCCTTGCTCTTGTTTCCTACACATGTTTTAAATGGAGAGCTTGTTATAATTAATGGATTTTTTACAATTAGAAGCTTTATGGCTTTACCTTTCTTATTTTTAGCTTGGGCTTCATTCTTTAATAATAGTAAGTTAAAAGTTTGGCAATTTGTATTGTTGTTCTTGCTCTCTTTATACTTGTTCCTTGTAATGGCAAATTTCCCTGTAACTTGTATTTATATTAGTATGGTATTTGTAATGCTTTGGTGGAGTAAATTAGTAAAAAAGAAAATACTCTTGATTACTGTCCTATCATTCTTTTTTGCTGGATGGATTATTTGGGGGAATTTAGAAACATACCAATTAGATAGAATTATGGCGTTTCTAAATCCAGAAAACTACGCTACTGAAGAAGGGTATATGTATTTAGTTAATAGAGAAATGATTACATCAGCTGGTTGGTTTGGTACTACAGGGTTGGAGGAATTTACACACCAAGCACATACTGACTTTGTTCTTGCTAGTTTGATCTATGACTATGGCTATTTATTTGCGATTATGTTGGTATTCGTTCTTTCTCTTTTTGTAACAAGGATGTTTATAATCGCTAATGGGATACAACACCATTTTGCTAAGTTACTTCTTGTTGGGGCAATCACCCTCTTTGTAGTGCCGGTTGTTTATAATGTTGGAATGACACTGGGGCTATTACCCATCATTTCAATTTCGTTACCATTTATTAGTTATGGAGAGATGCCAACCTTGTTTAATACCTTTTTAATGGGTATATCACTAAGTATATTTCGCAGGAAAAGTCTACTAATTGGTGAGGTACATAAAGGTAAGAAGAATGTTTAAATAAATTAAAGATGTTGCCTTATTATTAAACTCAGATATTGGGGCAACTTTTTTAGTTTATTGTACGAGCAAGACAATGACCTCCACGAAACTTTTATAAAAGAAAAACGTACGTATAATAGATTAAACTTAAAAAACTAAAAGGGTGTTTCATATGTTATGGATTTTTACGCAAAACAAACAGAGTTTGATAAATGTACATGAAGTTATGGTAAGCGGAAAAAAGGTAGTAGGTGTAATTTACGGATCTACATTAAGCGACCATAAAGTACTAGGAAAGTACCACTCTGAAGAGAGAGCATCGGAGATTCTTCATGATATTTTTTCAGAGGTTGAAGAGTGGGGCGGCTCTATGATAATGAAATTCGCAATGCCTGAAGTATAATTGTACAAAAAAACAGCTCAAACAACTGAGCTGTTTTTCAGGCTTTAACTCTATGTAACTTCTAGCTGTATTGGTCAATTATATTTCGAATCGTTTCTTGGATTCCATGGGCATTTGTTTTTGATACTTCGAAACGAACGAAAGACTCATCTCGATCCAATGCTTCTGCGAATAATCCAGAAAGGCCTCTTGCCCGTTTGTCTATTTGCATGATAACTTCTACTTGGCCATTACCTGTCGGGGTAAATAGTAACTCAATTTCATCTAGTACTCCTTTATAAGGTCCAGACCTTGGCACATATTCAAACTCTTGAATAAATGGAAGTCTTCCTCTAAATCTGCGGGGGGCTTCTTTTGTCTCCACTTCACGTAGTGAAAATCCCAGCGTATAAACAGCTTCCAATACTGCTGCGACCTCTGGTGAGGGCTTAACCTCGATAGAATCTTTATCACCAGGGTCAATTGCATTTTTAATCTCCAAACCTGTGCTTAACCACACTTTAGTTCTTCCTACTGTTAATGGCGTGTCTTCTGGTAGGACAAAAGAAAAAGGGAATTCTAGCTGCTCTTCAGGCTTCACTACAAGAGAATCTGTTATTTTAAATTTATCAATTATTACATCAACATTGTATTTCTTGTCATCTCTTTCTTTAATGTACTTCGTGTTAACTGACAGATAGATTTGGTCGATTTGCTGTTCTGTTTTTCCCCCTACAATTTTGACAACCCCCTTAACAGTTTCACCTGCTATACACTGGGTGTTGTCTAGCTGTGCATCCACCTTGGCGCTGCCGATTCCAATACTTGAAAGCATTTTGTTAAACATACACATTCCTCCTTGTTATTTGGAAAAGATTCCACTCGTTTTCAGCTAGAATATTTTACATACGTACAATCTAATATTACTATTTCAACTTCTAATATAAAAGAATTTTTTGAATTTTTTTGGTTGTATTTTTATATAAATTTATATTTTAGTACTTGTAATCAATATATAATCAGTAAACTGATTATATATTAAGCTGACTATCCAGAAAGGAGAAATCACGTTTGGAAAAATGGAATCAACCTTATGGTTTTTTATTTGGAAAAGTACTTCAGCAAATGGAAACCAAGTTTGCTGAAGGGCTAAAACCTTTTGAGATTAATGCTAGACAATACGGAGTACTTTTGTTTGTTGAGGAGAATCCTTACTCATCACAAAAAGACATAGCTGAAAATCTGCGTATTGATCGAACAACAATGGTAAGCCATATTGATCACTTGGAGACATTGGGGTTTGTAGAGAGAACAAGGAACCCGAAAGACAGAAGATCCTATAGTCTTTTAATAAAACAAAAAGGCAATGAAGTTTTAAAATCACGGTGGGAGTTTCTAATTAATACAGAATTAGAAGTATTAGGTCCTCTAGACGAGCAAGAAAAACAATTATTAAAGGATTTCTTTATTAAAATTTGGACAAGCCTATAAAAAAATGGAGGTAATTTATTATGAATGCACTTGATTATTTTAATGCAAGATTAGAAGCAACAATTAGCCCAATGGATTATTTGAGAGCCGAACAAACTGCTCCAGAACAATATTTTTTGATAGACGTAAGAAACGGTCCTAACCATGTAAGAAGTTTAACAATAAAAGGTGCAAATATTATTCCTCAACAAGAGCTGGCAAAACGATTACATGAAATACCTAAAGATAAAGAAATTGTAGTTTATTGTTGGGATGTTTGATGTAACACAGCTGCTAAAGTAGCAACATTCCTATTAGAACGCGGTTATAAAGTGAGAGAACTGACCGGGGGAATTGCAGCATGGAGAGAAATGAACTTTCCAGTTACAGATACATCTTCTGATATTGTCCAAATAGATAGCTGTGGTTGCTGATTTTAGTATGGAATAGTAAATAACTAAAAAGCACTTACAGAAAGATTAAACATCCCAACCAATTTGATAAAAGTACCTTCTCATGGTATAAATATAGAAGGAGCAGGAGCGTTTTTCTGCTTTTTTTGTTTTGTGAAAAGAATTGCCCTGTTATTTTGCAATGAGAGGATTTGAATCTATATGAAAGAGAATTTCTGGCGTGATTTACCACGGCCGTTTTTTATATTAGCACCAATGGAAGATGTAACAGATGTCGTTTTTCGACATGTAATAAGTGAAGCTGGAAGGCCTGATGTATTTTTTACTGAGTTCACAAACTCTGAGAGCTATTGTCATCCAGATGGAAAACAAAGTGTGCGTGGGCGTTTGACGTTTACTGAGGATGAACAACCAATGGTAGCCCATATATGGGGAGACAAACCTGAATACTTTCGGCAAATGAGTATCGGAATGGCCGAGATGGGATTTAAAGGTTTGGATATCAATATGGGTTGTCCTGTAGCTAATGTTGCTGGAAACGGAAAAGGAAGTGGCCTGATTCGTCGTCCGGAAGTTGCAGCAGAGCTGATCCAAGCTGCCAAAGCTGGTGGATTACCAGTAAGTGTGAAAACACGACTTGGTTACACAAAGATAGAGGAATGGTTCGACTGGTTACGACATCTTTTGGAGCAAGACATTGTAAATCTTTCCATTCACCTGCGTACAAGAAAAGAAATGAGTAAGGTCGACGCCCATTGGGAGTTAATTCCGGAAATTAAGAAGCTTCGTGACGAGGTAGCACCAGACACACTATTGACGATTAATGGGGATATTCCAGATCGTCAAACTGGGATGGAGCTTGTTGAGAAGTACGGCGTTGACGGTGTCATGATAGGACGCGGTGTTTTCACAAATCCATTCGCCTTTGAAAAAGAGCCGAAAGAGCATAGTAGTGAAGAGTACCTGGATCTTTTAAGAATGCAGCTGGATCTGCATGATAAGTATGCAGAAATAGAGCCACGCCCGATGAAGCCGCTCCGTCGTTTCTTTAAAATTTATGTTCGCGGATTCCGTGGAGCGAGCGAATTAAGGAATCAATTGATGAGTACAGAATCAACAGATGAAGTGCGTGCATTGCTTGATAGCTTTAGGGAGCAGAATGCTGAAGAGGCTGTTGAGCAGGGTAGTGTTAATTAACTTGACCCCTTTATAAAGTAGTTAACTGGCTGGAGTGAGTACGGTATTGAACCGAGCTCATTCCAGCTATTTTTGTTTTAAAAGTTTGTTATGTACCAACGAATATAGGGTTTACAATTTTAAAATTGCATGTAGTTAAGTGGTAGTATGAGTACGACTGTTTGAGTAAAAAAGGAGTGTTCTGATAAGTCCTTTTGCATGGGTTACATGGAATAGATATAATTAAATACAGATTAACTGAATTTTCCTAAAAGGGAGTGGGTGAATTGACTTGGTTAAGAAGTTACTCAGCTTAGCATTTGTGATTACGATTGTTTATTTATTTATAGAAAGGTTCATACTTGGACTCTATTATGTGTTTTTGCAATCCCATACGTACATTTCATTTATAACCCCGATTCTTCATTGGACGAAGTACCTGGCTGTAGTGACTATTTTGCTTGTTCTATTTAAAAAGTATGTGACACTTACCACTATAAGTAAGAAAGTTATACCTATCTTACTTACTTTATCTATAGTTCTTCTCGTTATTTCTTCTTTATGGTTTTCTGCGATAAGTAAAGAAGAAATTGTTAAACATCGTGTCTTTTTGCACAGTACAGCAAAATGGGAAGATGTAGAATATGTGTCCACAGAGATTCGCCATGAGGAAAAAGTAACAATTAAAACGGATAGCCCCTTTGAACCCTCAAAAGTCAGCCCGGAATATAATATACACTTGTATGATGGTTCTGTAATGAACGTATGGAATAATTTATCTTCCATGTCCGAATTACATCAGTATGTTTTGGAAAAAAACATTGAAGTGAAATACTTGACGGAGCAGGCGCCTACAGAATTTGATCAAAACTTTACCTACTACTTTGAAGGAAATCTTAATAAAGCGCATGAGGTCTTTGGAATTGAATAAGGAAATGGTAAAAGGCGAAGGGCTTAGTTTCATATTGATTATTATAGAACTTATTATAATACAAAAAGTATAAGAAAAACGTACACACTCGCTAAAAGACGAGCGAGTTCGAGTTTTTTCTAAAATAGTATTATTTTTTAACCTCTTTCCATCTCCTAGCATCTGCTTCAACCATACCTAATAACTGCTTTCGCCTTTCCACCAGCTCTGACATGCTTTGCTCAAATTCCTTATCCGAAACAACTGGTAATCCGCTTGATCGCAAGTAAGATAAATTCGGTATTGGTGGCAGGCTATCTGCTGGGTTTACAAAAGCAGAATGAAGTGTTCCTATATAACTCTGTACGCTTGTACGAGCTTCATTTAGCCATACCCTGTTTGGTTGGTATTGCTTAGGTAATCCGAAAGCAAAAATCGTTAATGCATCATCAAATATAGCCACTGCAACAGAGGAAGCCTCACCTACATGTTCATTATGAAAGTAATGCAAAATTGGGTATGCCTTATGTTGTTGGGTTAAGGTGGTTAACTGGTTTGCCTGATCCTTTAAAAATAAGTCAATGTCATGACAATCAGTCCCGTTCCAGCTTTGTTCCACGATCAATCGTCCATTTTTAGCCAGTCCAGTAATATTCTCGGCAAAAGCTCGTTTCTGTGTGACGGCGCCGATAACTGAAAGAACATAAGTAACTCCAAAGGTAACAAATAGCATTCCACTTCCAGTTGCGATGGTAGTTGCAACTTGCCAAAATCCTTCTTTTGGTACAAAATCTCCTATTCCCAATGTGAATAAAGTAAAGCCAGTAAAGTAGATGCGATCTGTCCAAGATATAGTTCCTCTATTCTGTGTATCTATAAGTGCTGTCTCGTCACCTGCAAAAAACAGCGTCCATCCAATCCATATAAATAAAATCCACATCAGAAGTGTTAAAGCTAGTATGATCGGTCCAGCAAGGCTTAAGAACTTGGAATTGTCTCCACTCATAATACGAAGGCTTTTCCAGCTTAATTTTGTAAGGCGAGAAGAAAGGGGGCCAGCCGCGCCGTCAACCCATAATGTGGTCCAAAGAATATCAATAAAAACTACAATCAAAATTATGAGGCCTATTACAAGATAAATAGTATCCATATTATTTCTCTCTCCTTTTAATGCGAAACAGCAGATAACATACATCATGCAAAGGCAATGATATGCCTTTATTAAATAGTCAGGGGAATTTTCCCCGTATATATAAAATTAAACGTTGCGAGTAAGTAGGGTTACGGACCTTCTGAAAGCTTTATTATGGACATTTCATAAAAATGGTTGCGTATATACAAACGAATATATATAATGTTTGTTAAATAAAAGATATTCGGGGGTTTTGTCTGCAGATGAGCTACAAGGAGAAGTTTTGGGATGCCACCATTGAAGAGTTGGCGAATGGGTATACGTATGATGCGTTGAATGACGAATATGCTTGTCTTTTATGTAGCGAAAGCTTTGAAGATGGAATCATCTATCCAATTGATGGCATATTGTACGAGGCGAAAAAAGCCGTTAAGCGGCACATTGAGGATGCGCATAACTCTGTATTTGATTATTTAATTCAATTAGATAAGAAGTACACAGGGTTATCTCAGCACCAAAAGGAAATTCTTCATTATTTTGAGAAAGGGCTTAGTGATAAAGAGATCGTGGAAGCACAAGGGGGAGGTAGCACTTCAACAATAAGGAATCATAGATTCAAGCTAAAAGAAAAAGAAAAGCAAGCTAAAGTATTTCTCACTTTGATGAATTTGTTACATAAGGATAAGAATTCAAAAAATGAGGATACATTAATTAATTTTCACAAGGGGGCAACCATGGTGGATGACCGATATGTTATAACGGAAGAAGAGAAGAATAAGGTTCTAGCAACCTACTTTAAACAAGGGCTGGAGGGTGAATTAGATACTTTTCCAAGCAAAGAAAAACGAAAGCTAATCGTACTCCAGAACATTATCAACCGTTTTGAACAGGGGAGAGTTTACTCTGAAAAAGAAGTCAATGCGATATTAATGGCCATTTACAGCGACTATGTGACCATAAGAAGATACCTTATCGAGTATGGCTTTATGGATCGTAGTAGAGACTGCACCGAATACTGGATAAAATAAAAAAGGCGCAAAACCAATCGCGCCTTTTTAAAGTATCTGCATTTACAACGTCGTAATAATCGGACCTTCCTTTGTAAGAATAATGGTATGCTCATATTGAGCTACATAACTTTCATCTGTTAGATAAGTCCATCCATCTTCGCCCAAGAAAACTTCCTCTTCCAATGTGGAAATAAATGGTTCAAAGGCGATTACCATGCCATCTTTTAAAATTTCGTCATCCCAGCGGGCGTGGTAATTGAAAATATGATCTGGTGCTTCATGAATGGAATGCCCAATTCCATGTCCAGTAAGATTTTTAATCACGGTTAAATTATGCTGTCTGGCTACATCGTGGGCAGCTTTTCCTAGTCCACTTTTTTTCGCGCCAGGTTTTGCTTTCTTAAGCCCAGCTTCAAATGCCTCTTTTGCAACGTCACATACTTTGTGTGAAATGGGCTGCCCTTCTCCGGCAACGAAGGATATCCCCGTATCTGCAAAATACCCATTTTTCGAACCGGACACATCAATATTCACTATGTCTCCCTCTTGAATAATTCGTTCCCCCGGGATTCCGTGTGCAACTTCTTCATTTACGCTGATACATGTATATCCAGGAAAATCGTATTCTCCTTTTGGTGCAGATTGAGCTTCAGCTTTATCAAAAAGTTCTCCAGCAATTTCATCAAGTTCCTTTGTCGTAATTCCTGGTTTAGTATGTTGTACTAATTCATCACGAATTGCTCCACAAATTTTCCCAATTTCTTTTAATCCGTCAAAATCCTCTTTCGTCTTTGCTATCATTGTTAGTCCTCGCTTTTAACGTATTTTTAATCCATTCAAATTATGGCATAAATAATGATATGTCTTTCCATTATACCTGATTCTTCCTAAACATTCTGCCGGAACAGGAGTCTGCAATTAATTTTATGCAGGCTGAAAGAAAAATAATACGCTTATTGCTTTTTATATCATAAAGTGATATATTTAATTTGGATATATCACAAAATGATATAAAACAGGAGCTGATAAATTGAAAACACATGAACAATTAACAGATTCTATGTTTTTCATAATGGCGGTGTTAACGAAGCCAAGACATGGGTATGCCATCATGAGTTTAATTGAAGAAACAACAAATGGTGCAATTACAGTTGGACCAGCATCAATGTACACGATCATAAAAAAGCTGTTAAAACAAGAATGGATTTATTTGCACGATGGAACAGATTCAAGAAGAAAAACATACCTGCTTACTGAAAAAGGTAAAGAAGTTTTGAAACAAGATGTTGAGCTAAGAAAATTAATGATTCACTTAGCGGAAACGGGATTAGAGGAGGATGACCAATGAGACAACGAAAATACATGATGTCAGGTGGGTTAGCTTTTGCTGAAGAGAAGGACATGCAAAAACTACGTGGGCATTCCTTACAAGGCTGGCATGTTAGTGGCTTTAAATTTATGGGGTATGTTCTTGAAAGAGGAGAGAGCACTGAATATGTGTACAATGTGGATACACGAATACTAAATGAAGGAGAGAAAGAAGAATATTTGGAACTTTTTGCAGCTGCTGGCTGGTCGCATGTTGCCTCTGAGGCAGGCACCCATTTGTTTCGAGCACAGCCTGGTACAAAGCCAATTTATAGTGATAGCGAAACAGTAGCTGAAAAGCATAAACGTTCAGGAAAAATAATGAATGGGATTGCACTTTCTCTCATTACCATAACAGCCTTCTTATGGATTGGAGTTCTTCTAAGCTCTGGCACTGTGCAAACTTCGCTGTCTATAATAGCGATTATATCCAGTGTTCTGTCCCTACCAGCGGTATGGACTGTATTGAAAATATACAGCAATATGTGGCGAGTAGAAGGGAGAAGAAAGGGATTAGTATTTATTATCACCAAAGTACCGCCACTTTTGGCTTTAATTGGCATTATATGTTTGGCTTTTTTCAAAAATGATGAGGGGGTAGTTGATATTATTTCTTCTGCAGGAATAGGCATTCTAATTGGTGGATTTGGTCTACCGCTTGTTATTTATATCATTATGTCTCTTTCATTTTGGTTTAGCGGGAAAAGAGTTTGATATCCAGCAGAAGTGTCAACTTCTAATATACGTTCTCGAAAAGGGTGTTTCGTTAAAATGCGGAACACCCTTTTGGCAAGTAATTGATAGGGAAGAAAAAGGATTTTAGAAATTTTTGTAGAAATTAATTTAAAGTGATGTAGATTTTTACATAATCAGCCCCCGGCATCAATAAATGGTATGTTATCATACTGGTTCATCCAGAGGAGAACGTTTCTAACATATTGTATTAAAACTGATATACCATATACCAAAAGGAGGAAACGATGAAATCTGAAATCATTCTATATAAAACACTCCCAAAAGATTTATTAAAACAGTTAAACGATCATTTTACCGTGCATCAACACCAACTAAAGGCAGAAATGGATACTTCCTTTTATAAAGATTTAGAAAAGGCAGAGGGGATTATTGGGTCAAAATTACAGGTGGACCAAGCACTTTTAGATAGAGCGCCTCACCTAAAAATCGTCACCAATATGTCGGTTGGTTATGATAATTTAGATATTGAAGAGTTGACGAAAAGAGGGATCATGGCGACAAATACGCCGGATGTTTTAACAGATACTGTTGCAGACACGGTATTTGGGTTGATTTTAGCAACTGCCAGGAGAATAACTGAAATGGACCGATTTGTGAAGGTAGGCGAGTGGAAGGAAAACATTGGCGAGCACTTATATGGTGTGGACGTTCATCATAAAACATTAGGGATCATTGGTATGGGCAGGATTGGCACGGCAGTTGCGGAAAGAGCTCATTTAGGATTTAAAATGGATATTGTCTATCATAATCGCTCCATAAATACCTATGCAGATGAAAATTTACAAGCCGAGTATGTCTCTTTACAGAAACTTCTAAAGGTATCTGACTATGTTCTTGTAATGGCACCATTACTCCGCGAAACAGTAAAACTAATCGGCCAAAAGGAATTTGATTTAATGAAGGAATCAGCTATTTTTATTAATGGATCTCGTGGAGAATTAGTGGATGAAATGGCACTTGTTCAAGCTTTAGAAGCGAAAAAAATTCTAGCAGCTGGTCTTGATGTTTACGAGCAGGAACCAGTTTCCAAAGATAGCCCTTTGCTACAAATGAAAAATGTTGTGACATTGCCTCACATTGGATCTGCAACTGCGGAAACAAGATATCAAATGGCAAAGCTAGCTGTTGAAAATCTAATCAACGGTTTAACTGGTAACAGACCATCAAGCATTATTAATCCAGAAGTTCTTACACAAGAATAGAAGAAAAGGGGAAAACACAAATATGGAGAAAGACATTCAAAAGAAAATTAGTATGCAATCCCGATCTGTTCGTGATCTAATTTTTGAAGCATTAAAAGAGGCGATTATGAGCGGGGAGTATGAACCTGGTTTTCACTTGCGGGAAAGAGAGTTGGCTAAGTTTTTCGAGGTGAGCACAACACCAATTAAAGAGGCGTTTCGTTTGCTTAGTAATGAAGGTTTAGTAAAGACATTACCAAGAAAAGGGACCTTTGTTTCTGATGATATGATGCGTTCAGTTGAAGAAATTGCCCGTGTAAGAGCGGCATTAGAAGGTGTGGCAGCAAGGTTTGCTGCTCTAAAGCGTACGGATGAAGAATTATCAAAGCTAGAAGCTTTAATAAAACAGATGAAAAAACATACTAGTGAAAATGATTCGGAAAAGCTAAACGCATGTAATAGTACTTTTCATCAATGTATTCGTGAGTTTGCGAGAAATGGTTTTATCTTCAAGCAAGTAGAATCTGTCCGATCATATGACCAATTTATTCGAAGAAAAGCATTATCAAACAAGACTGAACATGAAAGAGCCTATAAGGAGCATTTTCTTATATACCAAATGATCTTAAACCAGGATGCAGATGGAGCTGAGAACGTAATGAGAGAGCATATTATTCGATCTGCTAAAGTGGCACTCTCTTAAAAAGCAAGAAACAAAATTGTTAAATATTCAGAATTAACTTGACGTATAAAGTGTAGCTGCTTTATATTTGATATATCAGATATCAAATATAAATTTGGAGGTGTGAGAATGAATGTTAAAACCATATCTGCATCCGACTTACATAGGTTCTGTAGTGATGTTTTAAAACAAAGTTTGCCAGAGGAAGAATCAGAGATCATTGCTGAAACATTGGTCGATGCGGACTTGCGAGGCGTTACGTCCCACGGTGTCCAGCGGATGTCCGGCTATTTGCAAAGGATGGAAAAGGGGATTATAGAGCGAAAAACAGAGATTACAGTTACCCAGAATAATTTTGCAACCGTTTTACTTGATGCGAATAATGGTTGGGGACAGGTTGCTGGGGTGAAGGCGATGAATATGGCAATACAAAAGGCAGAACAGTATGGCACATCTTTTGTAGGTGTAGCTAACTCGAATCATTTTGGAACCGCTTCCTTTTACACACGAATGGTAGCAGAAAGGGGATTTATCGGGATTTCTATGACGAATGCATCGCCTATTATGGTACCGTTTGGAGCGAAAGAGCCATCTCTAGGTCCAAATCCCATATCTATTGCTATTCCTGCTGGAGAAAACCAGCGTCCAATTATTTTAGATATGTCAACAAGTAATGTGGCCAGAGGGAAAATCATGGTTGCAAAGAAAAATAATGAAGCTATTCCAGAAGGCTGGGCAATTACAAAAGACGGAAAACAAACAACGAATCCACATGAGGCTTGGGAAGGTTTTGTACTTCCGATGGGGCCAAAAGGATCCGGGTTAGCCATTATTATTGATATTTTAAGTGGTGTTCTAACAGGCTCTCTTTTTGGAAAAAGAATGCCGAGACAGTATGATGATCCCTATCCACAGCGATTAGGGCATCTATTCGGGGCCATTAATATTGAAAGCTTTGGTGACCCTGACCTTTTTTATAAACATGTACAGGAAAAAATTGAGGAAACTATTTCAAGTGAACCAAGTGAAGGATTTGACCGCGTATACATGCCTGGTGATTTGGAATTACAGCGTAAAAAGGAACGTGAAGAAACAGGTATTCCTATTAGTACAGAAATCTTAAACGAGTTAAAAGAGACTGGTGAGAAGTATGGGGTGGACTTAAAAGACTATACACAACAAAAACAGGCAGAATAACCCGATTAAAAAGGATAAAGGGGAGAAGTGAAAATGGATTATGGTCAATTTAGTAAGCGTTTTTCAACGATTTCAGCTATAAACATTGTTCCTTTTCTAGAGGGAACAAAAGCAATCAATTGGCAGGGCCTTGATGAAAACGTAAACTTTCTCATTGAAAATGGGATGGAGATCATTGTTCCGAATGGAAACACAGGTGAATTTTATGCCTTAACTATTGAGGAAGCAAAGCAGGTTGCGAAGCGGGTAACGGATGTGGTATCTGGTCGAGCGATGGTTGTGGCAGGTGTCGGCTATTCAGTGGATACAGCAATTGAAATGGGGAAATCAGCAAGTGAAGCAGGGGCAGAATGTGTGATGATTCATCAACCCATCCATCCCTATGTCACAGAAGCCGGTGCAGTAGAATATTTTCGCAACATTATCGAAGCTTTAGACATTCCGTCAATCATTTATTTTAAGGATGCGCATTTAAGTGACAATGTAATAAAACAATTAGCACCACTAGAGAAATTTGTTGGGGTTAAATATGCCATAAACGATATTCCGCGGGTAACACAGGTTATTCGTGATATCCCCAAGGAAGACAATGTTGCGTTCATTTGTGGAACGGCAGAAAAGTGGGCGCCCTTTTTCTATCATTCTGGGGCTGTAGGGTTTACTTCAGGACTAGTAAATGTTTTCCCGGAAAAAGCATTGGCACTACTGCATTACTTGCAGGAAGGTAATCAAGAAAAGGCATGGGAGGTATGGGAAGATGTAGTGCCATTTGAAGACCTGCGGGCAAAGCATAATAACGGGAACAATGTTGTAGTAATTAAAGAAGCAATGGAGCAATTAGGCTTAACTGCTGGAGTGACGAGGGAGCCGGTAAACCCCTTATCAAAAGAAGATAAACTTGCATTACAAGAACTTTTAAAAACGTGGCAAAACGTGCATGAAGTGAGGTGATGATAAGTGGAATTTCGTGTGTTAATCCCACAGAAAATTGCTGAGGAAGGCATCCAATTACTAGAGGAAAGTGGTGCAACTATTGTAGTTCCACCTAGCTATGATGAAGAAACACTAGTTAATTATGCGAAAGATGTGGATGCTGTTCTAGCACGTACAGAAGTATATTCGAGAAGAGTAATAGAGAATGCAAAGCACCTGAAGATTATCGCAAGACATGGGATTGGTGTAGATAATATTGATGTAAAAGCAGCGAAAGACCATGGTGTGGTCGTTACCAATGCACCGTCTGCAAATATCAATGCAGTTGCTGAACTCGTCTTAACTCTCATGTTAGCAGGCACCCGACATTTAGTAACCATTGACAAGGCAACGCGTGATGGAGATTTTGGTATCCGCAACCGATTATTTGGTTATGAGTTAAAGGGCAAGACGCTGGGTATTATTGGTTTTGGTAACATTGGTCGCCTAATTGCAGAAAAATGTAGGTTGGGATTAGGAATGAATATTGCTGTTTATGATCCTCATGTGACAGCAGGAAGTGTGGATTCCTATGTTGAAATACTAGATACATTGGATGATTTATTATCTCGGTCTGATGTCGTTACATTGCATGTACCATATGTGCCTGCTACCCATCATCTTATTAACAAAAAATCTTTCCAGGCTATGAAAAGAGATGCCATTTTAATTAATGCAGCCCGCGGAGGGGTCGTAGATGAAGAAGCACTTGTGGAAGCATTAAAAGATAGAAGAATCAGGGGTGCCTGTGTAGATGTTTTTCAGGTGGAACCACCCGAAGCAGAGCATCCTTTATTCAAATTGGATAACGTTATCGTCACACCACACTTAGGTGCACAGACCCATGAAGCATTTAAACAAATGGCCATTGATGCTGCGAGTGAGATTCTTGCGGTAAAAGCAGGGAAGTCCCCAGGGCACCCCATTCATAAGGTGACCACTTGATATGGAAGGAAAGGATGATTTACTTTGAAAATAACAGATTTAGAGTTACATGCAGTAGGAGTCCCGCGCCAGACAGGGTTTGTAAATAAACATGTGATTGTTAAGATTCATACAGATGAAGGCTTATCGGGTATTGGCGAAATGTCGGATTTCTCCCATCTGCCATTATATTCCGTAGATCTACATGACTTAAAGCGAGGCCTTTTGTCGATTCTTTTAGGTGAGAATCCGTTTGACCTGATGAAGATAAATCAGAAATTAACCGACAATTTTCCAGAGACCATGTACTATTACGAAAAAGGTAGCTTTATTCGAAATGGAATTGATAATGCCCTGCATGATTTATGTGCAAAGTATCTTGATATATCTGTTTCTGATTTTCTAGGTGGCAGAGTAAAAAATAAGATAAAGGTTTGTTACCCAATATTTAGACATCGGTTTATGGAGGAAGTGGAGGATAATATAGAGGTTGTCCGCAAAAAATTAGAAGAGGGCTTTGATGTTTTTCGGCTCTATGTGGGGAAAAACCTGGATGCTGATGAGGCATTTTTATCAAGAGTAAAAGATGAATTTGGCTCCAAGGTTCGCATAAAATCCTATGATTTTAGTCATCTGCTAAACTGGAAGGATGCTTCACGCGCTATTCAGCGATTAACCAAGCATGATTTAGGATTGGAAATGATTGAAAGCCCTGCACCAAGAAACGACTTTGAAGGGCTGTACCAGCTTCGTTTGAAAACCGATTATCCAATTAGTGAGCATGTGTGGAGTTTTAAACAACAACAGGAAATGATAAAAAAAGATGCGATTGATATTTTTAATATATCCCCCGTATTTATTGGTGGGCTAACAGCTGCAAAAAAAGCAGCATATGCAGCAGAGGTAGCAAGTAAGGATGTTGTTCTGGGGACAACACAGGAGCTATCTATCGGAACGGCAGCAATGGCGCATCTGGGTTGTTCTTTAACAAATATTAACCATACATCTGATCCCACTGGACCAGAACTATATGTGGGGGATGTGGTCAAACACAGAGTTACTTATAAAGATGGTTACCTACACGCGCCTGATCGTAATATAAAAGGGCTTGGGATTGAACTTGATGAATCACTATTAGCCGAATACCGAGTGCCAGATTTAAGTTGGGAGAATGTCACCGTGCACCAGCTTCAGGATCGCACAGCTGATACAAAAGCAGAGAAAAGCTGATATTGCCGCCTTTTAACTTTATTAGCTAGCGTTCATTTTATTGCATACTAAAGATCCAGTAAGTTTGTTTATTTATTTGTCAGACAAATGAAATTTCTATTTGACAGAAAATAAATAATATTATATACTCTCGTTGAGCAACAGGATAGGAGAAGGAAACATGACGAGAGATATTAAATTAAAATCGATAAAAAAGAATACGCTTTCAAATCTTGTGATGGATGAAATTATCAAACTTCTCATTGATGGAAAAATCAGGCCAGGTGATAAGCTCCCTTCTGAACACGAATTGATGGATATGCTTTATGTTAGCAGGGCTGTACTCAGAGAAGCGTTAAGTGCATTAGAAACATTAGGCATTCTAAAACGAAAATCCAGAGAAGGGACGTACATTTCAGAGAAAATTGGGAGTCGACCATTCCGTTTAATGTTAGCGCTATCATCAGATGATATTGAAACCATCATTGAAACAAGGATGGCGCAGGAACTCGGCTTTGTCACCTTAGCAGCAGAAAAAATAACAGAAGAAGAACTCCTGCAACTTGAGACCACTATTTACAACATGCGTAATAATATTGGGAATTACGATGAGATGGATAAAGAATTCCACAATATTATTACATCCTCCGTGATGAACAATGTTACTTCAGGAATAATTGAGCCTTTAATGGACTTTTTCTACAAAGTTTACTACACCATTTCAAAAGAACACCGCAACATCGATATTACCATCCAACAACATCAGGCAATCTATGAAGCACTCAAAAAGAAAGATCCCTTTGCAGCACATCATGCCATGTATATTCACCTTGACCATGTGCGCAAGCGTGTAAATCTCGGAAAGACTGAAAAAGAAGAGGATATAAACTAAAGGAGGATTTTTATGAACAGAAAAGCGCCAACTGGAATTTTAGGATTCCCGGTAACTCCATTTGATAACCAGGGGAATGTAGATGAGTTAGCACTAGCCGAAAACATTCGATTCCTGCTTGATTCAGGACTAGAAGCAATCTTTGTAGCTTGTGGGGCTGGGGAGTATCACGCACTAGATAATAACGAATATGAATCGATTATTGAAATCGCAAAATCGACTGTAAATGGGAAAGTGCCACTTTACACAGGGGTTGGCGGCAATGTTTATGATGCAACTAGTAAGGCTAAAATCTCCGAAAAACATGGTGTGGATGGGTACTTAATTATGCCGGCATATTTAATTAACGGAGAGCAGGAAGGTATTTATCAATACTTACATACCATTGCTACAGCTACCGATTTGAATGCCATTATATATCAAAGAGATAGTGTCGTGATGAACCTGGATACACTTGAAAGACTAATAGAAACCCCACAAATAGTAGGCTTTAAAGATGGACATGGAAGTATGGAGCACCTTATTGAATTTACCCAAACGATTGGCAATAAAATTGGATGGTTAAACGGTATGCCGATGGCAGAAATGACGATGCCTGGTTATGTACCATTAGGATTTGATTCTTATTCGTCTGCTATTTCCAACTATATACCGCACATTTCCAGGAAATTTTATGATGCCTTACTGGAAGGTGATCAAACAACGGTTCATGAAATTTATCAAGATGTCATTTTACCAATTAACAGGATTCGTAGACAAGGGAAAGGCTATGCAATTTCATTAATTAAAGCTGGAATGGAGATTGTTGGATTGCCAATAAACAGCAAAAATGTACGGCCACCAGTAACCCCAGTAAAGCGAGAGCATTATGTTCAGCTAGAAGAGATTTTAAAGAAAGCATTGGATAAATACCCTTCTAATTTAACTAAAAGTCTTTAAAAAACGATTATAGAAAGGAAGATAGCGATGCTAAAGACGGAAGAAAAATCCTACCTAAACTTCATTAATGGAAATTGGAAAGCATCTGATAGCGGAGAAACAAAAGAGGTTCTTAACCCTGCAGATCGAAATGACGTTGTTGGGTTTATTCAACGGTCAACGCTAGACGATGTAAATGAAGCTGTTGCCTCTGCAAAAGCAGCAAAAGAAAGCTGGAGAAAATTATCTGGTAATGATAGAGGAAACTATTTATATAAGGTTGCCAATATTTTAGAAAGCCGTCTTGATGATGTAGCTGAAACGCTAACAAGAGAAATGGGAAAGACACTTCCTGAAGCCAAGGGAGAGACGGCAAGAGGGGTAGCCATTCTCCGTTACTATGCTGGAGAGGGATTGAGAGAGGTAGGGGATGTGATCCCCTCAACAGATAGCAAAGGAATTATGTATACTACCAGAACTCCTTTAGGCGTGGTCGGTGTTATTACTCCATGGAACTTCCCTGTAGCTATTCCAATTTGGAAAATGGCGCCAGCTCTCATTTATGGAAATACTGTTGTCATTAAACCTGCGACAGAAGCAGCGGCTACTGCGGCTAAAGTTATAGAATGCTTTGCAGAAGCTGGTCTTCCTGACGGGGTTGTCAATATGGTAACAGGCTCAGGCTCAGTTGTTGGTGAACGACTTGCAGACCACCCTGATGTAAACGGCATTTCCTTTACTGGATCGGATAAAACAGGAAAACATATTGGGCAGGTTGCGCTAGCTAGAGGGGCAAAATACCAACTTGAAATGGGTGGAAAGAACCCAGTTATTGTAGCAGATGATGCAGATCTGGATTTAGCTGTAAAAGCAACAATCAGTGGTGGGTTAAGCTCCACTGGTCAGAAATGTACCGCAACAAGCCGTGTCATTGTACAAAGTGCAGTATATGACACGTTTAAAGAAAAGCTATTAAGTAAGATTGAGGAGTTAACGATTGGTAATGGTTTAGAAGACGGAAACTGGATGGGGCCTA
This sequence comes from Oceanobacillus kapialis, assembly GCF_044790185.1. GTDB lineage: Bacteria > Bacillota > Bacilli > Bacillales > Amphibacillaceae > Oceanobacillus_B > Oceanobacillus_B kapialis. The sequence goes on from NZ_CP085256.1 coordinate 760,366, forward strand.
GTGCAAGCGAATCCCAACTAGAGACGGTTCTTTCCTATATTGAAAAAGGAAAAGAAGAAGGGGCTACTCTTCTGACTGGCGGAAATCGTTTAACAGATGCTGCATATAAAGATGGGAACTTTGTGGAACCAACTGTTTTTGAAAACGTGAATAATGACATGACTATAGCAAAAGAAGAAATTTTTGGCCCCGTGCTGGCGCTCATCAAAGTAGATACTTTTGAAGAAGCTATGAAACTAGCAAATGACACAGAATATGGGCTAAGTGCAGCAGTATTCACCGAAAATATTAGAAAAATGTTAACCTTTATCGATGACATTGAAGTAGGACTGGTAAGAGTCAATGCTGAGACAGCCGGAGTAGAATTACAAGCACCATTCGGTGGCATGAAAAGCTCCAGTTCTCACTCAAGGGAGCAGGGCAGAGCAGCAATTGAGTTCTTCACTTCTATTAAAACAGTGTTTATTAAGTAAAGAATAAAGGGGGTTCTTTTCCCCCTTTCCTTTACAATTCTTATGAAGGGATGAGATGAAATTGCATGAAAATAAACTGGTTGATCTATTTTCTGCCCTGTTTCTGATCGTAGTTTCTATTGTGTTATATATCTCCACCTTTTCATTTAGACAGATTACAGCTTCTAAGATTGGTTCGAACTTTTTGCCGCAAATGGTTGCGATTGCATTATTCATTCTTAGTGCTGTGTTGTTTGTAAGCGCTTTAATAGGGTGGAGGAAAGAGAAGAAAATAAAGACAGAACTGGGTGCAAAGCAAGAGGATAATGAAGAAAAACGAGATTATAAGTTGGTTCTAATATCGCTAGGATTAATAGCTGTTTATCTAATCCTAATCCCAACGTTAGGATTCCTTCTTTCCACTGCGGGCTATCTATTTATCCAAATGTACTTAATTTCAGACTTAGAGAAAAGAAGTCCAATAAAATTTGCGGCTGTATCCATAGTAGTATCTGTATCTGTTTATTGGGTGTTCAAAAATGTATTCTTTCTTATGCTCCCGGCAGGAATTCTGGGATAGGAGGTGTGACGTATGTTTGAAACGATCTTAGATGGATTTTCACTTATGTTCGGGCTTGAATCCATGCTCATAATTTTAGGGGGAGTCATTTTAGGGCTAATCTTCGGTTCTATTCCAGGCCTAACCGCTACGATGGCAGTTGCCATTTGTTTACCAATCTCGTTTGGAATGGGGCCTAGTAATGGGATGGCGTTACTAATGGGACTCTACATAGGAGGGGTTTCCGGTGGGATGATTCCTGCCATTTTGCTTAAACTTCCAGGGACACCTTCTTCTATCTCGACAACGTTCGATGGCTATCCAATGGCGCAAAATGGGTTAGCGGGCAGGGCGTTTGGTCTATCCATCATGTTCTCATTTCTAGGTGGATTGTTAAGTATTCTTATTCTTGTATTAGTATCCCCACCATTGGCTAAATTCGCGTTGAATTTTGGGCCATTTGAATACTTCGCCATAACTGTTTTCGCTTTAACATTAATTTCAAGTCTATCTGAGGGTTCCATGGTAAAAGGGCTGATAAGTGCGCTAATTGGAATTACCTTTGCTTTTGTAGGTGCTGCACCAATTGATTCCTTTCCTAGATATACATTCGGGTTTCAAGCTTTAGACGCAGGCTTTAACCTACTGCCAGTGCTAATTGGGTTGTTTGCAATTTCGGAAATGCTAAAAGTAATGGAGGAACGGAAGAAAAACAAAGTGAATGAAGAAAAGATTCATGATTATAAAATCAAAGGATTAGGGTTTCCACCAGTCACGTTTATAAAACAGGCATGGAACTTCCTTCGTTCTTCAGCTATTGGAACAGGAATTGGTATTTTACCAGGCATTGGGGGCGGTACCGCAAATATTATTGCCTACGTAACAGCCAAAAGACAGTCTAAGCATCCTGAAAAATTTGGGAAAGGTATCGATGATGGAGTGGTTGCTTCAGAATCGGCCAACAATGCTGCAGTTGGAGGAGCGCTTGTGCCATTAATCTCACTTGGTATACCAGGTGACACCGTTACTGCCATGTTACTTGGGGGCCTCGTTATTCATGGGTTGCAGCCAGGGCCGATGTTATTTGAGCAGAACGGGCCGATCGTTTATGGAATTTTTGCAGCACTAATCATAGCTAACATTTTTATGTTGCTATTTTTATATTTAGGCATGAGGGGATTTGTTCGATTATTGAGTATACCAAGGCATTATTTATACCCCATCATTATTGCACTTTGCGTAGTTGGAGCCTTTGGTGTAAACAACCGTCTATTTGACGCATATGCCCTATTGTTCTTTGGGATAATCGGATACGTCATGCTTAAAACAAAATTTCCACTTACCCCACTTATATTAGGTTTCATTCTAGGTCCAATTTTAGAAGTTAATCTTAGAAGGGGATTACAATTAACAGGAGGTGACTTTATACCATTCTTAACATCACCGATTGCGGCAACATTTCTAATCATTGCTGTCTTGTCGATGGCTTTTAGTGCCTATAAGACACATAAGGTGAAAAAAGAAGAGGCGGATTCAAACAGTTTGGCAAGTTAAACTCAAAGGGGATAAAAGGGGAGGATATTTATGAAGGTTAATTTCAGAAGATTGTTAATGATGGGATTTTTATTGCTTGTTGCGCTGGTGATAACAGCCTGTAATGGTTCAAATAGTGAATCGACGAGTGGTTCAGGTAGTGAAGCGGAAGCAGATACTAACGCTTCTGATTATCCAGATAAACCAATTCAAGTAGTAGTACCTGCAGGGGCTGGTGGTGATACCGATAGAAATACTCGAATAACAGCTGAGTACTTGAGTGAGGAGTTAGGAACAGACGTAGTTGTTTCCAATGTTGGAGGAGCAGGGGGTACAGTCGGTGCCAAAGAAGCGCTGGATGCAAATCCTGATGGATACACGGTCTTAGCTTTTCATAACTCTATGATCATCAATAGTTTACTTGATTTAGCAGAATTCAGTTACGAAGACTATCAATTAGCAGGTGCTTCCGTTCAAGATTTAGGTAATGCTTTTATTGTACACGCTGATTCAGAATACGATGATCTTGAGTCACTAATTGCAGCTGCTAAAGAGAACCCTGGAGAAATTTCTATAGCTACGGAAACTGGAGCTTTTACACATCTACAGCTACTAGCCTTCCAAGAGGCTACTGGCACACAGTTTAATATTGTGGATGTTGGTGGAGCAGCAGAAAAAGTAACAGCCTTACTCGGAAAACAAATTGATATTGTACCGACGCAGTTAGGCTTAGTACAGGAATACATTAAATCTGGAGACTTTAAAGCGTTGGGAATTATGGCAGATGAGCGTTTAGAGGGATCCCCAGATGTTCCAACATTTAAAGAAGAAGGTGTAGATATTTCATTTGGTAAGTTTTTCTTCTGGGCATTTCCAAAAGACACACCACAGGAAGTTGTAGATAAGTTTTCAAGTGCCTTAGAAAAAGTGGCTAATAATCCGGACTTCAAGGCAGAACTAGATCCACATCTTGTAAATCCTGCTTACATGACACCAGATGAACTCAAGTCACATTTTGAAACACTAACGGAGGAATATAAAGCCTTACATGAAAGCAGTCAGCAATAAGAGAAGGTGAAGTGGGACTGTCATCTTCGTATGACAGTCCTATTTAACGCACTATAAATAAGCTATTCCCTATCTTTAAGAATCAAGAATAAATAAGAATTCTAAAAGGAGGTAAAACAATGGGACAACAAATAATGTCCGAAAATCAAACTGTTGCATTACATACTCCTGTCATTACTGAAATGCAAGTAATTCCAGTCGCGGGCAAGGATAGTATGTTGCTTAACTTAAGTGGGGCCCATAGTGCTTTTTTTACGCGAAACCTTGTGATAGTAAAGGATAGTTCTGGTCATGTTGGCGTGGGAGAGGTTCCAGGTGGGGAATCCATTAGACAAACACTTGAGGATATAAGGAATCTAGTCTTAAATAGGAAGATTGGTGAATATAAAGATATCCTTAATGAGATAAGAGTAAAGTTCGGGAACAGAGATAAAGGCGGAAGAGGGAACCAGACTTTTGATTTACGAACTACAATTCATGCTGTCACTGCATTAGAAAGTTCCTTACTTGATTTAGTTGGCAAGTTTTTGGATGTCCCTGTAGCTGCATTATTAGGAGAGGGCAGGCAACGTGATGAAGTTGAAATGTTAGGTTACCTTTTCTATGTAGGTGATCGTAATAAAACTGATTTACCTTATGATGGCGATCTGAATGCTGAAGACAATTGGTTTCGATTACGACATGAAGAAGCATTAACTCCTCAAGCAATTGTGCGATTAGCAGAAGCTGCGCATGAAAGATATGGGTTTAAAGATTTTAAATTAAAAGGCGGCGTACTTCGAGGCGAAGAAGAAATGGAAGCAATCATCGGGCTTAAAGAAAGATTCCCGAATGCGAGAATAACACTTGATCCAAACGGAGGTTGGTTACTTGAGGATGCTATCCGTCTATGCCGGGATAAGCATGATATTTTGACATATGCCGAAGACCCATGTGGTGCTGAGGGGAACTATTCTGCCCGTGAGGTAATGGCTGAATTTCGTAAAGCTACCGGATTACCAACTGCAACGAATATGATAGCTACAGATTGGCGACAAATGGGGCATGCCATTCAATTAAATGCTGTCGATATTCCATTAGCTGATCCGCATTTCTGGACAATGCAAGGATCTGTTCGTGTTGCCCAAATGTGTCATGAATGGGGATTAACTTGGGGGTCCCACTCTAACAACCATTTCGATATTTCGCTTGCCATGTTTACACATGTTGCTGCAGCTGCACCTGGTAACATCACGGCAATTGACACACACTGGATTTGGCAGGATGGTCAAGGGTTAACTAAAGAGCCGTTCCAGATCAAGGAAGGCAAAGTGAAAGTCCCTAAAAAGCCTGGCTTAGGTATTGAACTTGATATGGATAAAGTGAAAAAAGCTAATCAGTTATATGTAGAAAACAACTTGGGAGCAAGAGATGATGCGATAGCCATGCAATATCTAATCTCTGGTTGGAAGTTCGACAATAAAAAACCAGCACTAGTTCGATAACTAGAAAATGACTAAGAAGTGTTTGTTGCTTCTTAGTTTTTCATTATGGAGGATATGAGGTGATGTCATGATTATAACGAAGCTGGAATCCTTCCAGTTAACCGAGCACCCCAGGGAGTTAATTATCCAGATTCATACGGATGAGGGGATTGTAGGGTTAGGAGAGACGAATGCAAAGCCTGGAGCTGTGCAGGAATTATTACACGGAATGGGTGCTGACTTATTACTAGGGCAAGATCCGCAGAATATCGAACTTATTTGGTCAAATTTTTACACAGCTTTTAATCACCATGGATGTTCTGGTACGGAAATGCGAGCATTAAGTGCGATTGATATTGCGTTATGGGATATAAAAGGGAAAATTAGTAATCAACCACTATATCAATTACTTGGTGGAAGGTCGCGTGAGAAGGTTAAAGTCTATAATACTTGTGTTGGTTATCAAAATAATAATGATAGAGATCTTTTTATCGATGACCCAACCATGTTAGCCGAAGAACTTCTAGAGAGCGGAATTGACGTCATGAAAATTTGGCCATTTGATGAGCTGAGTTCTAAGTTTCAAGGTCAATATATTTCCAAGGATCTTCTAAAAAAAGGTGTAGAGCCTTTTCGTAAAATTAAGGAAGCGTTTGGAGATAAGATGCAACTTGCTTTAGAAGGCCATGGAAGATGGAATGTTCCTACTGCCATACAAATTGCCCGCGAATTAGAAGCATATGACCTACTGTGGATAGAGGATCTTATTCCGATTCATAACATGGATAATTTGGCTGCATTACGAAATGGTACAACGATTCCTGTTGGTGCAAGTGAACGGTTGTTTACCCGAAATGATTATCATCAAATGCTAGAAAAAAGAGGAGGAGATATCGTAATTGCTGATCCCGCATGGACAGGAGGCGTGTCAGAAGTGAAAAAGATTGCTTCCTTAGCAGAAATATACGGCTTGCCATTTGCCCCGCATAATTGTGGTGGACCTATTTTGCATACAGTAAATGCACATCTCTGTTTTAATATCCCAAATCTCTGGATGATGGAGACGGTAAGAGCTTTTTATGACACCTATTATGGGGAGATTCTTAACAAATTTCCTAGAGTAGAGAATGGGTTCATTAGGAATCCCCCAGCATCCCCTGGCTTGGGTGTGGAGTTAAGTCCTGATTTTTATCAGCGGGATGATATTATTCACCGAGTCACAACATCACGTAAAGGTGAGGGTGAGGGGAAGGTATATAATATATCAGGGGTTGGGGACCCTTGGAGAAGGTGACGTAAGGTTTCAACGTTCTTATTGTAGGTACTTACCTTTCATTGCAAAAAAGGAGGTAAAGTGCCTTTTTTGTGCTCTTAAATCTAATCTATATATATGCAAAAGTAAGATTCTGAATATATGGTAAAATGAGAGTGACTTAATGAATATACTTAGTTTATCTGTATAAAAGATTGTATTGAAGGAGCGTGCCATTAATGAATTTTAACCTAAATGAAGCCATTGAGATTCTAGAAAAAACACCAACAACATTGGAAAGCCTTTTAGTTGGCTTATCAGACACTTGGCTGCAATGTAACGAAGGGGAAGGAACGTGGAATGCATTACAGGTAGTAGATCATCTAATTGAATGTGAGAAAAGTAATTGGATCCCAAGATTAAAAACGATTTTGAAGGATGGAAATAATAAGGAGTTTCCTCCATTTGATAGAGATGCCCACATAACCAATCCTCCTCAGACAACGATTATGCAAAAGTTGGTCGAGTTTAAAGGCCTGCGAACAAAAAATATCGGGATTGTTAGGAAACTGATAAAAGATGATGCACAGTTTGAATTATCAGGAGAACATCCAGCGTTCGGAAATGTGAAGCTAAGGGAACTGCTCTCGACATGGGTGGTTCATGATTTTACGCATATATCCCAAATTGTAAGAGTGTTTGCAGAAAGGTATAGAGAGGATGTTGGACCGTGGGAAGCATATTTGGGAGTGCTAAAAAGTTAATCATATTCATTTTAAGCAAGATGAGGGGTGATATGAGTGCTCTCAGATATCATTAAAAATTGGAATACCTATTGTGTTGAGAGGAATTTTGTTGGAATAGGCTCAACAAGAAAAGTACATAGAATTGCGGATTATGTTGTCAAAGTACACCTACACCCTATTGGATACAAACAGTCTCAAAAGGAGCTGGAAATATACATGGCCATGGTGCAAAAAGGCTTAACGAAGTTCTTTGCAGAGACGTACTATGTAGACGAGTATATTTCAGTTCAAAAATACTACCAACAATTAGAAATGATAGATAACCAGTCCTTTGAGATAGATATGAAGAAAGATATTCCACTTATCCCCAAAGGTTATGAGGATGTTTTAGTGTTATTAGATAAAGATTTTGATTGCTTTGATTTAAAGGATAGCAGCAACTATGGATTAAACGAAGAGGGCAAGATTGTTTTCATAGATTATGGTATGAGTAAAAGCTTGTATGAAAAACAATGGGTGCCTTTAGCAGAAGCTGGTGTTATACCACAAATTGATTATGATTATTGTAATAGTTGTGGGGAAAAGAAGGAACTGCGGATGTACGGTGTTCATGATCAAGATAAACGTTGTTATGACTGCGGAAAGGAATAGCTATTCAGTATGAGTTTCATATAATGACATAAAAGGGAGGTTTCTGGAATCGGGATAAATCTAAATTTTACTTTTAACGCAGTAACAGTCTTCACCGGAATGTTAGCATGGATACTAATCGCCTTTTTCGCCTATCGAATCTATAAGAAGAAAACGATCAAACCAAAGATATGGAAGGTTATCCTTGTTATTATCATTGGTCTTATCTCTTTCTCTATAAATTTTAATATGTTTGAGACGTTCCTAAAGTTTCCGATTCTACCGCTTGGTGTGTGGATATTGTTTTTTGTATTTATATTTAGGAATTCACGATGGCAAGTGTATCGATCTTTTGCTTGGTTGGGGTTTTTGGCTAATTTTCTTTTCTTGGCTTCAACTTTGCTGGCAATCCCAATCCACAGCTTCATTTATCCAAAGGGCGAACCAACTACATATATTTCAAATACGGAAGAAGCATCTCTTATTATGACCCACCCTTCAGGTGAGGTTCGTTCACTCAATAATGAACGGCTATTAAATCAACTCCCTATGATGTGGCAAGAATCCATTGAAAGTGATGAATGGTATGAAGAAGCAGATATGGGTACGGAATCAGCTGAAGTAAAGGAGCGCTTCCCATATCGGCTAGTAGGAACATCATCTAAATGGGGGAGCGGCCTTGCTTCCGTAATTTACGTCGAAAAAGATGGAAAAGGCATTTTACTATCCACACCGACAGAACAACTTTATTTTCGCTCTGATATTTCTCTAATAGAGAGAGGAGGAGCTGAATGACGAAGAAAAGATTATGGAGTGTGGGTATAGGTGTCGGCATTGTTTTAGTTTTTGCATTAATATATTGGTTTTACTTAGCCAAGCCTACTTCATTTCCATCTAATGAATATTTAATAGAAGAATTGAATAGCGTTTTTCCGGCAGTTAATGCAAGCAAGATTCAAGACACGATACAAATGAATGGTAGAAATGTTTTAGTTCCCTATATCTCTGAAGATGATGATTATGGATTAAGCTATTGGGTGTGGAAAGGGCATAAATGGAGGGTCGCAAATGTGGATACTGCTGGCGCCCCAATGTTATGGAAACTAGATAAAAACGATCCTTCCACATATAAGATTGTCTGGAATCTACATCCCGATGACAAGGTAAGGTCGAACAATTTTTACCTCATGAAAGAGAGAGGATATCATATCATGGAGGGAGTAGAGGAGCATTACGATCCAGGCGTACAAATGAAAAAGGAAGTTACCACCGGGGAAAAGTCTTATGGAATGATAGAGTTACCAAAAGAATGGGTAGCCTTTATAAATTCATATTCAGAATTAGGCGCAGCTAAACAGCCTAATTCTTTCTTCAAAAGTTTTTCTCCAGACCTACATCTGTATTTTGGTTGGATTCCGTATGATCAAACTGGTAAAGGAGCTTCCCTCGATCATTCTTTAAATGGGAGTGGTTTTTCCAATGGAAACGTAGAAATTGATTTTATACACATACTAGATGAAGCTGACCTTGATAGGTCGAAATGAAACTCCACTATGGTAAAATGAAGGGAAAAGGATGAGCAAATGGATAAGTTTGAAGCGTTTATTAAAATAGCAAAAAAACTAAATGATATAGATATTATCCCCTTGCTAATGGGCTCAGTTGGCCTAGAAATCACAACAGGCAAGAGTTGGAATGCACAGGACTTAGACATACATGTACCTGGTGATGAAAGAGGGTGGGAGGTACCACCTGAATTATCTATACATAATTGGGATGACATTATGAGAGCAATGAATTCAATGGGATACACGCTAGTTGACCTGCATGAACATGAATTTTCTAAAGAAGGGTTATCAGTAGAATTTGGTATTATAGACACATTACCAGCGTTTGCAGGGGTGCAGTTAGCCGATTTAGAGATGCATCAGACAGAGAATGTAAGCTACTTTTTATTAAATCCAAAGCAATATTTAGCTGTTTACGAGGCTTCCGTGAAGGATAGTTACAGAGCAGATAATAACAATAACAAAGATCTCACAAAAATTGATTTCTTAAAAAATAGGATAAACATGAAGGAGGAGATTTAATATGGGTGAAAAGGAATTGTCAGTAGAACAACATGAAATATTACTCAATGGTTTAAAAGCCCGTTTCAAGAAAAACATGCAACGTCATGAAGGATTAGAATGGGACAAGGTTCAAGCAAAACTGGAAGCGCAACCTGACAAACTTTGGTCATTGAATGAAATGGAAAGAACAGAAGGCGATCCAGACGTTGTCGGTTATGATGAAGAAAACGACGAATACATTTTTTACGATTGTTCAAAGGAAAGTCCCAAAGGTCGCAGAAGTGTTTGTTATGACCGGAAAGCTTTAGAAGCAAGGAAAAAACATAAACCAGAAAATACAGCAATTGATATGGCAACAGAGATGGGAATTACGTTGTTAACAGAAGCGCAATATAGAGCTTTACAGGAGCTTGGAGAATTTGATTTGAAAACATCAACTTGGGTGCTGACCCCTTCTGATATAAGAGAACGAGGTGGCGCTCTGTTTTGTGATCGTCGTTTCGGTCATGTTTTCTTATATCACAATGGAGCAGACTCCTATTATGGTTCAAGAGGATTTCGTGGAGAATTAAGGGTTTAGAAAAAAGAAATATCGGGGGGAGATTGTATGCCGGATTTAAAGCATCATGTAATTCTTATAACCGGTGCTAATCGCGGACAAGGAAAAGCAATTGCTATGCATCTAGCTGACTTGGGTGCCTCAGTAGTTGTCGGTGCTCGGGATTATGAAAAAGCTTCAACAGTAGCTGAGGAAATAGGAAGTGCTCGTGCTTATCCAGTAAAATTAGATGTTACCAAGGAAGTAGAATGGAAAGCGGCAATAGAAGATATTATTAATCAGTTTGGTAAGATCGATGTTTTAGTAAATAACGCTGGAATTATTACACGTAAACCTTTCACACAACTTTCTACAGAAGAGTATGTTGAGTTAATTAACGTCAACCAGCTTGGTGTGTTTCTTGGAATGCAATCTGTTATCCCTTTTATGGAGAGACAAGGAAAAGGATCTATCGTAAACAATGTCTCCATCTCCGCTTTTTCACCAATCGCACACTCTTCTGCATATGCAGCAAGTAAAGCAGCTGTTGTTGCGATGTCTAAATCAGCTGCGGTTGAGCTTGGTCCAAAAGGCATTCGGGTAAACATGATTCACCCTGGTGGGGTGGATACTGACATGGCGACAAATGGAGAAGCTGTTCCAGCATACTATCAATCTGTGCCATTAGGACGAATTGGGCAACCACTTGAAATCGCCAAGGCTGTTGCTTTTTTGGCTTCAGATGAAAGCTCTTATTGTACAGGAGCAGAATTGGTTGTTGATGGAGGCATGACACTGGGAAATGGTGGTAATGAATAGTAGACCACTTAGCCGTCGCTTAGTTGACGCGTAGAAGGAAGTGAATTATTTAACGAACGGAGGTGTTGTGAATTGGTAAGTATATTAGAAAATATATTTCAAATATCAGCAGCACTTCTACTTTTATGCGCACTTTATTATTTTAGACATTTTAAAAAGATTAAGCGGGAAAGGAAGCTTACATCAACCGAACTTTCCGTCTATATTATAACGCAAGTTGCCATTTTTCTTTGTGCAGGTAGTTATTTACTTCTTTTCTTAGATAGAAACTTTGGATGAGAACGATAAATATCGGAGGGAATAACATGGAGACATTTAATGAATACGTAGCACAAATCGACCCGAAACAAAGAGAACGAATGCAAGAGGTGTTGGATTGGGTGAAAGAAAACTTTCCCAATTTAAAACCAAGGATTGCTTGGAATCAGCCTATGTTTACAGATCATGGCACGTATATTATTGGCTTCAGTGTTTCTAAGAAGCATTTAGCTGTTGCGCCAGAAGCAGTGGGGATTACCCAATTTGCTGATGACATTGTGGAGGCAGGCTATGATTATACGAAACAACTTATGCGGATACCATGGGAAAGCCCCGTTGATTTCTCTTTGCTAGAAAGAATGATAAAGTTTAATATGGCGGATAAGGTAGATTGTACGACCTTTTGGCGGAAGTAGAAGAAGTTACTTAACTTAAACTGGCAGTAATGTAAGGAGCAGATTAGAATGACGAACAAGGTGAAAACAGGAATTATAATGGGTCTTTCTTCCATGCTGACAATGTTTATCAGCATCACGATATTTCTTTTTAGAGGACCAGGCGATATGCACATAGATTCCATAATCTTTATTGTCCTAGCAGTGATCGGAATCCTATTAGCTATCTTTTCGTGGATTAAGTCTAAATTATTGGCTTTTTTAATCCTCGGACTACTTGGGAACGGTATCGTGCTGGCATTTGGAATTCTATTACGTATCGCGATGGGGATAAGTGAAGCTTAAGGAAAAAATGAGGCAGAGACAAAAGCTCTCTTAACACATGAAATACCGAACTATTTTGCAAATCTGTAAATTAAGGTTTGCTTAGTTCGGTTTTTTCTAATTTTAGCGTAGGCAGAATACGGAGACTCCAACGGGAACAGCACGAGTCCGAAGACCCCGCAGTGGTGACCTTTCCACGAGGAGGCTGAGGCCGTGCCCGTGGAAAGCGGAGTGTTCTGTCGAAGCAGTGCTAGAGCCCATTATTCGAATTTAGGCTTAGATGATTTAGTTTTGTCTCAGCCCCTTTTAGTTAGGTTCCAAAATTTATTTTTTCATTTTTGCCTGCTATTGTCCCAAGAAATGCAATACATAAGGACACGGTCATTAAAATAACGAGTGGAACAGTCCAGCCGTTTGACCACTCCGCGATAGAACCTAGCAAAATCGGGCCTAGAGCTGCGATAATATAGCCAAACGATTGCGCCATACTTGATAACTGGGAAGACTCAGAAACGGTGTTCGTGCGAAGTACAAAAAACATCATTGCTAAACTAAAGGTTGTCCCAGCGCCAATTCCTGTAAGGATTAGAAACGCAATCATGATAGTAGATGCTGTTAAGGAAACACCTAATAGACCAAAGAAAAACAAGAGGCCTGATATACATGCGATGAGTCGTTGGCTTTGCATTTTTCCTGCAATAATAGGAGCTAAAAACGTTGTTGGAATAAGGCCTACCTGATAGATGGCGATTAGCCAGCCCGCTTCACTTTCTGTGTATCCTTTTGATCCTAAAATATCGGGCAACCATGTAAACAGGCTATAGGGAATAAAAGATTGTAAGCCCATAAAAAGTGTTACGGACCAAGCGATCTTAGATTTAAACAAGGCGCGTGATGGTTGACTTTTAACGTTCATAAACACTTTCTTCTGTGTTGCACGTATCACTGGAAGTCTGAATGCAAGCACCACAACAGCTATGATGGAAATAATACTCCATACTTGCATGGCATTACGCCAATCTAACCCAGAGGCAGAAGCAATTGGAACGGATACCCCGGAAGCCAGAGCACCAAAAATGTTCATGGAGACTGAATAAATCCCTGTCATCAGTCCTATGCGATATGGAAAGGTAGATTTAATCAAACCAGGCATCAAAATATTTCCTACAGCAATTGCCATTCCGAGTATAAGCGTTCCAAACAGCAGTGTTGGGACACCACTAAGGGCTCTTATAAACACGCCAATCGATAGAAATATCATGGCAATAAAAAGAGTCATTTCCATCCCATACCTACTTGATAACCTTGGCACAAACGGTGAAAAGAGACCAAAAGCAAGTAATGGGAGCGTGTTAACTAAACCAATGATAGTATTCGATGCTTCCAGCTCGTCTCGGAAAAAAGGGATCAGTGGGCCAACCGATGTAATCGGTGAACGTAATGTAGCCGCAATAAGTATGATAGCTAAAAGTAATAAAAAGGTATAATACCGTTGTTTAGTGGCTTTTGTAATAGTTGGCATATTAGGCCCCCTCTCAGTTTTTGTTATGCATAAGAACTAATCATAACAGAAGACTTGTTAAGGAGGAAGAGGGTATTTTTCTCATTACCCTGGTCTCCATTACTTGTGTAAAATAATAGATTTGTATTCTGGTGAAACGATAGCTATTTCAATTCGTATAACTACTATATAAACATAATGTAGGGGGGCTAAAATGAAGAAGTATTTACTATTTTTGTTTAGCTTTATATTACTCTTTCTATTATTTCAAGTGGTGACGGGTTTAATTCTTACGTTTGCATATACACCAGATATAGAAGGAGCTTGGAATAGGAGTGCTATTTTGCCTAAAGAAACGAGTATTGTGACAGATCAAGTGTCATTCCTAGTCCCATTAGTCCCAGCTTTTCTTGCTGCTTCGATTGCATATTTCATCCCAAAATTATTTCTGAAAAACAGAAGGAGTTCATAACGGAGAAAATCACACCGTTTTAAATTATCCGAAAATATATAACAATCTACTTGCAAAAATAGAAAGCAGCATGTATAGTAATATTTGAAAATTTAATAATTACCTTACCAGCTCGGTGAGGTAGAGGCGCGAACATTATCAGTAATCAATCGGAGTATGACATCTGTGATGGTTGATAAAAGGGATGCTCGCCGAAGCGTAATAAGAGTCAAACTTATTATGGCTGGGATGTCTTTTAATAAGAGGCATACTGTCATGCAGGTCTGCATGGAGGACTACTGATCGAAATGGAAGATACCATATTGTGAACAATGATAGGTTATTTTTCTATCATTGTTTTTTTGTGTTTTTTTCTACCTCCATTAGACGTCAGAATATTATTAGGATGGAGGGGGTCATTGAAAATAATTGAGATGTTGAAGTTTTGAGTTTATGCATGGTGCGATGCTCGACTTCGGGCTAAGGCGCTCGTCTTGGAGGGTGTTGCGCTCGAGTTTAAGAGGTTGCTGCTCGCCTTAGACAGTAGGACGCGCAACTTTGCTTATGCTTTAGACTCTGATTACTTATTTTCAAAGATGGAAGAAGGAACTAAACACAAAGGAGAACTACATATGAAACTATCAACTTGGAAAGCTATATTGTTGCTTGTCTTATCTTTCTCCGTCGTTTTAGGCGGAATTTTATATCTTGATGCCCCTACAACGATTGTGTTAATTACGGCTGGGGTCGTCGTTATCATCTTGTCCCTCATTTGGGGAATAAAGTGGAAGAATATGGAAGAAGATCTTATCGAAACATTAAAATCCATGCTTCCGCCAATTTTGATCTTACTAGCTGTTGGGATGCTTATTGGAGCATGGATGATGTCTGGGACGATTCCGTTAATTGTGTACTATGGACTGAAAAGTATCGATCCATCCTTATTCTTACTTATAACAGCAATTATTTGTTCGATTATGTCCATTATGGCGGGAACATCATGGGGAACGATTGGCACAGTAGGGGTCGCACTAATGGGTGTGTCGATTGGCCTTGATGTCCCTTTACATTATACAGCTGGAGCCATTGTGGTCGGTGCATTTTTTGGGGACAAACTATCGCCATTATCTGATACTACTATTATGGCACCTGCGATGGCTGGTGTGAAACTGGTGGACCACATTAAACACATGCTTTGGACAACCATACCAGGCTATGTCATTTCCTTAATTTTATATGTTATATTAGGATTCCAATTTGGAGGCCAAATTGAAAATAATGAAAATGTAGAGATTATCTTATCCACATTAAACGAAAACTTTCATTTAAATCCGCTTTTGCTTCTCCCTCCAATCCTAGTGCTAGTGTTAATTTTCTTGAAAAAACCGACACTTCCCGTATTTGGAGTAGGGATTATTGCCGGTGTATTATTGGCGATAATCTTTCAGGGAAGAGAGCTTTTGGAAGTGTTTAATGCGTTAGATGGAGGCTATACGGACGCAACAGACGTACCAATTGTAGATGAAATCTTACAGCGTGGTGGATTGTCGAGCATGTTAGGTACTGTTGCCTTATTAATCAGTGCTGCGATTTTTGGGTCTCCACTAAAAACCGCGGGTGTCATACAAGTATTACTTGATAAAATTGTGGAGTTTGCCAAAAACGGTAAAGCTATGATGACTTCAAGTTTAACGTTACATGGTATTTTATTCACCATCACAGGTAGCTATTACGTAACATACGCTGTAATTGGGCCAATTATTAGCCCGCTTTATGACAAATTTGGCTTACAACGGAAAAACTGGTCCAGAACAATGGAAGATACCGGAACAGCTCTATCTCCAATCATCCCTTGGGGAGTAACAGGAGCATTTGTCGCAGATACGTTGCAGGTTTCTACTGGGGAGTTCTTCTTGTATGCTCCAATGACTTATCTCGGTATACTGTTTGCACTTTTTTATATTTTTAGTGGAGTGGGGATTTCCAGAAACAAAGTATAGGCCTTTTGCATTTAAAGGGCAGCAATCTAAGCTGCCTTTTAATTTGTATTTTGCAAGAGAAAACCTGATAAAAATGCAAAAGAAATACGAGAACTTTGCCAGCCCAATTTTTATGATGGGTAATTAGATAGTGCGTGTGTGACACGATAACTGTCACCAGTAAAACTTAGAACATGCGCATGATGAATCACGCGATCCACCAATGCAGCTGTTAGTCTTGCATCGACGAAGATTCGATTCCATTGGCTGAACTCCAGGTTGGAAGTGATGATGAGACTTTTCTGTTCGTACCAGTCTGTAACCAGCTGAAACAGTAGCTCAGCCCCGTTTTTACTGAATGGGATATATCCCATTTCGTCTAGGATAATGAGGCCCACTTTCTTGAATCTGTTCCTGAAGCTCTGCAATTTACCTTCACTCCATGCCTTTTCCAGCTGATCCACCAGATCTGCTACCCGATAAAAACGCACGTCATAGCCTTGTCGGCATGCTTTCCGTCCTAATCCTGTGGCAATGTGTGTTTTGCCGGTACCAGGGGAACCTGTCAGAATGACATTTTCTTTCCGGTCAATGAATTTCAAGCCTTCGAGGCTTTCACGATTGATCTGTGGTGGAAATTTCACCTGTGATCCCCATTGGAAATGGTCTAACTCCTTATCATTTATAAATCTAGCTTTCTTTATAAGTCGTTCCCCCTTTGCTGTATCGCGGAGTTGGAATTCCTGCTGGAATAAGGTCTCCAGATACTGAGTGGGGTTCTCGAAAGGCACCTTTTCATAAATATCTGCCACATAGGCCAAACGAAGTGATTTGCACATTTCTTTTAATCGATCACTCATGAATAGTCACCGCCCCTTCAGCTACAGGGTTCGTTGGACGCAGAGAGTCATAAATATTCCAGTTCACTTCATAGGGATGAGGGTCAGATTCTAAAGTTGAATTGTCCTTTGAAGGAAGCAATTCATAAAATAGTTCATTAATTTCATTCATACTATAGGTGACAATCTGACTCATTAACCATTCTATTCGATCCTTCTGGATCGCCTGGGATTCGATACTTAAATAATTAGCTATTCTTCCGGGCAAGTAGGGGAAGTACCTAGAGTGAGACACGGAGCGTGGCTTCCTTCTCCACATCCCCAATACGAATAACCATGGCAATTCACGAGATTTATTCATGTAAGGTCGTGGACCTTCACCCAACACCTCACCGTTCGGTGAGACCACCTTGTAGGAATCCCAATAAGTAATCAAGTACACTTGGCTATAATGGTAACTGGTAGGAATATGGATGGCTGTACCATCAATAAGGACCTCTCCATATTTATTGGCTGATACCGTTTCCTTCTTGAATACCGGGTAATCATTTTCCGGCAAAGCTAAGCAATACTTTTTCTCTTCCTTGATAAGGTCCTGTATCGGCTCTCCTTTTTTATAATGTTTGCGTTTATGATCCTCCCTTGACTTCTGTGTTAACATTTCCTGTAAGTGATCTAGGTCTCGGATTACTGGAGAAGGAGTAAAGAAGTTATATCTTACATAGCCAACTTTATTCTCGACATGGCCTTTCTCATTCCCCTTTCTTGCATTGCATGCCTGAGGTTCAAAACCATAATGACTTGCGAACTTCAGGAAGGATTCTGTGAATATCGTATCTCCATGTTTTCCTCTTGCCCTTACTACGGCGGCAGCCAGGTTATCAATCCGTAACTTTCGGGGGACACGCCCAAACTGTGTAAATAATGCTTTCAACCCAACCAGAAAACATTGCTGATTCTCCCCCGGAAGGGGGACAGTGTAACCTCCATTACTGTATGGAAGACTCATGATCAGACAGTGAATGTCTTTCGCTTTACCGTCCTGAATGACTTCCGTTGTGCCAAAATCAATCTGCGCTTCAGCTGGAGGATGGGTCAATCGGTCAAATTCCTCCTTGATTGTTTCGCCATCTTCCATGCGTTTTTCCCGCCACTCTGCAATATAGTTACACACAGTTCGGTAAGATCCGGGAAAGTGGAGTTTCTTTAACTGTTGGTAGATGATTTTGTTATTACGTCGTAACTTCTTTTTTAAAGCGTGATCTTCCAACAACCAATCAGAAACAATCTCTCCCCATTTTCCCTCGTACATCATTCCTCCCTTTTTAGAAAAGTTTTCCGAAGGAAGTTGGTCCTCATCAGCATATTTTTTTACCGTTTCCCAACTGAACCCTGTTCTTCTTGATATTTCGTTGATTGATAATGATTTCTCATTTCTCATTTTTTTGATATGATTAACTTCAGGCATTGCCAGCATCCTTTCAATCCCTCCACCATTATTTGATTCGTCATCATTAACGGTAGGGTTTTTTGATTAGGCTGGCAAGCCTTTTTTCTTTGCTTTTAAGAATTGCAGGGTTCTAAGATTTTCTTTGCAATTCTCACTACTTTTATTTTGCACTATACATTTTAATTTTGAGATTCCATTTGACTCCTCTGCAAAAAAGCCTGTATCAGCTTTATCATTATATGTATAAGTTTCCTTTTAACAATACAGTTATAATTTCTCCAACTTTAAGTTTTTTGTTTAAAAAAAGTTGATAACGTGATTTTCCTTATTTTTTATGAAAATAGCAGGGGTGAAAATGAGATACTCTATTTTACAAAAAAAGATTTATGGAAAATGAGTTTAGATGGAAGTGATAAGAGTCTTCTTTATAAAACGGATAAGTTTCTTTCTTATGTCAATCTTCTAGATAGCGAGTTATACATATTAGATCTGGCATTACAACCGTGTATTATTATAACGCTGAACAGAAAGAGCTTGAAAGGTTTGGGAAATAGAATAAATGAAGAAAAAGATAAAAAAACTGGAACAGTTATACTGTCCCAGTTTTTTCAGTTTCTTAAATTAAACTCTTTTTCTTCTAATAAACAGGATAAGAGTACCTGAAACAAGTAATACAAATCCGGCCAATAACCAGTTAAACATGGTTGTAGCAGTGTTTGGTAGTTCATTTCCATCTTTATCTGTGTTAACTGGAGGATTTTGTGCATTATCATTGTCCTGGTTAGAACTTGTGTTATTATCTTTGTCTACTTTTTTAGGGTTTTCTTCGATTTTATCAATTGGCTCTTTATTCGTATTGTCGGTATTGTTATCATTGTTTTCGCCTGGTTTCTCTATACCAGCGCCATTATCCCCACCTGGCTGTGGCGTATTAGGTTGCCCGTCGTCCGTATCAGGCTGTTCTGGTTCCTGGTTTCCATCACCCTCATCTGGAACTTCGGGAAGAGCAGGATCCTCTACTGGTTCAAAATCTGCTGTAGTAAAACCGAAAATCTCAGAACGACGTGTAGAATTATACTCATCTGTAATATCCATATACCAATAGTAAGTCTCATTAGGTTGCAAGCCACTCCACTCTGTGGACGCAATGTCTCCAGAAGCTACATCTTTATCTACACCGATAACTTCATCTTGGTATACATTGACACTGAAGTAATCTGTCGCCACACGTTTATTAATATCTGTAAACTGGAAGTCAACCGTAAATTCTTCATCTTCAGGATCAAAGAAATGATAATCATCTAGAATTGGAGAATAGGTGTTGATAGAAACTGTTCCAGCCGTAGGGTTGAAATCAAGGTATCTTACATAACCATCCCCACCATTTGGTCCACCTTGATAATCAGCAAGCATCTCTAGAACCTGGCGGGTTGTCCCGTCCTCATTTGGAATTTCTGAAATCCGCTTTGTTACACCATGATAGTGACCACCCAACACCATTTTTACATTTTCATTTGGAACAATGATTTCATCAAATACAGTTTGCGACATATTTGATAGAGTTGCGTCATATTCCAAGTATGCATGCATACCTAGTATTGCGTTTCGATCAGCGTGTTTCTCTAGTACCTCGTTTGCCCATGCAATTGTTTCTGGAGTATCCTCCGTACCGAAACCTAGGTATAAGATGATGAAGTCATGACCGCCAAATGACATTAGATCATAATGGTTGCGGTTATTATCCATTGACCCACCATACCATGGATTATCCTCATAGCGGTCTGCTCCCACATACTTATGATAGTAAGAATAATCAACACCATCAATAATTGCGTCATGGTTTCCAGCTAGTACACCGTAAGGGACATTCGCGTCATCGAATTTTTGTAAGTTCCTGTTGGCTACTTCCCATTGTTCGTCACTGTCTGCCACGTTAACAATGTCTCCTGTGTGGACCATATACTCGAATTGACCGTTTTGGTATTCTTCGACAGTCCAATCACCTAATCCATCCCAAATGTAAGGGTAAGATTCGGCGTAATACTGGGTATCTGTCATCCACAGCATAGAAAATGGAGCATTAGGATCCTCTACTTCGTCCTGTACCATGGCTTGAATTTTACCATCACGAATAAAGCGTTCCTTATCTACTTCTGCTGTAAGTGTAATATTACTTTCTGCTGCGTCCCCAGTAGAAGAGGTTTGGGCAATCCATTCTTCATTCTGATAATCCCAAGCATACATCGTTACAATACGATTCGGGAATGTTTTCCCTTTCCAATAGACTTCTACGGTATCGCCTGCAGTCAGTTCTTTGTCTACTTCCACTTCAAAACGGTGGTATGGGAAGCCAGAGGTAGAATCATTAGTAAGGTATTCGCCATCTTCAAAAGAAATCTTTTTCTTATCATCATCAGATAGTACAGTCTCTCCATTTGGCGCATTCGTTAATGGCGGTTCACGGTCTGCAACATACGAATAACCTTCAATTGCTTCTTCGCCAGCAAAGTCGTATTTCTTCCCTTCTTTAAATGTGACGTCCATCTCATCGCCAGAAGGATCGGTCACTTTTGCTTTAAGTGTTGTATTTTCTTCTACATTCTTATCAAAATCATTAGGTGCTGGTTCGGCTGGATTTTCTGGTTTCTCAGGATCCACTCCGAACGTTGTTCTATCAGTAGTCACATTGCCTGCACCGTCATATACATGAACTTCAAGCTCGTATGTGCCTGCATCTAAATCGGCAGTAGTGGACTCAAATGGGTATTCTACCATTTCACCATCCAAAAATGCTTCCACTCGATCCACACCAGATAAATTATCCTCCGCATCAACAGATAGGTGGATGTCACCTTTAAGGGTGGAGCCATTTGTATACACATTTCCTAGTCCATCTTCAAATCCGTTAATTACAGGTTTTGTGTTATCAACCGTAATGTTAACCGTTTCGGTTTGCTTGTTATTTTGCTTTAAAGAGACCTCATAGATTCCATCCTGATAGTTAGAAGTATCTACTTCATAATAAGTAGCAGTCTTCCTTTCTTCAGGAATGTTAAAAATAAAGTCACTTTTCATTGGTTTATTCAGGTTTGTATTGGTTGGCGCACCACCGTCACCAAATACATAGCTGACATTATCCCGATATAGCTGCTCTGTTTGATTTAAATTACCTAAATAACTTTTTACTTTTTCTGGCTTTATTACAGAGCCATCAGGTAATACTAGATGTAAGTTTACTACATTAAAGTCATCAAAATTTGTCTTATTGAAATGCTCTTCGTGTACATCTAAATCATAAGGTACATTTTCACTGCCAGAATGTATGGATACTTTCTCATCAGCAACAAAATAGCTTTGTGACAAGTCATACGTATACCAAGCACCATCTACATAACTTGGAATAATTCTTGTAAAATAATCTCTTTCTTCATTGGCATTAATTGCACTTGCTGAGGCTTGATAAATAAAATCAATTCCGCCACCTTGGAAATTAAGCTCTACTGGACCTGGAAGCGCCTTTACACCTGTAAGTACATCCCCACCAAATATAACGTTTGCTTCATCCATGCCATTTTTACCATATGCATAGAAAGATACCTTGCCATTTACCATCTCTTCTTGGGTTAATGATAGTCCTGGCTCAGGAAGATCTGTGCTAACTTCTCCCTCAATTACTGTGAGGGGGTTACCACGAGAGTTATACGGAACCTTTGTTTCATTTCCACTCGCATCCTCTGTTACGACCATGTATCGATGTCTTCCTAACGCATTAATATTTAGGTCAGCGGCATACGTATAGGTTCCATCAGTATTCTTTACTAGCTCCATTTCTACTTCATTCGTATAGTCGGTTAACTGTTCTTCGGCAGATCCATACGTTAATATTGCTTTTTCTAACGCTTCGTCGCTTGAAATGGTTACTTGATAATCTTTACCTTGTTCTATACGATAAAACGGTTGATCATGTTCAATAGTGGGGGCCACAATATCTTGGTTTTCTAATTCAGGAACTTGTCCAGCATCAAGATTTCCAGGGTTTGAGTGGGCTCTCGTATCTAAACGCTCCATTGCTTTTCCGGACTCAGGATAATGATAGCGTACAGAACTATTGCGAATATCGTGAATCATGCGGTCTGGGCCATTTGTGCTTGCATCATACCAAGCCTCAACAATCATATCGTCTAAGCTATCAGAACTGGAAAATGCAAACCCGCGATTTAGTGAATTCGGTAAGTTGAAATCACTAGAGTCAGCATTATCAAATACAATCACATCGCTCTCATCTATGTCTGTATTGTAATGGATGTTAAAATCTTCAACTGAAGCATATCCATCTCTTATAGCTTCTTTTGCGAACCAGATTAAGGCAGTACTGTGTGGCTCGATTGCTGTATCCTGATTGATAGTCCATTTTTTTGGAGCAGCTGCATCATTAGGATAAAGATAAAAAAGTGTGTGACCATTAAGATTTAGAATTTCATCAGAGTTGTTGTAAATCTCCATATACTCGTAATGGTTTCCACTTCCTTTTCGGTAGTCACCGTTAGGGTTTGGAGTCATTTCTGTAATTAAGATACGTGGTGTTTCTCCACTTTCTTCTCCCTTAACATTTACGTCTATGATTTCTGATTCAACAATCGCTTCTCCATCGCTTGCCTCAATATAATACTCGAATACAAGAGAACCTAGTTCTTTACTAGCTACTGTATATTCGTAAGTTCCATCTCCATTTGGCGTCATATCCACTTCTGAAAATTCGCCATATGGATTGCTACGATGATATAGCTTAACTGTTAAATCGCCCCCATCGATATCTGTAACATTTGCTTGCACTGTAAAATCTTTAGTCGGATCGATCTCATTTATTTTCTTCGGTGTAATAGATGGTTTATTGTTATCAGACGGTATGAGTTGCTCAGCCTCTACAGTCCCAGGGGTCGGTGTCCCCATACGAATATAAGGATTTGCAGTGTATCCTTCCTGTGGGAATCTAGTATGGTAGCTCTTACCATCCGAGGAATCCCCTTCGGTAAAACGAATTTCACTAATAATTGCCTTGCTGTCATCTTTCTGTGTGATATAGAAGCTTCGGTCACTAGCGTTTGGCAATCCGTCTTGTTCACGAACTTTGAAGACTGGAATATTTGCCGGTACGCCATGATACTCACGGAAATCTGCTTCGGTTAAGTCTGCAGCATTACCAGAAACAGAACTGCGATGTACCCATAAAACAGCTGGGCTATTTGCTGGGATCGTTACATTAAGATCGTCCGCATTATCGGCTACTGTTACTGTTAGATCCTTTGTGCCTGATCTCCAGTCATAACGGATTTTATAATACTCATTAAAGTTTAATGCTTCATCGCCTTTATTATAAACTTCCACAAACTCATATAAATCAGCGTTACCAGCGCCATCTATATGCTTATTATTTTTGTCATTTGGATATACTTCAGTAAAGAAAAAGTTGTTTTCATTTGGTTCTGTGTTGTTAGGATCTTCGCTTGGATCTGGCTTAGAAGGGTTCTCTGGTTGTGTGGGTTCTGTAGGTGTAGGTTCTTCTTCAATTGGTTTTGTAACAGTTACTTCATATTCCTCTGTCTTTACAGTCGCCTCAGCGTCTGAAACGCTAAAGAAGTAAGAAATAGTATTACCTTTTACCTCTTCTGATGGAACAGTGAAAGTGAATTCTCCATCATTCTCTTCCATATCCCCTTGTTTATAAGCTTCCATTTCAGAGTTTTTATAAGAGACATTGATCGATATTGCATCACCGTCTACATCAACCGCTTTCGTAGTTATCTTAAAGTCTTTTTCTTGCTCAATGGATTCTACTGGCTGATGATCAACAGTTGGTTCATTGTTTACTGGGGGAACTAATTGCTCAGGCTGAACAATTCCTGGAGAAGTTTCTCCTCTTTGTTGAAACGTTGCCAATTCAGTTCCGTTTCTAGGTACTTTTGTATGTAGGCTTAAGCCATCTCCAACGTCTTCACTGGAATAGTGAACACGACTAACCTCTTCATCAGTGTCTTTGTTCTTAATATAAAAACCACGGTCCTTATTATTTAACCCATCTTGGCCTTTTAGCATATAGACAGGCACATCTTCTGGAATGTTATGATATGCACGGAAATCATCGACCGTAACTTCTGCCGCAGCTCCCGTAATATTAGAAGTAGTCCGCTCAATCCATAATACAGCTGGACTATTGGCAGGAATAACAACCTCTTTTTCAGCATTAACAGATTCAACTCGTAATCCCTTGCTATTGCTAATGTAATCATATCTTAGTTGATACTTGCTGTTTAGATCTAATTCTTCATTGCTATTATTGTAGATTTCTACAAATTCATATAGATCGTTTTCTCCAGCACCGTCAATGGTACGATTGGATTTATCATTTGGGTAAACTTCCGTAAACAAAATAGGCATTTTATTCTCATCTTGTGTCTCAGCGACTAGCGCATTTACTGTATTCGCATATGGTGTAAATACAATAAAGAAACATAAAAAAAGAATAAGTATACGCTTCATTCGAAACATCCACTTTCTCTCCTTTTTTACAATTCTAGTTATTTTGTTAAAAATGACAAGGCGATTTTGCTACTATTCTCCTTTCTCTGTTGTGAATTTTGTCATTTCTTGCACACAAGGGTAATTATATCTTTGGAATTTTAAGAGTATTTTGAGCGTACGTAAATTTTCGTAAATATTTTGTAAATTAAAATAAATGATAAACGGTTTTCTAAAGCTTAGCTTACAAAATTTTTTATTATAGAGTAATCTGTAGCGATAGTTTGAGATAAAGAAAAGTTAAGGGGTTCGACGGGAGGGTTAATAATAATGGACAGCCCTTGCCTAGGCCATAACGTAGCAAGTGCTATCCATTTAGTAGGAAATAGTATTTAATGAGGGAAGTTGAAACTCTAGATTAATTAATCCATAATCCCTTCATCCAATCCTCTATAACAAATCATATTTATAATTTCAGCAATTTGCTGTGGGGTCTTGTCCATATCACGAGAAAGCCAATGCTTAATCACATGAATACTGCCACTTACAATAAATGTACTAATGTAAGTAGAATCACCGGAGTCATAATCAAACTCATCCATCCAGTTATCGATTAAGAAACGTCGTGCTACCTCCATAACTCTCTCTTCAAATGACGTATCCTTATTTTCGATGAGCAAGGTATAGCATATATCATGTTTCGATACGATATATTCCAATAATTTTTGGGTGGTTTGGATGGACTCCTCTTTTTCGGAAAAGTTATGCTCGCTTAAATACATGTTCATGTCAGCTATAATTTCTTCTTCAATTTTATTAAGCAAGTCGTATTGATCCTTGTAATGCGTGTAAAAGGTAGAACGATTTATATCAGCGTGTGAACAAAGTTCTTTTACGGTAATTGTAGCCAATGGCTTTGCTTTTAGTAAGGTGATTAAACTGTTCTTTAATACCATTCGGGTATATTGTTTTCTTCTATCTAATTTCTCCGTCATAAAAAATTCACGCTTTCTTAATAATTTTATCCAACACTTTTTCTGTTTGTGTCCGGTATTGTACGTAAATAAACATACTGATTGTTGTTAATCCAACACTGTGTATATTATAATATATAAGATTTCATTTAAGGATGCAAGAGAGGGTGAGCTTCAATCGGCTGGACAGCACAGATTATTAAACGAAAAAAATCAATCGTCATTACTTTTATCGTAGTGGCTCTTATCAGTGTGATTGCTCAATTTGCAGTATCAGTAAATTACAACATGGTGGATTATTTACCAGAAGATACGCCGTCTACCACAGCGATGGACGTCATGAATGAGGAATTCGATGGAGCCGTTGCGAATACGCGTGTCATGATGCGCGATATAAGTATTCAAGAGGCTCTAGCCTTTAAAGAAGAATTGCAAGCAATAGATGGTGTTTCTGAGGTAACATGGCTTGATGATACCCTTGATGTGAAAACACCAATTGAAATGGCTGATCCGGATACCGTTGAATCCTATTATAAAGATGGAAATGCCTTATTCTCACTACATATTGAGGAAGGCAAGGAAGTGGAAACAACTGATGCCATCTATGATTTAATCGGAGAAGATAATGCAATGTCAGGGGAAGCGCTGGATACAGCAACCTCGCAAAAAATGACTGGTACAGAATCCATGTATGCAGCCGCATTACTTATTCCAATTATTATCATCATTTTGGTGTTATCCACAAGATCATGGGCAGAGCCCATTTTGTTTCTAACAGCTATTGGAATTTCCGTCCTGATTAATTTGGGTACGAATATATTCCTTGGAGAGATATCTTTTATTACCCAATCAGTAGCACCGATATTGCAGCTTGCCGTATCGCTCGATTATGCGATATTCCTTCTGCATAGTTTTGCTGATTACCGTAAGAAAACAGATACGCCAGCTGAAGCGATGCAAATGGCCATGAAACGATCTTTCCCAGCCATTGCGGCAAGTGCTTCCACAACGTTCTTTGGGTTTATCGCCCTCACATTTATGGAGTTCGAAATTGGAGCAGACTTAGGGATAAATTTGGTTAAAGGGATCGCATTAAGCTTTATCAGTGTTATGGTATTTCTACCTGCTTTAACTTTGATGTGTTATCACTGGATTGATAAAACGCAGCATAAACAGCTGTTACCGAGTATCCGTAATGTTGGAAAAACGCTGTTGAAATTCCGCATTCCGGCATTGTTGCTTCTATTGCTTTTAATTGTCCCGGCATTCCTAGGCCAAAGTGAAACGAATTTCATGTATGGGATGGGGCAACAACCAGAATCGACAAGAGCTGGAAGTGATACCATTGCCATTGAACAAGTGTATGATAAGCATACGCCTATGGTAATGTTGGTACCTAAAGGTGATATTGCGAAAGAGGAAGAGCTAGTTCAAGAGATTAAAAGTTATTCAGAAGTAACGAGTACCGTTTCGTACGTCGATGCGATTAGTCCGGCGATACCTGCTGAATATCTCGATGACTCTGTAACAGAGCAATTCTTTTCAGAGAATTATAGTCGGATCATTATCAATTCAGCACTCGAAAATGAAGGGGAACAGACCTTTGCCTTCATTGATAAATTAAAGGAAACAGCCGCCCAATACTATGGCGATGACTATCATTTATTAGGTGAAAGTGTCACACTTTATGATATGAAGAATGTGGTAGAGGATGACAATACGGTTGTTAATGTACTAACGGTCGTTGCCATAGCAATCGTTCTACTTGTAACATTCCGATCCATATCGTTTCCTGTTGTCTTACTCGTTACGATCCAATCTGCGGTATGGATTAATCTTTCCATTCCATACTTTACGAATGTTTCGTTGGTTTACGTTGGGTATTTAATTATTAGTACCGTACAGCTGGCAGCAACTGTCGATTATGCTATTTTACTAACCGAAGCTTATAAGGAAAATCGGAAGGAAATGCGCGCTTTACCTGCTATTAAGAAAACAATTGATGAAAAAATATTCTCGATTGGTGTGTCTGCATCCATTTTATCAAGTGTAGGCTTCATTCTATGGTTGACTTCCTCCAATCAGATTGTCGGTTCGATCGGTCTCTTGCTGGGACGTGGTGCATTACTTGCGTTTATTATGGTAGTGCTTGTACTACCCGCTATGCTGGTGGTATTTGACCGTATCATTGAAAAAACAACTTGGAAGCCAAACTTTTATAAGGGGGAATGACCCATTGCGTAATAAAAATATTGTTCCAATTCTCGGAAGTATGATGCTTGTCTTTTCCTCGTTTACTACCACTGCATTCGCTGATGAAGTGCAGGAAGGACAAGAGGGCAATTACGCTTCAAAAGACGAAGTGATTTACGGAAACATGAATGCAAATGGTCAGCTGCAAGATATGTATGTGGTCAACACATTTCGGGTAACAGAACCAGGCGAAATGGTTGATCATGGTGATTATGCTTCTGTTCGTAATCTAAGCAATTTGACAGATATTGTGAGGGAAGGGGACTCTGTTCAATTTCAAGCAGAAGAAGAGGAGTTTTATTACCAAGGCACGATGGAAAGCAATGCATTGCCCTGGGACATCTCTATAACCTATCTGCTGGATGGTGAAGAGGTGGCTCCAGAAGATTTAGCTGGTGCAAGCGGTTCGTTGGAGATTCAGATTTCGACATCTGCAAATGAAGATGTGGATCCGGAATTTTTTAGAAATTACTTGCTGCAAATTGGCGTCACACTAGACCCGGCTATCTTTGATAACATTCAGGCACCTGAAGGCACCATGGCCAATGCCGGTCAAAATAAGCAAGTCACGTTTTCAGTAATGCCTGAACAAGAAGAAACGTACATTATTTCTTCAGACGTTTCTGAGTTTGAAATGAATCCAATTGAAATCAATGCGGCTCCTTACTCTATGTCGATTGAAAGCCCTGATCTTGGTGGGATGACTGGCGAAATGCAGGAGTTGTCAGATGCGATAAGTGACATCCATACAGGTGTCGGTGATCTGGAGAGTGGCATGTCTGAACTTAACCAAGGTGCACAGGAACTAGGGGATGGCTCTGCAGAATACCGTAATGGTATGGAAGAACTTGATCAATCTTCTGGTGAATTGGTAAATGGTTCTGCTGAGATTAAAAACGCATTAGCGACCATTAATCAAACGGTACAAGAAAGTACAGGAAATATTGATTTAAGTGTCATGCAGGAGTTTCCTAATCATTTACGTGAGATCGCGGGCGGAATAGAGGAGTCTGCAAATGCATTAGATGAACTGGCGAAAGGATATAGTGAAGCGAATAAGCAGCTGAGTAATGCTATGGAATCTATTCCTTCCTATGAGATTAATGAAGAGCAGATTAATAAGCTGCGAGAAAATAATCCGGAACAACTGGAAGTTGTCGGACAGTTAGCAGAGACATACGAGGCTGCAAATGCTGCGAAGCAAACGTACAATGCGGTGAAGGAGGCCTTTGATGGTGTCTCTGGAGCAATAGGGCAATCCTCTGACGCGTCTGCAGAAATGGCTTCTAATCTAGAAACAATGGCAACAGAAATTGAAAACGCAGTTGCTTCTGTTGGCGGATTGGACTCTGTTACCCAAATGCAGGAAGGTTTCTCAACGCTCGCTTCACAATATGAAACGTTCCACAATGGGCTAGTAAGCTATACAGATGGTGTCGGACAACTAACATCTTCCTACCAGGAACTCGATGCTGGTATCCAGGAGTTAGCAAATGGTACCTCTGCTACAAGTGATGGTGTAAGTGAACTACATGACGGAACGAATGAATTACAGGAAGCTACTAGTGATTTGCCTGGTCAAATCGAAGCGGAGACAGATGAAATGATGGAAGAATATGCGAACGAAGATTATGAGCCAAGTTCCTTTCTTTCCGATAAGAATGAGAATGTAGAAGTCGTACAATTTGTATTGCAAACAGAAAGCATTGAAATACCAGAACCTGAAACCACTGAAGAGCCAGAAGAGGAAGAAAAAGGTATCTGGGAACGGTTCTTGGATTTATTTCGGTAAGAAAAGTTTAACCTCCTTGTTAAGGTAACAAGGAGGTTTTTTCCTTTTACGAAAAAACAGGAACACATAATTCACAATAGCCGGCTTCGACCATTTGAACATTATATCGTTCTAATATTGGTTTATTATCCATCTTGTAGCCACTGTTTTTGATTGATGGAAAAATAGCAGCCCATGCTTTTTGAATAGCTTCGGCTGTGTGCTCCACCTTAAAAATGGCATATATTCCTCCAGCGAGTTTTCCTTCCTCTAAAGAATTATTAAGCGGATAATCTTTTGAAATGACGATACAGACATCGTACCTGCAGTCCTCAGGAGGAGTGGTTTCAGGATTGTCCTGTGCATCCCAAAAATCACAGCTGAACTGGTTAACAAGTTTTTCTCTTTTGCCCAATTCTTTAGCGTTTCCATTGCTTGAATATTGGTGGAACCATAAGGACCGACTCGACGTATATAAGCGAGGCGGTAATTTGAAAGAGCTTCTATGTGCATCTTCAATCATTTCTCCTACTTTCTATATTGGTTTGTTACATGTTGAATGTATCATGATATAAAATTTTTCACCTCATATATTTTAAAATTTTCTGTTATTATGTATCGTAAGGTATTTACAATAGATTAAGAGGGGGGATTGATGGTGCGGCGCTGGGAAACAACTCACTCAGAATATGTTTATAGGTCGCCATTCGGTAACTTACGAAAAGATAGGTGTGAGCTTCCAAATGGAATTATGATTGATGAATATTATGTTAATGAGTATGCCGATTGGGTTAATGCTGTTGTGATCACGGAAAATAAGCAAGTAGTGCTCGTGAAGCAGTATAGACAAGCAGGACAGGATTTCTATTTAGAAATTCCAGCTGGAAAACCAGAGGGAAATGAAACATACGAAGAAGGCATGGTTCGGGAAGTGCGAGAAGAAACGGGGTTTACTTCAGAGAAGAGGCCGATAAAATTGGGAGAGTTTATGGTCAATCCTGCTACGCAGACAAATAAGATCATAACGTTTTTAATCCAAGATGCGTATAAAGAATTTGACCAGGACTTAGATGATACGGAAGACATTACAACCACTTTAGTAGACTTTGATGAGCTAGGGGAATTAATAAGAAACAATCAGGTTAAGACTCAGTTGTTTACTGCTAGTGCTTATT
The DNA here is from genome assembly GCF_044790185.1 of Oceanobacillus kapialis. Lineage (GTDB taxonomy): Bacteria > Bacillota > Bacilli > Bacillales > Amphibacillaceae > Oceanobacillus_B > Oceanobacillus_B kapialis. Next base: position 791,384 of record NZ_CP085256.1, read on the forward strand.
ATATGGCGAAGGATTTTCTTTTTAGGTAGTGCTTATTTATGAAATAAGAAAGTATAAATACTTGCTGTATAATGTTCTTAGACAGAAACAGCCACGTCCAGCTCCAGCGCCCAGAGACTAGCGAGACTTCCCTCACCTCCGTACGATAAAGAAGACTTGCCGACTGGTGATAACCAGAGGCTTAGTCGCACTTATACCCTTGCGGTGAAAGTCAACATCAGCTCCAAAGGGGAGGAAGGTCGACTAAAACCGGCCTTACCGGCCAACGCCGACATACCCCTTTTGCAGGGGAATTTTTCCTTTATCTCCTACGGCTCAGTCCAAAAGGTTTTCGGTGGGGCGAGTAATCGCAGTCCCAGTCCGTACGTCTCTAAACGGGCGCTTGCGCTTTTGTTACATAAATAAGATTTGGGGGGAGAATGGATGATGCCACCGAAACATATTGTATCTGCAGCAACAATAGTATTGAACGAAAGCCAAGAGATATTATTAATTAAAGGGCCGAAAAGGGGATGGGAAATGCCCGGTGGTCAGGTTGAAGAAGGAGAAGCATTAAAAGTAGCAGCAATAAGAGAAACGAAAGAGGAGTCAGGCATAGATATTGAAATAACAAGATTTTGTGGTGTGTTTCAAAATGTAGAGCGCTCTATATGTAATGCATTGTTCTTAGGAAAAGCTATTGGCGGAGAGCCAACGACAAGTCCAGAAAGTTTAGAAGTCGGTTTTTTCCCAATTGAGCAGGCTTTAAAGATGGTAACATGGAAGAATTTTAGACAGAGAATAGAATACTGCCTAGATGATAGTCTACAGCCTTTTTGTATTGATTTTTAATGGAGGGGACGGGATGGCTTTGGCAGGAAAACAAAAATTTGCATTTAGTATATTGGCTATAGTATTGGTAAGCCTTCTTTTGCCAGATATCGTGTCTAATTTTATGATCATGGGAAAAGAAAGTGTTGCCTTATCAACAGGTTATTATGTTAGATATATTTCTTACTTGGTTAGTGCGCATATAAGTCTTTTATACTTAGCGTTTCTTTTCTATGTGATGTTTATTAAAAAAGCGAAGTAACATGAGGTGAATTAAATTGAAAGAATGGTGGAAACGAAAGAAGGCTAAATCAAGAAAAGCAAGGAAGGACGACGCCTATTACACGAAGTGGGACCTTCTCGTGGATATACTTGTTTGGGTGCCAGAAATAATTTTATTGCCTTTGAGATTATTATTTTGGTTGTTAAGAGCTGTGCTGAGGGGTTTTTTGGACGTTACTTGAGTAGTTTTGATAGATAAAATAGGAGGAAACCTATGCGGAATGAGCAAGAAATGATGGATTTAATTTTACATAAAGCAGAGAGTGATGAGCGAATTCGGGCAGTATATATGAATGGGTCCAGAACAAATCCGAATGTGCTAAAAGATATTTTTCAAGATTATGATATTGTTTATGTGGTTACGGAACTTGCTCCATTTATTAAGGAGAGAGCGTGGATTGCTGACTTTGGCAAATTACTTATGATGCAAGAGCCTGATAAAAATAACTTTGGGAAAGAAATAGATAGTGAGATTTTACATTCTTACGGGTTATTAATGTTGTTTACAGATGGAAATCGAATTGACCTCCAACTGAAAACGAAGGCTAAAATGCTAGAAGAATATGAACTGGATAAGCTTACTATACCCTTATTGGATAAAGATAATATTCTACCACAAATATCTGAGCCAACTGATGAGGATTATCATCTTCAACAGCCAACCAAAGAGGCCTATGACAGCTATACAAACAATTTCTGGTGGTGTTTACAAAATGTAGCGAAAGGAATTTGGCGAGATGAACTCCCTTATGCGAAGCAAATGTTTGAATTAACCATGAGAGACGCACTGGATGTGATGGTTAGTTGGTGGATTGGTATTCAGACAGACTTTCAGGTTTCGACAGGAAAGCTAGGCAAATACTTTAAAAAGTATTTGCCTGCTTCATACTGGAAGTTATATGAAGAGACATACTCGAATGCTAATTATGAAAATATGTGGGATTCTATTGTTGTAACGTGCGAATTATTCAGGGTTCTGGCTAAGGATGTCGCGGTTCATTTCCGTTTCACCTATCCAGTTGAAGATGATCGGAATATGATGGCTTATTTAGCGCAGGTTAGAAATTTATCAGCAGATGCAGAGGGTGTATTTTAAAGAATTATATTTAAACAGGTTTGGAGAAACTACCCGTGATGGGTAGTTTTTTTGTGGGAAAGTTTAAGAGTTTTAGAAGAGGTATGCTGTGGCGTAGCTAGTATTATGTGATAGCTTGTCACTTAATCGACTAGCCGTGGAGGGGCGCAATCGACCAATGCAGTCGAGCAATCGACCAAGAGAGCAGCGCAATCAACCAATGCAGCCGTGCAATTGAGGTTAGTCTAAAAAGTGGACATGTGAAAAGTGGTTTGTTTTATAATGAACTAAATAATAAAAGGACGTGTTCACTTTGGGGAAACAATATGATAAAGAGTACAGGGAGTATGTAGTGAAATTAATTGTAGAGGAGGGAAGGAAGATAACCGATGTGGCTTACGAACTTGGCCTTTCGGCTTCCACACTAGGAAAGTGGGTACAAAAACATAGAAAAGAAAAACTACAGAGTAACCAACCCCAAGAGTATATAACGCCATCTGAGTTTGAAGATTTAAAGAAGGCCCACAAAAAGGAGCTTGAAAAGCTCCAAGAGGAAAATGAAATTCTAAAAAAGGCCATGCACATCTTCACGAAAAACCAAGAGTAAAATATCAATTTATTTACGATCACTGTGAGGATTATTCGGTGGTGAAGATGTGCGAGGTACTAGTGGTATCGAAAAGTGGTTATTATAAATGGCTTTGTAGAAAAGAAGCTGATTTAACAGAGAGAGAAAGATATCGAGAAGAAATCAAACAAAAGATTAGCCAATCGTTTCATGAAAGTTTTGGTACCTACGGTAGTCCGAGGGTGCACGCAGATTTAATAGATTGGGGTTATACGGTTTGTCAAAAAACTGTGGCCCGCATGATGAATGAGATGGGCCTCAGGGCTACTCTAACCGAAAAAATAATCATCACTACAGATTCAAATCATGATCTACCGATCTATCCTAATCTCTTAAACCAGAACTTCACTGTAGACGCTCCTAATAAAGCCTGGGTCACAGATATTACGTATATTTGGACAATAGAGGGTTGGCTTTATTTAGCGTCAGTTATCGACTTATTTTCCAGAAAAATGGTGGGGTGGAGTATGGCACCTAATATGAAAAAGGAATTGCCATTAGCTGCTTTAAAAATGGCCATAGCTACCCGCCAGCCTGGTGAAGGACTCATACACCATTCTGATCGAGGGTCACAATATTGTTCACATGGCTATATGGAAGTGTTGAAAGAAAGGAAAATGGAAGTAAGCATGAGTAGAATTGGAAACCCTTATGATAATGCTTGTATAGAGTCTTTTCATGCCACGTTAAAAAAAGAACTTGTATACAGAGTCCGGTTTGAGAAGCGTGCTGAGGCCATGAGAGCCATTAATTACTATATTAGTAATCGTTACAATGAGAAAAGAAGACACTCGACTCTAGGGTACTATTCTCCTAATCACTTTGAACGTCATTACCAAAACAGCATACTGAAAAAAACCTCTTAAACAAACCATTGTGATGAATAAGTACAAAGTGAGGTTTTTACTTTGTATTTATTCATCACGCAGCAAACGAAGTGCGGTAGGATTTTTCTTTAAACAAGCACCATTTTAAAATGTCCATTTTCTTGACAGAAGTCCACAATCGACCAAGAGAGCAGCGCAATCGACCAAGGGAGCAGCGCAATCGACCAAGGGAGCCGTGCAATCGACCAAGGGAGCAGCGCAATCGACCAAGGCGGCAGCGCAATCAACCAAGGGAGCAGCGCAATCGACCAATGCAGCCGTTCAATCGACCAAGCGAGCCGTGCAATCAACCAAGGGAGCAGCGCAATCAACCAAGGGAGCCTCGCAATCGACCAATGCAGCCGTGCAATCAACCAAGGGAGCAGCGCAATCAACCAAGCCAGCAATGCAATCAACCAATACAGCCTCGCAATCAACCAAAGCCCCCCTCCTCCCACACAAAAAACCTAAGCATTACCCTCTAAACAAATATCATTGACACACATATTAGGTACTGCTAATATGATAACAACAAACACATTAGTAAGAACTAATATGTTGAGGAGGAAACAAGATGAAACAAGTTGATATAGATACGAAAATGAAGTTTTTACATGGTCTTTCTAATAAATCGAGGGTTCAAATTCTGGAAAGTTTAAAAGAAGATGAGAAAACAGTTTCTCAAATTGTACAGGACATTAATGGCAATCAGTCAAATATTTCACAGCATTTATCATGTTTAAAGGGTTGTGGACTTGTTGTTAGCAGGCAGGAAGGCAAATATGTATATTATCGGGTGCGCAACCAGTTAGTACGTGATTTATTAACCATGATTGATGTCGTGCTGGAAGATGTCGAAAACGATGTCGCTTGCTGTGACCGCAATGTAGAGTAAGGAGGCGAAGAAATGACTGAAAAATGCTGTAGCTCAGAGACGAATAGGCTTCAGGATAATACTTGCTGCAGTAACCAGCCAAGTCAAGCAGTTGGCACCAATGATACGGAAAACTGCTGTAAGACTCAAGATTTATCCGAAGATGACACATCCTCTTGTTGCGGTAATGACAAGGGTGACACAGAATCTCGAACAATGAATAATGCCTCAAGCTGCTGCGGGGTTTCCAAAGCTGAACCGGAGATTGAAAATGACTTCTCTCCAACAGGGCAAGAGGTTGAATACCGAGTAGAAGGAATGGACTGTCCTTCCTGTGCTTTAACGATCGAAAAGGGATTACGTAGTCTTGATATGGTGCAAGAGGCGAAGGTGAATTATAATACTGCCAAGTTAAAAGTTATAGCCAATGAAAAGGCACCACTTAACGAAGTCGAGAATACCGTAAACAAGCTAGGTTTTAAGGTCGATCCTATTATACAAAATAAAAATGTTAGAACGTACGATGTGGAAGGCATGGATTGTGGAAGCTGTGCTCAAAGTATCGAAAATCATTTCAAAAATCATCCCTCTGTTAAAGATGTAAAGGTGCATTTTTCTACAGGGAAAATGAAGCTGGAGCATGATAATTCGGTGGATGAAATTGTTTCTGAGGTATCTAAACTCGGTTATAAGGCTAAGTTGCAAACGAATAATCGCCAGTCTCAAGCAAAACCAAAGAACAAAAAAGAGCTTGGGATGATCACCTTTACAGGTATCCTCCTTGCTATTGGTTTTATTGGTTCATTTATTGGGATGCCAGCAAGCATATCAACAATTTTATATGCAATTGCTATCGTGGTAAGTGGAGCAAAACCAGCCAAAAGCGCTTATTATGCGATTAAAAGTCGTTCATTAGATATGAATGTGCTCATGTCTGTTGCGGCAATTGGCGCTGCTATTATTGGCGAATGGTTTGAGGGTGCAACGGTAGTGTGGCTGTTTGCGCTAGGTACCGCACTTCAAAATAGATCGATTGAACAGACAAGAAAATCCATTCGTAATTTAATGGACCTTGCCCCATCAAAAGCATGGGTACGAGCTGGCGCAGAGTTAGTTGAAAAGTCAGTAGATGATATAAGTATTGGAAATATAATTGTCATCAAACCTGGGGATAGAATCCCGCTAGACGGTGAGATTATCGAAGGGGAAACAAGCGTTAACCAGGCTCCTATTACAGGAGAATCTATTCCAGTTGATAAAATGATTGGCGATACGGTCTATGCAGGTACGATTAATGAAAGTGGGTCACTTGAAGTTCGGGTTACAAAATTAGTTGAGGATACAACCATTTCAAAAATTATTCATTTAGTAGAGGAAGCACAGGAGCAAAAGGCTCCAACACAAGCATTTATTGATAAGTTTGCCAGCATTTATACGCCGATTGTGTTTCTGTTAGCTCTTGCTGTTATTGTCCTTCCACCACTATTTGGATTTGGGGAATGGGGCGAATGGGCATATAAAGGGCTTGCGTTACTAGTTGTTGCTTGTCCGTGTGCATTAGTAATCTCAACACCTGTTGCTATCGTCTCTGCAATTGGAAACGCGGCGAAGAATGGTGTGCTCATAAAAGGTGGGACATTTTTAGAAACGGCAGGCGCGATTAAAACAATTGCATTTGATAAAACAGGCACATTAACAGAAGGTAAACCGAAAGTTTCCACAATACAACCATTGACAATATCAGAAGACGAACTTCTTTTGATTGGGTTAACCCTAGAAGAATACTCGACGCATCCAATCGCCAAAACGATTGTGGCATATGCGAAAGAGAAAGGGTTTCAAGCTAGACGTGGTGAGCTATATAAAAGTATAGCTGGTAAAGGAGTTCAGGCCACGATCGATGGTGAAATTTACTTTGCTGGGAATTTAAAACTGTTTGAAGAACTGAACGTACCATTGGGTGGTGTCAGCGACAAAGTTAATGAACTTCAACTCGAAGGAAAAACGGTTGTAATTATCGGGACACAAACAGCAGTCATGGGTGTTATCGCTGTTGCAGATACCATTCGACCAATTACGGTAAAAGCTATCAATAACTTGCAACAGGTCGGTATCAATCAAGTCGTTATGCTAACTGGAGACAATGAAGGTACGGCGAAGATGATTGCCAAAGAAGCTAGTGTAAACCGTTATTTTGCAGAGCTTCTCCCAGAAGATAAGGTAGAGGCAGTGAAACAGTTGCAAAAAGAAGGGCACAAAGTAGCGATGGTCGGTGACGGGATCAATGACGCTCCGGCTCTAGCTACATCTGATTTAGGCATCGCCATGGGTGGTGCAGGTACAGACACCGCAATGGAAACAGCAGATATTGTTTTAATGGCAGACAATCTGGAAAAGCTACCACATACAATTAAGCTAAGTAGAAAAGCATTAGCTATCATTAAACAAAACATCTGGTTTTCTTTAATTGTTAAGCTAATCGCCTTTGTATTTGTTTTCCCAGGATGGCTCACACTCTGGTTAGCCGTATTAAGTGATACAGGTGCTGCAATTATTGTGATCTTAAATGCATTACGGCTTTTACGTGTTAAAGATTAATTGTTGTTATGTGACCAAAATAATAAAAAAAGCAGGCATCCCAATAGGTTGCCTGCTTTTTAATGGCACATTATTTCGTATTCGTAAATCCACCGTCGATACGAATTACTTCGCCGTTAATATATTCAGCTTTAGAAGTTAGTAGGAAGGTTACTAATTCTGCCACTTCCTCTGGTGTACCTAGACGTTTTTGAGGAATGCCGCTTTCTGCATTCTCTTTCATTTCCGGGTTCGCTTCATAGAAAGCTTTAACCATCGGTGTTTCAGTTGGACCAGGTGCAATAGCATTTACACGTAAGCCGTCTTTTGCATATTCTGCAACCATACTTTTTGTCAATCCAACAATACCATGCTTCGTTGCGGAGTAGGTGACAACAGAATCCTGCCCGATCACACCAGCACTAGAAGCAGTATTCACGATGGAACCTCCGCCGTTCTTGAGCATTACATCTGCTACATAGCGAACACCATAAAGTGCACCTAATAGGTTAATTCCAACGATTTGTTCAATCTCCTCAATTTTTGTGTCTAAGTAGTATCCACCACTACCGGAAATTCCAGCATTATTAAAGAAATAATCTATTTGGCCAAACTTCTCAACAGTTTTATCAACATATTGTTTTACTTCTTCAGCTTTGGAGACATCCGCTTTTATAAATATTGCATCAGCTCCAGCACTTTTAACCTTATCTACAGTTTCATTTCCGCCTTTTTCACTTACGTCAACGACAGCAACGTTGACTCCTTCTTCTGCTAGACGAACAGCTGTAGCTTGTCCTAGTCCACTACCGCCACCTGTTACGATTGCAACTTTACTCATAAGAATACCTCCACTTTTTTCTTGAATTATTTACAATGTTATTATACCTCTTTCTTCTTTTTAAAATAAAAGAAGGTGCTTCCAAAATCCATACGCAGAATTCATAGACTTTTTTAACGAATACAAAAACCCCTCCTGAAATAAATTTCAAGAGGGGATCTTCCATTAGGTTACGCTTTTACCCAATATGCTGCATCATTACTTGAAGGGGAAGGAGGGAATTGCTCTCCTTGTTCGATGTCAATGGTCGCCTCATCGTTTGTTGATCCACCGTTCACTAGACTATCAACCTTGTATTTACCGCTCTCTGGTGCGTTTTCACCTGTTTTAAATTTTGTAGCCATCTCATCCACCTCCATTGGTTTTTTGAAGAATCCTTTATGATTCTACTGTACTGTTACCGGATTTTGTCGCTAGTAAACACATAATAGAAGAGGAGATTTCAGAGTACTTTGACATCAATGGTTTGGATAAATTCAACAAAGGCTTTAACGATGTTAAGGTCAAGGTTTTCTTCATGATAGTACATCCATGTATTACGAGTGATCGGGTTTCCGTTAGGCAGGAAAAGAGGTTTAATGAAAAGCTCAGGGTGTGGGCGTACGACTAAGTTAGCTAAGATCGCATAGCCCAGTCCATTAATAATCATTTCCCTGCACGTTTCCACCTGACTCACTTGAATATTAATGTTTGGCTGTTCTTTGTAATGGCTGTACCACCAATTTTCTACAATTGTTCGCATCTTCTCATCGGTATAATAGTCAATTCGTGGCATGGATGGGAGGTCTTCCATTTTAAATTTCCACGGGGAGGCAATGCAAAGCTCTTCTTTATAAAGCAGGTCTTTACAGTCATTCCATATATAATCCCCTTTAATAAAGCTAATGTGGACATCATGATTGGAGATGAGTTTATGCATGTCACTGCTCCAACCAGTTACAACTTGAAACTCAACATCCGGATAGCTTTGTTTAAACAGACGAAGGAGCTTCGGCATTTTGTTCAACGCAAAAAAATTCGAAACTCCAACCCGAAGTGTCCCTGCCACCTGATTTTTCATGTTATGCAATTTTTCCTCAATTTTTCGCTGCTCAAATAACATCTTTATTGCATGCTGTGCCAGTTGCTCGCCTTCTGGGGTAAAGGTGATCCCTCGTTGCTTACGGTTAATTAACTGCACCCCGTAATAATCCTCCATCTTCTTCAAACGGGTTGTTAAGGTTGGCTGTGAGAGAAATAATCGTTCTGCTGCTTGGGTTATATTTTCTGTTTCATGCATGGCGGCTAGCATTTCCCAGTCTTGAAATTTCACCTACAACTACCTCCCTGCCATTGAAAAAATCTATGGATACTTATTAAAATTATATATTTTTCTTATCTTTCTTTCAATTTTATAATAAAATTATGACAAGATAGCGAAGTTTTCGAATTTTGTACGGAAAAACTAGAGGAGGTAAAACAATGGATACAAAAGAAAAGTATGTTCCGGGGCTTGCCGGGGTAGTGGCAGCCGAAACGACCATTTCCTTTTTGGACACAGAGCAGGAGAAAATTATTATAAGAGGGCATGAACTGATTGAGCTTTCTCAGCAGCATGATTACCTAGAAATAGCTCATCTGCTTTTAGAAGGAACATTGCCTGATTCCAATGAAAAAACAAATCTTCAGGAAAAACTAAATGGAGAGTATGACATTCCACAAAACGTTTTAAAAATACTTGAGCTGCTATCAGAAAACACCCATCCAATGGATGCTTTGCGGACAGGTTTGTCAGCGCTTTCAGGATATGATAATGATCTTGATAACCGTTCAAGCGAAGTAAATAAGCAAAGAGCATATCGCCTTTTGGGGAAATTACCGGCAATCACCGTGAACAGCTACCGACTAATCAATGGCCAGGAAGCTGTAAAGCCAGATCAGAATTTGTCTTACAGCGCTAATTTTCTTTACATGATCACGGGAGAAAAGCCTGAGGACTGGCAAACAGAAATCTTTGATCGTTCCCTTCTTTTATATAGTGAGCATGAAATGCCGAATTCGACTTTTACAGCAAGGGTAATTGCTTCAACAAACGCGGACCTATATGGTGCGCTAACTGGTGGAGTAGCTTCCTTAAAAGGGAACCTGCATGGTGGAGCTAACGAAGCGGTCATGTACATGTTGAACGAAGTAAAGTCAGCAGCTGCCTTTGAAGAGTTACTTATGAAAAAACTAAGTCAGAAAGAGAAAATAATGGGCTTTGGCCATCGTGTATACATGAAGAAAATGGATCCGCGGGCGCTGGTCATGAAGCAGTCTTTAAAAGAGCTATGTGACAAAAAAGGCGACCACACATTACTGGAAATGTGTGAGGCTGGTGAAAAAGTAATGCGGGAAGAAAAAGGGCTTTATCCAAACCTTGATTACTATGCGGCACCTGTCTACTGGATGTTAGGAATACCAATTGGCTTGTATACACCAATATTCTTTAGTGCGCGAACTGCTGGCTTATGTGCACATGTGATCGAACAGCATGAGAATAATCGCTTGTTCCGTCCGCGCGTAAATTATGTTGGAAATAGCTATTAATCGAAGACAAAGGGGAGAAAGGTAATGCAAACAACGAATGAACAAAATAAAACAGACGTATTGTTAGAGGAAATTGCCGATTATGTGTTGAACAAAGACATTACGAGCACGGAAGCTTATAATACAGCGCATTATATATTATTAGACACGATTGGGTGTGGGGTTTTAGCATTAAATTACCCAGAATGTACAAAGCTGCTCGGACCAATTGTGCCAGGAACCGTCGTGCCAAACGGAGCAAGGGTACCAGGTACCTCTCATGTGTTGGATCCTGTTCAAGGAGCCTTTAATATTGGGGCCATCATTCGCTGGCTTGATTACAACGATACATGGCTCGCTGCCGAGTGGGGGCATCCTTCTGATAACCTAGGTGGGATATTGGCAGTAGCAGATTATGTTAGTCAGGAAAGACTGGCAAAAGGTCAAGCACCATTAAAGGTGCAGGACGTTCTTGAAATGATGATTAAAGCCCATGAAATCCAAGGGGTTCTTGCACTGGAGAATAGTTTAAATCGTGTCGGTCTCGATCATGTTCTGTACGTGAAAATCGCCACTACAGCAGTCGTAACCAAGATGCTTGGCGGGGGACGTGAAGAAATCGTAAATGCCTTATCTAATGCTTGGTTAGATAATTCCAGCTTGCGTACGTATCGGCATGCTCCAAATACAGGCTCCCGTAAATCTTGGGCAGCGGGAGATGCCACAAGTCGGGGTGTCCGCCTTGCGATGATGGCAATGAAAGGTGAAATGGGTTATCAGACTGCGCTTAGTGCACCAGGCTGGGGCTTCCAGGATGTCCTTTTCAATAAACAGGAGCTAAAAATAAATCAGCCACTTGATAGTTATGTGATGGAAAATGTACTATTTAAAGTTTCCTACCCTGCAGAGTTCCATGCACAGACAGCTGCAGAAGCGGCAATTCAGCTTTATCCGGAAGTGAAGGATCGTTGGGATGAAATTGATCAAATTACCATTTCCACACACGAATCAGCAATTCGTATTATTGATAAAAAAGGGCCTCTATACAATCCGGCTGATCGGGATCATTGCTTGCAGTACATTACGGCAATTGGACTGCTTAAAGGAAATATTGTGGCAGAGGATTATGAGGACGAGGCAGCAGTGAATCCGTTAGTTGACAGGTTACGAGATAAAATGCTCGTTACGGAAAACAAAGCGTATACTGAAGACTATTTAGACCCTGAGAAAAGATCCATTGCGAATGCTGTACAGGTTCACTTTACAGATGGAACTTCAACAGAGAGCATTGCGTGCGAATACCCGCTTGGACACCGCTTTCGCAGGGACGAAGCAATACCGAAAGTATTAGAAAAATATGCTGCGAACTTGGCTACGCAATATTCCAGAAAACAGCTAGAACGAATCGAAGCGGTAAGCTATGAGTACGATACACTAACAGCAATGAATGTAAATGAATTTATGGAGCTTTTTGTTAAATAGGAGGAATGCAAGATGGCATGGATTGTAGATGAACCCAAATCACAGAAGGAACTTGCAGGGCAATTTAAGGAGCTGATCCAACAGGAAACGATTTTGCAAATGCCTGGTGCACATGACGCCATGGCTGCCCTTATTGCCAAAAAAACGGGTTTCTCAGCACTCTATCTTTCTGGGGGAACCTATACCGCAAGCAAAGGCCTGCCAGATTTAGGTATGGTCACCTCAACGGAAATGGCAGACAGGGCACGTGACCTCATTCGGGCAACAAACCTACCTGTTTTGGTTGATATCGATACAGGTTTTGGCGGGATACTAAATGTTGCACGGACAGCAAGAGAAATGTTAGAAGCGAATGTAGCTGCGGTACAAATTGAGGACCAGCAGCTTCCAAAAAAGTGTGGGCATCTGAATGGAAAGCAGCTTGTCAAGACTGAGGAAATGGCCCAGAAAATCCAGGCAATTAAAAAGGCAGCACCTTCCCTTGTTATTGTAGCTCGTACGGACGCCAAAGCGAACGAAGGTATGGAAGCGGCGATAGATAGGGCATTGGCTTATGTGGAAGCCGGGGCAGATGCAATATTTCCAGAAGCCTTACAAACAGAGGAAGAATTTCGCCTCTTTGCTCAAAAAGTGGATGTTCCTCTTCTTGCAAATATGACAGAGTTTGGCAAGACACCATATTTTACAGCCGAGGCCTTTCAAGAAATGGGCTTTAAAATGGTAATTTATCCTGTTACCTCTTTACGTGTAGCTGCCAAGGCATACGAACGCGTCTTCCAATTAATTAAAGAGGAAGGCACACAAAAAGATGCCCTTGATGATATGCAAACAAGAAAAGAGCTGTATGAAACGATCTCCTATCATGATTTTGAAGAATTAGATCAGAATATCGCGAAGACGGTGTTGGATAAATAGGTTGAACTCCTCTGGTAAGGTGAATCTTTCTTGCTGGAGGAGTTTTTTGTGGTCTGCTTACGTCAACGTAAGCAACATTGGTGGAAAGAGACGCAAGAGCAGAGGAAAGAGACGCAAGAGCGGTGGAAAGAGACGCAAGAGCAGAGGAAAGAGACGCAAGAGCAGAGGAAAGAGACGCACCAGCGGTGAAAAGAGACGCAAGAGCAGTGGGAAGTGACACCAAGCAAGTTAAGTTGTTAAGCAGATCTGTGCCTCTCCATACGGATTGTTTTAGTCTCCCTGGTTAAACTAACCTAACTAAACACTGTATAGAGAGGAAGAATAACACAATGCCCCAATACAAAAAGCCGGAAAAGCCAGTAATACTGTTAAACATAGATTCACTAATGTCCTATCCACTTGAGGTAGCTGTCCAAACAGGGCGTGCTCCAGCACTAAAGTTCCTCATGGAAAACGGTACCTATTTTCCTGAGATGGTCAGCTCGTATCCAACCATGTCCGTTACCATCGATAGTAGCCTATTAACAGGTACCTACCCTGACCAACATCATATTCCGGGATTGAATTGGTTTGATACGAACAAAAAGCAATTTGTTAACTATGGAACAGGTTTTAGAGAAACCTTCCGAATTGGTATGCGCAAGTCTATACATAACATGCTCTACCGACTAAATAATGAGCACATGAGTGCAGGAGTCACCACCATTTACGAAGACCTAGCAAAAGAAGGAGTTTCCTCAGCATCTATTAATTCGTTTGTCTATCGTGGGAATACGCCAAAATGGTTGAAGACTCCCCGATTACTTCGAGCTTTTACACGTTTCCAGAAAGGCACATGGATCAGTCAGACGACGCCTATTTTCTCTTTAGGTGTATTTTCGAAAATTAGGAGAAGCGGTTTTCCCACACAGCTAGCGGCCGGTAACTACAAATATACAGCACGAGAGCTGCGTCACCTGATCCGCAAGAATAAACTCCCTGGCTTTACCTTTTGTATATTTCAGGATCTGGACGCACGAATTCATTTTAGAGGTCCCATGGACATAAAAGGGATTACGAAGATTGATCGGGAAATCCAGAAGACATTGAATCTATACTCCAGTTGGGAAGAGGCTCTAAAAAAGAATATCTGGCTTGTAATTGGTGACAATGGGCACGCACCTTCTGGAATGAGTTACAAGCAAGTTTTGATAGATTTACGCAAATCACTCTCTCATTATCGGATTGCAAAGATTCAACGCCCCGTGCAGAAAAAAGATCAACTCGTTTTTAGTGTGAATCAACGGATGGCTTATATTTATGTGTTAGATGAGAAGCTACCATTATCCCCATTAATAGAGCCACTTAAAGCGGATGAACGAATTGATGTAATCGCCTGGAAGGATCAAAACAGTATTCATGTAGAGTCTGGCATAGTAGATGGTCGTATAACCTTTTCACCAGGTGGAAACACTCAAGATATTTATGGTCAAAACTGGCATATTGAAGGCAATCTTGAGGTGCTTGATTTAAAAAGGACCGACGGAGACAGGTTTGCTTTTGGGAAGTTTCCTGATGCATTATCCAGGTTGTACGGTGCCCTTCATTCCCAATCTGGGCGGTTTCTTGTGGTAAATGCCAAACCCGGATGCGAATTTAAGGCTCAGTCAACACCATTTCATTTGGCAGGGGCAGCGCACGGCTCATTGCATAAACAGGAGTCGCTCGTACCGTTAATTATTGCAGGTTCAACGGATAAGCCCATTTATCCACGATTTGTAGATTTAAAAGCGTTTATTTTTCAGTTAGTGGTGAATCAATTCCACTATGAAAAGGAAGATTCAAAATTATGAGGACATTATTCTTCACGTACTAATATAGCAAAAGCATAAATGGCTTTTCCTGTAAGTTCGCCATCCCATTCCGTAGTAATGTTGTAGTAGTATTTTCCTTCCTCTGTAGGTGCAGTTAAATATTTGGTTTCGAAATTAACATCCGTTTCCTTTTCTCCACTCGCACTAACTTGAACAATGTTAAAATCTGGGGAGTATATTTCATCCGAGATTGGGACTTCACTTGTAGAAACAGATAGTTCCAGCTCATCTTCAGGTTTAACACGAAGCGGTGTCTCACCCAACAACAATTCGTCAGGAGGATTAGGTGTGAGCGAACAATTTTCTTCCCAACAATGAGTATCTAAAATTACCACAGTTGTGCTTTCACCCTTATTTATTCCTATACTAGGAGGAGTGACCTGTTGACTTCCCACTTCCGTAGAGGGAGAAGGAGCTTTTTCTTTAGTGGACTCAGCTTCCTCATTTGTACATCCTGTAAAAACTAGCGTGATAATTATAAGTAAGAAAACAATTTTTAATCTCATGTACTTTCCCCCTTTACTAATTCTTTGTCCTTAGCAGCCATCCCATAGCAAGAAATGCTGTCCGGAATGAGTTTATTTGAACAACCTGTAAAAAAACGATTGATATAAACACAATTAAAATATTGACACTGCTTCTCATATCATCCCACTCTTCATTATGTTATTGCTTGCATTCCAAATATATCATAAATTTGTGATTTTTCTAATAATTTTAAAGGGATTGCTACTGGTTTGTTGAATTTATAATACTAAAGTTCCATAAATCAAATGGAAGCAGGTGATTAATTGCTAACGATTATCCGTTTTGAATTAAAAAAAGTGGCAAAGTCAAATTTCTTTCGATTTCTTTTATTCGGCTGCCTCCTATTTATACTTAGCTATTATATATATGTTCACATACATACGATGCATACAGATGATTTAATCTTAAAAAATGAAGCAGATATATCTAGAATACAAAGTGAAATTAATAGTATAGAGGCTGCCATTAAGGCAGGTGAGTTGGATGAGGAAGATAAGGAAACAACTGGAACCCTAGAATTTAATAAGGAAGACATCGAAGTTAAACAACAAGAAATAGAATATTTTAGAAATGGAGAATGGACTCCATTATTAAATAAGGAAATAGAACAATATGAACAGCACGTTGCAAACCGTATTTTTCGAGATGAGTATTACTCTGCTGCATGGCCCACACTCGTTACAGAAGAGAGCAAATTGGAATATCACAAGTGGTTAAGAGATAAAGAAATTACTCCTGTTTACCCTATACATTATTACTCTTGGGTGACGTTATATGATCAAGTGTACGAACCCCCGACTCTAGAAGAATCATTGGAGATATTCAGTACGAAATATTCTTCAACCGGTATTTACTTCACTAACCACCTGTTTACATTTGTATTCAATATTTTAGGTGCATGTTTTTTTCTGTTTCTTTTTGGTGACATGGTCACAAAAGAAGGGCTTGCCAAAAATGGTTCAATCCAGTTATTGCGTACCCAACCGATACGCCGTTCTAAGCTATTTATAGGGAAATTTTTAACAATGCTTTTGGTAACATTCCTTTTACTATTCGGCACTGTACTGCTTTCATTCATACTCGGTACAATATTTGACCGATTAGGTGATTGGGATTACCCTGTTTTAATTTACGGGGAGGAGTATTCCTTCAGCTTTATGAACATGGGAACATTCTTACTTCAATCTGCTAGTCTCTTTTTCATGGTGTTGATCTTTTGCTATTCCATATTAATCTTGTTTTCTATTATCACGAAAAGGGCCTTAGTAGCAATTGGTTTAACGATCGCCATATTATTTGCGGGGATAGGATTAAGTGCGGATTCAGTCACGTCCATGATTGCTCCTTATATTCCATTCCACTATTTTTCTGTCAGAGAAGTAATTACAAATGAATTGGCGCTAACGTTAGAGAATAATAGTTTTTCATTTAACCAAGGTATGATCGCTCTCGCGGTTTCCAGTGTACTTTTATGGCTGGTGACCTATGGGGTGACCATTTTACAGAAGCGGTTTTCATAAGAGGGGGAAAGAACATGATTGTAAACGTAGATAATCTTAAAAAACGTTACAAAAAACAGCTTGTACTTAAAGGAATCAATATTAAAATTAAATCGCCACAGATTATTGCCCTAGTTGGTCCAAATGGTTCGGGCAAAACAACGTTATTAAACTGTATGACAAACCTTCTGACAGTGAATGAGGGGAGCATTGAACTCTTAGGGAAAAACCATAAGGATAGTTCGCTATTTTATGATGTGTCCTATTTGCAAGATAATCGTATCTTGTATGGCGATTTAACGGGCTATGACCATTTAAAGTTTATTTGTCAGGCGCAACATATTGATCAAAGTAAAATTAAAGAAGTAGTGGATCGTGTAGGAATGGGATCCTACTTGAAAAAACGGGTACGAAATTATTCGCTTGGGATGAAGCAGCATCTATTACTAGCGATGGTTATTATTAATGAACCGAAGCTTTTACTGATGGATGAACCGTTAAATGGGCTGGATCCTACAAGTGCAATAAACATGCGTAATATTTTATTAGAACTTGCTGAAATTGGGACAACGATTATCGTATCTTCACATAACTTAGATGAAATCGACAGGCTCACCAACACGATTTATTTTATGAAGGACGGCGCATTGCTTAAGGAATCGCTCACAGACCTTCATCTTAATCAATATGAAGTATCTGTTAGCAATGCGGATAAAGCAGTAGAGGTGCTAACAGCTAAAGGAATTCCCTTTAGCCTAGCTGAAAAAGGCGTACTACGGTTTGAGGAAACAGATGTATCCTTGCAACAATTTATTGATTGTTTAAATGAGAATCAAATTGAGCTACTATCCATTGAAAATCGAAAGGTTGGAGCAGAGAAGCGATACCGGGAACTTTTTGAAGGGGAAGCTTCCGTATGAAACTACTCTCCTTTGAATTGAAAAAAATAATTTTTAGTAGGAAATTCCTTTTCTTGCTCCTACTGGTTTTCATAGGAATTAGCTTTTTGTTTATACGGAATATCGTATTTCAGGAGCAGATTGTGAAAGAAGAACAAAAAGAGCTGGAAGAATTGCTGCAGGGCAATTACAATAATGCTGATTTGCACTTGGCAGAACTGGAAGCTGACCCTGAGAATGAGAAGCAGCAAAAATTACAGCGAATAAATAGTTCCATGATAAATAAGTTATATGAGGTGAGAAATCTCATCAATACAGACGAATGGAAACAGCAACTGAACTTGGAAAATCAATACTATAATGAACTGACTAGCTATGTGGAGGCAGGAGGAGAAACAACCATACCAATAAAGGAAATCAATTACCGAACCTCCATGAATCAAAAATTGGTAGATGAAGATATCATGCCACAGCAAGACCGTTATAGTACAGCACTACCCAACTTTTTAAAGCAAATTGTTAGCCTATTCATAAATGCTGGTGCAATTATTATCATGCTACTAATTATTGGGGATACGTTATCAGGGGAGTTTGAAAATCGTTCTGTGAATCTACTGTTTACCCAACCACTTAATAAGCATCATATTATCCTGAGCAAATTTGTAAGTGCTATCATCACCTATCTTCTAACAATGGCAGCTGTTATTGGCTTTACCTTTGTAATTGGATTTTTCTTTGGAGAAAAGGGGACGTTTGATTACCCTGTCCTCTTTGAGAAGAACGGAGCAATACAATTCCTTACTGTTAAAACATATATGCTTCAAGGGCTTGTGCTTATCTCTACTACTATCATTCTAGTGATCACACTCTGTTTCTTGTTTAGTCTCCTAATCAAGCAGACATTGGCTACATTATTTGCTGTTTTAGTTACACTGTTAAGTGGATTCGCTCTATGGTGGCTTTTACCTTCAGGAGTTATGGCCTGGGTCAATCCGCTCCGTCAAGTGTATTCAGATGACGCCCTCCTTTTACAAAATGAGGCATCATGGTTTCAAAGTTTTCCAGCAGTAATTCTTCTGGCGATTCTTTTGCTTGGGTGGAGCATGCATCTGTTTAAAAACAGTAAACAAGAAGGATAGTATTAATTGTGCTTATTACCTATGAGGTTTGAAGTTTAACTTGGGAAGCAGGTTGACTTATAAAAGAAAATCAGCTATGATTACAAAAATTATAAAACAATTCTGTGAGGAAGAGAGTAGTTATCATAGGTTCTTAAGCGAGTTAGGATTTGGTGTGAGCCTAACAGAACAAAGATAATGAAGCGGACTTCTGAGAAGCAGCCTGAACGAGTGCTAGTAGGGTGTGCCGGGTGATGAACGTTAATCATTTCAAGCTTGGTTCAATTTGAACAAAAAGAGTGGTACCGCGGGTAATCTCGTCTCTATATAGAGGCGGGGTTTTTTTAATTTCTAAAGGAGATGATGAGATGAAAGTTAAAAAGATATTTGCCAAACAAATAGCTGCGGAAACAGCAGGATTACTAACGGAGGATAAAGTACTGGAGAGAATAGAGTTCCCCAAATATACGGAACAGGGGGACCTTGCTTTTCCATGCTTTGAACTGGCCAAGGTATATAAGAAAAATCCGGCCTCCATTGCAAAAGAGCTTGCTGCTAAAATAACGGATCCTTATTTTAGTGAAGTGGTTTCTGAAGGTCCATACGTTAATTGCTTTTTAAATAAAAAACGTGTTAGCAAGGAAATAATCACTGATATTCAAACGAAGCAAGAAGCTTACGGGTCCCTTAATATTGGTAAAGGTGAGAAAGTAACGATTGATTTTTCCTCACCTAACATTGCTAAACCTTTTTCGATGGGACATCTTCGTTCCACAGTAATAGGGAACGCCTACGCAAATATTTTGGAAAAATGCGGTTATCAGCCAGTGCGTATCAATCATTTAGGTGATTGGGGCACCCAGTTTGGCAAACTTATTTCTGCCTATCATCGTTGGGGAAATGAGCAGGAGGTACGCCAAGATCCGATTAAGGAGCTATTAAAGCTATATGTCCGTTTTCATGAGGAAGCGGAAAAGGATTCGAAATTAGAAGAGGAAGCGCGACTTTGGTTTCTAAAGCTCGAACAAGGTGACGAAAGAGCTTTGGAATTATGGCAGTGGTTCCGTGAAGTTTCCTTGGAGGAATTTAAAGGAATTTATAAACTTTTGAATGTATCCTTCGATTCATACAACGGGGAAGCATTTTATAATGATAAAATGGAAGAAACAATTGATTTGTTAAAGGAAAAGGGATTGCTGTCGACTCCCAAAGGAGCTGAGGTCGTCACGTTGGAGGAGCATGACTTACCTCCATGTCTCATTCGCAAATCGGATGGAGCAACCCTTTATGCAACAAGGGATTTAACAGCTGCTATCTATCGTCAGAAAACGTACCAGTTTGCCAAATCAGTCTATGTTGTGGGTCACGAGCAAAGTTTACATTTTAAGCAGGTGTTTCTGGTATTAGAGAAACTAGGGTTTGAATGGGCAAATAATCTGCAGCATCTTCCATTCGGCTTTATTTTGCAAAACGGAAAAAAGATGTCAACAAGAAAGGGAAAGGTCGTCCTTTTAGAGAACGTATTAAAAGAAGCGATTAAGATGGCAGAGAAAAGTATTGAAGAAAAGAATCCTACTTTGCAAAACAAAGCTCAAGTTGCGCAGGATGTCGGGATTGGCGCAATCATTTTCCAAGACTTGAAGACAGATCCTCAGCACTCTGTTGAATTTTCGCTTGAAGATATGCTGCGTTTTGAGGGTGCAACAGGACCGTATGTGCAATATACCCATGCAAGAGCATGCTCCATTCTACAAAAATCGAATGGTTCAGCAGAAGAGCCTACGGACGGGTTATCAGATGTGTATAGCTGGTCTGTTGTGAAAAAACTGATGGACTTTCCAACTAAAGTGAAAGAGAGCTATGAACAGGCTAAACCATCTGAAATTGCGGTTTATCTGCTTTCCCTGTGCCGGGAGTTCAATAAATACTATGCGAACTGTAAAATCCTTCAAGAAGATGACCAGCAAGCAAGTCGCTTGGCCTTAGTGGAATGTACGGCCATTGTGATTAAAGAAGGGCTACGCCTACTTGGCATAAAAGCTCCACATGAAATGTAACTCGAAAACACAAGAATAGGTGATAAACAATGCTACACATTGAAAAGCTTCATTTAGATGCAGATAGAAGAGTGATTATTGTTTCTGACATTCATGGAAGCAAAGAATTATTTAAAAGACTGTTAGAAAAAGTAGCGTACACAACAGAGGACTACCTGTTTATCGATGGTGACCTTTGTGAGAAAGGGCCGAACAGTTTGGAGACTGTTCGGTATGTCCAAGAGTTAGAACGGGCATCAGACCGTGTTTTTACCACACAAGGCAATTGTGATATTCTTTTCCAACATGTATTTGAAGGCAACGAAGGTATCCAAAACTATATGGCAAACCAGCCTCATTCCATACTACATGAAATGCTCCACCATCACCAAAAGAGAATGGAAGACTTTTCAACCCTTGAGGAACTTGGTGAGTTTTACCGCAAGCACTTTTCAAGTGAATTGGATTGGCTAGGGAGTAGGCCAGTGGCATATGAAACGGATGCCTTCATCATAGTCCATGCCGGCATTGAGAACAGACCTGACTGGGAAAATACGAGCAAGCAGTCTGCCTTGGCGATGCCTTCCTTTTATGAGCAAGGGCACCAGGCAGACAAACCCGTTATTGTTGGTCACTGGCCTGCGGTTAATTACACCGCGGATAAAATTAGTTCCAATAATCCTATTATCGATATGGATAAAAGAATCGTAACGATGGATGGTGGTAACCAGATTAAGCGAGATGGCCAGCTGAATGCAGTAATCTATGAGAATGACCGTTTTTCCTTTACGTATGTTGATAATCTATACAGTCAAGCCGTTGTAGAACAGACACATAAAGACACTACAGGGTGCACTGGCACTGTCACCTACCCAAACTATGAATTTAAGTTTTTGCAGGAGGACTCGTATTTTACTTTATGTGAGAATAAAAGTCTTGGAGTTAAACAATGGGTGAAAAATGAATACCTTACTCATTCTGGAAGAGAAATGCGTAGCAAAAGTGATGTAAGCTCTACTTTCTTATCAGTAAAAGAAGGTGACGTAATATTTATCATAAATGCTGACTGTGATGGCTATGTACTAATAAAGAACAAGCAAGGTCAAGTTGGTTGGATCCCGAAGGCTTGTATATAATTAGTACTAAAAGCCATACATATCAGAAAAAGTTTCTAAACTGTACGCAGCTAGGGTAAAGGATAATTTTTCCTGCTTGTTTAATAAGCGATCAAGCTGTTGACTGCACGTAACAGTGCGTGGGTCTGTCATGCCATAGCGTCTTGCGTATTCAAGCATTTCCTCTTGTTTCATCATAATTGCAGTGTTTAGTTTCTTATCGATTGGTTCTATAACAATCATAGCGATAATGCTCCTTTTCTTTCTTTATGAAAAAATTTTAGGACGTTCGTCACAAGCACAAAAGTAAGTATGCAAAATTTTGCTAGGTAATGCAATAGTTTTTACAAAACAAGCTAAAACAACATAAAATGCGACAAAATTCGTAATGTAATTGTGGAGGATATTATGTCAGTGGAAGTAAAGGATTTAGTTGTGGCAGATTTAAAAAGTACTAAAGATTGGGTAGGACAACACGGTGACGTTAAAGGAGTTTTGGATACAGTGAAAAGCTCCAGTCATCAATTTGCATATACAGCTTGGGCAAATAATCTAATAATTGCATTACTTGCCTCCTGGAAGAACCCCATGCACCCTTATTGCACCTACATCAAAATTGTACACAAGAAGAACAGGTACGATTTTGTAGTAGTAAAATCTCTGTTAGATAGATTAATCCGGAATAAAATCGTTTATCCCATTCAGACTTCCTTATGGGAATCTTCGCATGTGCTACGAGCTAGTTATGAAGCATACGGCTTCAAAGAAGTAAGAAAAACTTATATGCCAAGCTTATATGTTGAACAACTAGACGCTAGCCATATTAATGAGTTAGAGAAATCTTCTATTTTATCTCTAAGGGAAGTAAAAGAAAACGATGCTTTGCGCCACCAATTAATTGAATTAGTGAAAATAAATTATGAACGAACACATATGATTAATCCCGTTGCAACGCTTGGTGTTAAAACATGGGAGGGGCTAATATTTGCTGAAGATTTAATCGAAAATGGTAGCTTTATAGCTGTTGATAAAATGGATGATAGGCTCTTAGCTTATTCCTTCCTCCATCATTCCACAAGTCAGGGCACCGTAGAACTCGGATGGTGCGGTTTAAATAATAATGAGGAAGTATACTTGCTCGCTAATCTTGTTAAGTGCCAAATTAATTTTGCTAAACAAGCAGACTATCAAACGATGGAAGGGGAATTTGATACAACAGATCCATATTCTATGCAAATAATGAAGTACTTTCCCTTTAAATCAACTAAAGTATGGGTTACGTATCAATTAAAAGAGCCTCCAGCAATATGACGCTATTGCTGGAGGGTATTTTTTGATCTTTTTGGCGGTGATAGAGTAGGGGTTTCCGCTATCCAGGAGGTCGCGCCTCGTAATCAGAAAGGCGATCATCAAAGCCATGAAGTCGCGCTCCAAGAGCAGGGAGTCGCGCAGCACAGCAGAAGGACGAGCACTAATGCTAGAAAGTAGCGCACCACATCCAATAACTCGCGCCCCACTTAGCACGCCGCCCCAGCCGCCCCACACCTCAATCCAACATTACTCCATCTCTACAATGATTTTTCCAATGTTTTTATTAGCTTCCATGTGGCGATGGGCGTCACCGGTTTCTTCCATAGGAAATACGCGGTCTACAATTGCTTTTAGCTTACCTTTTTCAAAGAGAGGTAAGGCATGTTTAGCAAAATCCTTCGTTAACTCTTTTTTATAGTCATCACTTCTAGGGGTGAGGAGGGTACCTTTTAAATGCACTCGCTTGGCCATAAGGGACATAAGTTCAATGTCATTTACCTTACTTCCACCTAGCACACCGATTAGAACCCAACGCCCATCTACGGCGATGCTTTTTAGGTTTTTCTCCCAATAAGAAGCACCAATAAAGTCGAGGATTACGTCAGCACCGGCATTATCTGTGGCTTTTAAAACCTCTTCTGCAAAGTCCTGCTCTTTATAATTAATTCCTACATCTGCACCAAGTGAATGGCAATAGTCCAGCTTTTCCAGTGAACCAGCTGTGGTAATGATTTTCGCATTGGTTAATTGACGGGCCAGTTGGATAGCAGCGGTTCCAACGCCACTTCCGCCTGCGTGAATTAATACTGTTTCATTTTTAGTCAAATTCCCTAACCAGAATAAGGTTTGATAGGCGGTAAGAAATACTTCTGGAATGGCAGCCGCTTCCTCAAAACTTAATTTATCAGGAACAACCATGGCACGATCTGCTGGCATCACTGCATATTCCGCATAGCCTCCACCGTTGACAAGCCCCATCACTCTTGTGCCAACGGGTATGTTTGCTTCTTCTCCAGCTTCTACTACCTCCCCGGCTACCTCTACACCGAGAATAGGATTGTTCATATAACCAGATTTTCCTTCACGAGAAATAATGTCTGTCCGGTTAATCGCTGCTGTTTTAACATTTATTAAGACCTCTCCTTTTTCGGGAGAAGGTTTCTCTACATTCTGTACATGAAGCTGATCAGCTCCACCAGGTTGATTGACGACAACTGCTTTCATGATCAACGCTCCTTTATTTGTATATTGTAGAATTTATACTACGCCAAAAAGAAAGTGCCGGCAACTATTTGAACTAACCGTAAATTGGTCGTACAAGTCTTCCAAAATAAGCATTGTTTCCATCTGAAAATTGTTCTCATTTTAAAGGACAAGGTATATGATATGTTTAGCAACTTAAAAAAGGGGGAGTTTCATGGCACCATCTATTGTTTCCAACATAGCAGATTGTATGGCAGTCAAAGGAGAAATTCAGTTTAATCAAACGGAGCATCGAGTAAAGCTAGTGGAGTCGTGGGGGATCGAAGCAGGAAGCAAAATTTTAGAAATAGGTTGCGGACAAGGTGATACTACTGCTGTTCTGGCATATTTTACAGGCGAAAAGGGACAAGTTCATGCAGTGGATATTGCTGGGCCTGATTATGGGAGCCCTGTCACCCTTGGAGAGTCAAGGAACTATTTAGTAGCATCTTCATTAGGTACTCAAATTAAGATGGATTTTCAAGTGAATGTATTAGCTGACACGGTAACCTTCCCTGAAAACCATTTTGATTATATCGTCTTCTCGCATGCGTCATGGTATTTACGTTCAGCTGAAGAACTTTCTGCGATTTTAAAAAAATCAAGAAGGTGGGGAAAGCAATTGTGCTTTGCAGAGTGGGATGCAGCGATTCAACATGTGGAACAGCAGTCACATCTTTTAGCTGTTCTTCTTCAAGCGCAATATGAAGCATTTAAAACGGATAGTGAAGCAAACATCCGCAGCTTGTTTACTGTGGAAGATATTAAAGATATGGCCAAAGACGCAGGATGGAACGTTGTTAAGCAAGAATCCATTTACTCCCCTAAATTAAAAGACGGTGAATGGGAAGTGGAAATGGCACTGGAATTCGCTGAAAAAGAATTAAGACAATTGCCAGAGATTCCTGGAAAACTCGAGAAATTAATTCGATCTCAACTACGCATTTTGCAAAGAAATAAAGAAACGTTACCCATACACCCCTTATCGACCGTTGCACTTACTGCTAGATAAACCAAGAAAAGAAAATTGGCATGATGCTAATTTTCTTTTTTTTAAATAGCCTGTAATTTTCTTACTCTTTTGCTACAATTGTAATAATTGTATGAATTATTCTTCTAGGGAATAAGTAAACGCTTCAATTTAGAAGGGGGAGATAGGGAATGAAGCAATTATTCGAGTATAATTGGCAGGTTCGTGACGAATGGTTCGAATGGTGTGAGCGGCTGTCAGCGAGTGAATTAAGTAAACAAAGAACAGGTGGTGTGGGGAGTATTTTGTTCACACTCTTTCACATTATCGATGTGGAATATAGCTGGATACGGGCTATTCAAGGTAAAAAAGATGTGGAATTTCCCTTTAACGATTATCAAACATTAGAAGCTCTCAAAGAATTGTCAGCATCTTTAAGGCCTGAATTGGTTTCCTTTCTAAAAGCTATTGATGAAGTGGACATGGAAAAACAGGTGAAAGCATCTTGGCAGCAGGAAACCTACAAAACGAAAGAAATTATTTCCCATGTTATCGTCCATGAAATCCACCATATTGGCCAACTTTCTGTTTGGGCTAGGGAGCTAAACACAGAGCCAGTATCGGCTAGTTTAATTGGCAGAGGATTATAGAAAAGGGGGGAATGAGCGATTGGAATATAAAGGATCCGCTGCATATGATAACGACACATTTTATACCAGTTACATGGCAAGAAGGCATCGTAAGGAAAGTCCAAACAATGTAATGGAGTACCCTGTTTTAAGACAATTTATCGGTGACGTGAAAGGCATGAAGATTCTTGATCTAGGTTGCGGAGAAGGACTATTTGGCTTGGACCTTTTAGAAGCAGGCTGTACCCGCTATGAAGCAGTAGAAGGCTCTCGGAATATGGTGAATATTGCTAGAGATCAGCTTGCAGAACGAGAAGCCGCTATCCACCATTCGGTAATTGAGGAATGGAATTTTCCCCAACAAGCATTTGATCTCATTACATCCAGACTTGTTTTTCATTATTTAAAAGATCTTTCTCCTATCTTTGACAATATCTATCAGGCATTGCACCCAAATGGCAGACTGATATTTAGTGTACAACACCCCGTGCTTACCGCTTCCCGAAATAGAAATTCAGGAAATGAGAAAAGATCAAGTTGGAATGTAGACAATTACTTTGAATCAGGAGAACGGGTTGAGCAGTGGATGAACAAAGATGTAGTGAAATACCATCGAACAATAGAAGAATATTTTCACCTTTTAACACGAGCAGGATTTCACATTAAAAACATTAGTGAATGCCCTCCTGAACGCGTAAATTTTTCAACAGAGGAGGAATTTGCGAGAAGAGAAAGAATTCCACTGTTTCTGCTATTTTCTTGTGAAAAATAAGAAAGGATGAGAAACATGCTAACTAAACCGAAAAAATTACAGCCCGGGGATAAGGTTGCAACAGTTAGCCCTTCTTGGGGCGGAGCAGGTGATCCGGACTTAAAGTGGCGCTATGAGCAAGGGGTTCAGCGACTTAAGGAAGTTTTTGGTCTTGAGGTTGTAGCCATGTCAAATAGCTTAAAAGGATCTGCATATATCAACGCCCATCCAGAGGCCCGTGCGCAGGACTTGAAGGATGCTTTTCAAGATCAGAGCATCAAAGCAATTATTGCAAATATCGGGGGAGATGACAGTATACGTATGCTCCCATATATTGATTTTGAAACCATCCGCAATAATCCCAAAATATTTATGGGTTATTCTGATGTGACGATCTCGCATTTGCTTTGTCTTAAGGCTGGTCTTTCTTCCTTCTATGGGCCTGCGATTTTGACAGATTTTGCGGAGAATGTCGGAATGGATGCCTATACGATAAATCATATTCGCAGCACGCTGTTTCAAGATTGTCCCGTTGGCGACATTCAGCCAGCAAACAATTGGACTAGCGAGTTTCTGGAGTGGGATATGGCCAATAAACATACAGCAAGGAAAAGACAAGCAAACCATGGTTATGAATTACTACAGGGAGAAGGGGTGGTTAGAGGCCGTTTAATTGGAGGGTGTATCGAAGTGTTAGAGTTCGCCAAAGGGACGGAAATATGGCCAGAGAAAGCTTCTTGGGAGGATGCGATTCTGTTCTTTGAAACATCGGAGGAAAAACCATCACCGCAATCTCTCGTTTATTGGCTGCGTAATTATGCTGCTCAAGGAATTTTAGATCAAGTGAATGGGATCATTTTTGGCAAGCCAAAGGATGAAGAACATTATGATGCATATAAGGAATCAATTCGCTTAGTGCTTAAAGAAAATGGATTGGAAACCATGCCAGTGCTGTATAATCTGAATTTTGGTCACACCGAACCAAAGTTTATTCTTCCGTACGGTGCAATGGAAGAAATAAACTGTGAACAAAAAGCATTTTCTATCGTGGAAAATGCTGTGGAATAAAAGCTATTAAAGGATTGTTTTACGATGGCAAATATTAATTTAATTGATCTCATAATGGCTACGCTCGGGTACGGGTGTATTCTCGTGTTTGTATATTATTTATATAAGAAAAAAGAAAAAGGGAAGCCAAAGCCTTGGGTGATCCTACTCGTTATTATCATTGGTCTTATTACGTTTAATTTGGAAGTAGGGTCACTCCCTTTTCCCGTATTTCCGATCGGTTTATGTCTTTTATACATAGGCTTTTTAATTAGAAAAGGGAATTGGCATTGGTACCATAAATATGGCTTAGCCGGTTTTGTGGGAAGCTATCTCTTATTTTCAATAACGTTATTAGGCCAGCCTATTCAAAGCTTATTTTATCCCCAAGAACCCGCAACATATTTTGCAAGGGTTGAACATGCGGAAATAGTAAAAACCTATCGGCACGCACCTGATCAAACCATACATAAACAAAAGCTGGATGAGGCGATCTCTAGCCTTACGAAGAAAAGCCTAAAAGATGCAACTTGGATAGAGGATCTATATGAAAACACAGAAGAACGCTTTCCTTACCATGTTACCGGCATTAAACCGAAGTGGGGAAGTGGATTGGATACTATGTTATTTGTAGAAACAGATGGCAAAGGTTGGCTTGTAACTACTCCTGATTCTCATTATTATTACCGCTCTCCAACATCCATTTTTGGGGAGGGAGTAGCCAATGAATAAACTAATTGCTTTGATTACTGGATTATTGATGATAGCGGGGATAGGGGTGCTAATCTATTATATTGTTCCCACAACTCCCGAAGCTTTTTACACGCCCGATGAGGCAAAAGAAAGAATCAATCAAAAATACCCTGAGGCGAAAGTGGATGTTGTGCAGGAAGTTGTAAAAGTAAAAGATACCCACGCCTTTGTTCCGTATATCTCAGAAGATAATTATATGGGTGCAAGCTTTTGGGAATGGAGAAACCATAAATGGGAGCTGACGGTTGTAAAAAATAGCCTGCTACCGGAGATTTGGAGGCTGGACGGAGAGAACCCTGAAGATGCATATATAGTGTGGAATATCCATCCTGCTTCAAAATGGGGTAGCTTTGGACTTTATATGTATCGGACACCATACTACTATGAAATGAATAACAAGGAATATTATAAGCCACAGATTCAGTTCGAGGAGATATATTCGTTGAAAGAACAAACATATGGAGTACAGAAGATACCAGAAGAATGGGCGAATTTTATAAAGGATTACAACAGTCTAGAGGGTAATGAAAATACGGAGTTTTCGATTGTTGGAAACGGCGATACGAGGATTGAATGGATACCTTATGATAAGAACAAAGGAGCGACAATCGTTGGGGATTATTATAAAATGAATGAAGACTATGGGGAAAGCGATGATAGGTTAGCGTTTAACTATTTGTCTATGCTTTCGGAAATTGATTTGGAGAGATAGTTTGATAGACAAAAGGAATTTGAAGGATATCAAGCTCCAGTTTGCATACTTAACTTGTGGAGCTATAAGAAGTTATCGCAGTTTTTTCTCTGGCGATATACAAGGAAGGCTTATTGTAGAAAGTCTCAATTAGGGTGGGGTGGTGCTAGAATGAACAAGCTTATCCTATTTGATGGAGAATGTAATTTCTGTGACCGCAGTGTCCAATTTGTAATGAAAAGAGATCCTAACGGGATATTTACTTTTGTATCCCTTCAAAGTGGAGCAGGTGAACGCGTGAAAGAACATTTTCAGATGGATCCTTCTTTAGACAGTATGATATTAGTAGAAAATGGTACCTATTATACCAAGTCGAGTGCGGCTTTACGAATATGTAAAGAATTAAAAGGATTATGGAAGGCTTTTTACGTATTGCTCCTTGTGCCGAAGCCATTACGAGATTTCGCATATAATATTGTAGCGAAAAATCGATATAAATGGTTTGGTAAACGAGAAACCTGCAAGCTTCCATCCCCTGAGGAGAAGTCGAGGTTTTTGGTGGAGCAGGATGAAGTTAGATTGTAGAAATTTCGATGTAGCAGCTTTAAACTTTTGGTGCAAATTAACAATTGATGTCGTGCCAGTTTTGCCTGTCTAATTTACTTAGAATCTTGAGTGATCAACCAAGGGAGACGTGTAATCAACCGTGCCTGCTTTTCAATCGACCGAGAGAGTTGAGCAATCAACCACGCTTATGGTCCAATCGACCGAGCGAGCTGAGCAATCAACCAATCCTGCATTCCAATCAACCACGTGAGTTGAGCAATCAACCAATTCTGCAGTCCAATCAACCGAGAGAGTTGAGCAATCAACCAATCCTGCAGTCCAATCGACCAAGCGAGCTGTGCAATCAACCATGCTTGCAGTCCAATCAACCAGGTGAGTTGAGCAATCAACCAATGCTGCAGTCCAATCAACCAAGCGAGCTGAGCAATCAACCAAGCGAGCTGAGCAATCAACCAAGCCCACAGTCCAATCAACCAATGCTGCAGTCCAATCAACCAAGCGAGCTGAGCAATCGACCATGCCCACAGTCCAATCAACCAATCTTGCAGTCTAATCGACCACTGGAGCTGTGCACCCAACCAACCAATCCCCTGCCCAACAACAAAATATCCACTAATCAAAGGTGCTCCTTAAAAAGGGCATCTTTTTTGCGATTATTTCAAGTTCCGACAAATATAGAGAACCTCCTGCAATAATTGTCTAACGATTTTATACATAAAGGAAACTAGGTAGAAAAGTAGAGTAAATGAAAGAAAAATAGAGATATTGAACTATGAATTAAATAGAAGAAAGCATTTACTAGATTGCACAATCATCTCTTATGTTCTATACTACGTTTTAAGTGTTCTTAAATGAGAACAAGGATATTGCCAAGGGGGGAGGTAAGTTATGTTTTGGTTTAAAGGAAAGGTTGTGCTGAAATGAAGCGACTTGGTTTGGCGCTTTTGATGTTTATGATCTTGTTTCAAGCTGGTACGGTATTTGCTGAGAAGCATGGATCAGGTATTGTCTGGTGGGATGCTACGCAGCAAGTAGAGAGATATATGCAGTCCATGCTCATAGTAAAGGATGCTATATATGAAACCGTGGACGTGGCCTGGGATGAAAAAGCAAAACAAGTCGACGAGCATGCACAAATAACTTCTGAGAATTCACGTAAAGAGATTCTAGCGCAGAAAGAGTCATACGTAACGGAACTCGGTGAAACGGTAGATACATTAATTAATTCTACTATCTTTCAAACCTATCAAAACGAAAAGGAAGTAGAACTAGATGATGAAGTGGAAACAGAGGCAAAAGCAATTTTAGAATCATTATTATCCGAATCAGAAAAATGACGAAGAGGGGGAATTCAAATGAAGGTATTACGTACAGTTAAAGGTAAAATTGCCGTTGGGGTCGTAGCAGTAGGTGTTATTTCCGGGACAGGAGCGGCGTTAGCAAATACAGACGCAGGTGCCCAACTTAAAAATTGGTATGAAGGCTTGTTTAATGAAACAGCCGAAGTAATTGAAGCGGATGTAACAGCCTATGGAGAAGGAAAACTTCCAGAGCTGGCAGAAGAATACAATGGTCTTAAATCTGATGCAAGTGCAGATATTGATGGTACTAGAGCAAGTGAAACGGAAAGTGCTGAAGCTGCTATTGCTGAAGTAAAGAATAGCCATATTGAGTCGCTGGATGGAGCAAAGACGGAGATTTTAGATGGGATGGGTGTTAAGTTTTATGACCTTTTCCTTGAGGGATATTTTGAGATTGAAAGACTAGGAGAAGAAGGGGTTAATTATGCAACAAATGATCTAACAGCTTTTACTGGTACAGAGGGAGAAGCGGCTCTAACGAAAGTAACGGAGGATTTAACCGCTGCGAAAGAGTCAGCTGTGTCTGAGTTAGAAGAAGCAATTAGGCAAGCTAGGGAAGAAATTACAGCTGAAGTGGAAAACCAAAAAGAAATCACGACAAGGAACCTTCAAAACCAGATTAATTTTAAGATAAATGATGTCAGAGAAGTAGTAGAAGAACTATTAGAAGAATTAGTGGCTGAGCAACAGGAAATCATTACAGCTGCAGCTCAAACGCTTGAAGATGAAGCGAAAGCAGCATTGGATGATGTGGTTTCCTCCATGTCAAGCGAAGAATAATAGACTGGCCTCATCTAACAAATTAGGTGAGGCCTCCTATTAAAGGGGGATCAATTGGTGGAGGAAAGCAGATTAGTTAAATACAAACAGGTACAACGTAGCAAAAAGAGAAGGATTTTCGCTGGAGCAATTCTGCTAGTCATTGTGTTAAGTGGTGGAATAAATGTAGCATTCGCTGACGAGGGATTAAAGGGAATGCTGACAGGTTGGTTTGAGCAAAAGAAAACGGAATCTATTAGTGAGATAGAAATTGCGCTTGAAGAGGAACAGATGAAGCAAACGGAGCGCTTAAAAGAGGAACTTGCTTCAGAAATACAGGTAACTTCTGAAAAACTTCAGGAATTTACGCAGAAGGAAAAAGAGCAGCGTGTTAAAGCGTTGCAGGATTATGCGGATGAACTAGTAAGTGACTTAGAGGGTGACGAGAAAGCCGAGGTAGAAGAAAAGCTGGAAGCAATACTTCTTGAAGCTAAAAAAGAGATGAAACAGGTAAGCGAGGAACCTGAATAATAAATGCCAGCTTTGCTTATAGGGGGAGTACCTTATCATGGATAGCATAAAAGGCATGAACTTGCTACATACAGGAAAAGGAGGGTCCAGGAAATTGAAAAAAGTATGGAAGGGATTAGGGAATATAGGCATTATTTTTTTAGTTGTATTTGTTCTGTTGCTTGGATTTTCACTTGTCCAAACATTAAAACAACCTGGAAGCAATCCAAGCTTGTTTGGTTACCAGCTCATGAATGTCCTTTCTGATAGCATGGACCCAATTTTCCATGCAGGTGACATGCTGGTGCTATCTGATGATGTGAATGACGTAAAAGGTGGAGATATTATCACGTTTAAGCAGAGTGACGGAACCTTTGTTACCCATCGCGTGATTAGTGAACAGACGACTGAGCAAGGACGCTTGTTTGAAACTAAAGGGGATGCCAACAATGTGGCGGATGAGGGCCTTGTACAGGAAGATGAAATTTATGGCTCGTATTCTTTTCATATCCCGATGGCAGGATCTGTTGTCATGTTCTTAAAGTCACCAAGTGGTTGGATTGTGCTGGGAGCAATCCCACTCTTGTACGTTATAATTCTCTGGATGAAAAAACTATTTGTTCTGCGTAGACAGCAAAGTACAACGTAATATTCACAAAACCTAAGGGGGAGAAGGAATGAGGAAGAAGCTTACACTAGGATTAATTGCATTATCTTTTGTTTTAATGGCCATTGTTGGGACTGTAGCGTATTTTACAATTGGATTCTCGAGTGAAGATAATATTGCCAGAGCTGCTGATTTTGATGTGGAAGCAGTCAACAAGGAAGGTAAAGTGATTGGTGATGCAGAGTTTGACCTTGACGAAGACCTCGTACCAGGCATGGAGAAGAAAGAAGTCTACGCTTTTGATGTGAATAAAAATAACACGTCTGTCCCAGTTGAATATCAAGTGAATCTGGAATTGAAGGGCAAGCTTTTCCCTTCCAATGACAATTCGCCAGTTAACCTTACATTAGAACAAATGAAGGATGGCGCTTGGGAGCAGATCGAATTGGAGAACACTTTCCGTCCCACTCAGGATACAGAACAATTTCGAGTGATGGTGGACTGGCCACATGGAGAGAATGACATCGATTTTCAAGGGAAAAAAGGGAAGATTAATTTAGAAGTAGTAGCAACTCAAGTTGACGAAGAGGAAGAAGAAGGCCCACCATATTTTACTGGCGAGTTAGTTTTTAAAGCAACCCCACATGGGGCGACAAGAGTAACAGAAGGTAAAGAGATTAACTTTTATACAAATGAGGATGGATATAAAGTAATTGAAATAGCAGTTGGTGAAGGTGACGGAGAATTTGAAGAAAAGGTAGGCAATGTAACAGTACGTGAATACGAAGATGGTGGAATCACATGGTTCCAAGTCTATACAGACCATGAATACTATGCTAGTGAAACACAGATGTGGCGCGTAAGAGATAGCTATCTTGATTTTTCTGAAGAAGGAAAAGTAAAATTTCCTAAATTGAATGGCCCGCATCTAACTGTTGAATCAGATGCACTATATGACTGGTTTACAGAGTAATGGAAAAAGCCGTACAGACACTTCTGATATGCTCCCCTTTAGGTAGACAGATTAAAAAATAAAAATCTGACTACTAAAGGGGAGTATTTTTTATGTCCAAAAGATCTTCTTCTCCTGAACTAAAAATTGAGGTATTAAAAGTGTGGGACGGAGATTTTTATTCATTAGCTGATATTGCGAAAAAGTATAAGGTGGCTATGTCTACAATTAGAGAATGGAAATACAAGTATGAGCAATATGGATCAGAGGGACTGAAAGAGTCCTCTACTTGGAAACCTTATACGCATGAGCTTAAGCTGAATGCCGTAAAAGATTATTTGTCAGGGGAGTACTCTAGAGGGGAGATTGTTCGGAAATATGAGATTTCAAGTAGATCAGTCCTCAAGAAATGGATTAGGAAGTATAATAGTCATAGTGAATTAAAAGATACGTCATTAGGAAGGACGAGCACTATGACTAACGGTAGGAAAACGACTTGGGAAGAACGAATTCAGATTGCTTTGGATTGTCTCGGGAATACAAAGGATTACCAAACAACAGCTGAGACCTACCAGGTCTCTTATCAACAAGTTTACCAGTGGGTGAAAAAGTATGAAGCTGGTGGAGAAGAAGCACTTAGAGATAAACGTGGTAGAAAGAAAGATGAAGTAGAGCTAACTCCAGAAGAAAAAACCAAATTCGAAATGAAAAAGCTAGAAAGAGAAAATGAACGATTACGTGCAGAGAATTTGTTTTTAAAAAAGTTAGAGGAAATCGAAAGGAGGCGAAAGTAAGCCGATTACGTTTTGAAGATAAATATATTGCTATCCAGGAACTTAAAGAAAAAGAAAAACTAAGTATTCTATTACTTTGTGATATCGCAGGAGTCACTCGAGGGGCTTACTATAAGTGGCTGAAACGCAAGCCTTCGGCCCAAGAACTTCAGAATGAAGAGATAATTAAAGAAATGCTGGATATTCATGAAAAGGTTGATGGAATATACGGCTATCGTCGAATGACGTTAAATATTAATCGGAAATTTGATCAGAACTTCAATCACAAACGTATTTATAGACTGATGAAAGTGGCCAGTATACAGTCTGTTATTCGTAAAAAGAAGAAATCTTATAAGCACTCCCCCCCTCAACATGTCACAGAAAACGTATTGAACCGCGAATTCAAGGCAGAAAAACCAAATGAAAAATGGGTAACGGATGTAACGGAATTTAAATACGGTAACTCAAAGAAAGCTTATCTGAGTGCTATTCTCGATTTATATGATGGATCGATTATTAGTTATGTTTTCGGGAATTCGAATAATAACTCACTTGTATTTAAAACTATTGACCAAGCCGTAGTGCATCTGAATGGGGATCAACCACTAATACATAGTGACCGAGGATTTCAGTACACTTCTAAAGGATTTAAACGTAAGATAGATTCAGCAATGATGAAACAAAGTATGTCACGAGTAGGACGATGCATTGATAACGGACCAATGGAATCTTTTTGGGGGACGTTGAAATGTGAGAAGTATTATTTGAATAAATATGAGACTTTTAAAGATTTGTCTCAAGCTATAGAAGACTATATACATTTTTATAATTACGATAGATATCAAAAAAGGCTAAACGGCCTTAGCCCTTTGGAATATAGAGCTAAAGCCGCTTAGATTACTTTTTATTATTTTCATTGTCTACTTGACAGGGGTCAGTTCACTTCCGTCTGTACGGCTTTTTACTTGTCAGGAATTTTAAAATCTGGTTGTTGTGGATAACGAAACAACAGAACCAGCCTCGTCCAGGTCCAGCGCCCAGAGACTAGCGAGACTTCCCTCGCCTCCGTACGTGGGCCCGGAGGATCCGGGTCAGGCAGACGTTGCCCCAGGAGGGGGCGTTCTTAGTCAGCCTTCCTTAAAACGGGCGCTTGCGCTTTTGTTCATAGAAATTATTGAATTATGATTTGCTGGCAGGTTTAACGGAAACAATGTAAAGGAAGAGGAACAAAAATGAAGAAAAGGGAGTGATCAAGCATGCCAACAATAAAAAAAGGCACACAATCATTTTATATAGGAGAAGATGAAAAGAATCCAGAGGCTGAAATTGGGTATACTTTTTCAGAGAATGGCGACATTGTTGTGGATCATACCGTCGTTTCAGAAAAACTACAGGGACAGGGCATTGCAGGAAAGCTTGTGGAGCGTGTAGTTGACCTCGCAAGACAAGAACAAACGAAAATTATTCCGGAATGTTCCTATGCAGAAAAGAAATTGACCGAGACACCTGAATATCAAGATGTTTTAAAACAAGCTTAACAATGTTCCTCCAACATTCCTTATGTTGGAGGTTTTTGCTATAAACATTGCTCTTCCACGTTCCGATTCGTTATACTTGTATAGTTCTATTAAACAAGGCTGTAATAAGTAAAGAGGGGAATCACAATGTACCTTAGCATTACAGAAACTGCTGAGTACTTATCGATGGACGAAGCAAAGGTTAAAGCACTTGTGCTGAACGGCCGGATTCGCTCGATTCACGATGGAGAACAGTATTTAATTAACAAAGATCAGTTTACTACACACTTTGAACAAGTAGAAAAATACCGAAAGCTAATTCAGGAATACCTTAATGAGCCGATTCCTGAGGATATTGACGTACGTGATGAGGATTAGACAGTTTTGCAATCCTTGACTTGGAAAGAGATTCATCGTCTCAATTAAAGGAGAATAAATATGCCAAAAAACCAAAAAGCCCAGGCGAATACCATGGTGTTTGATGTAAAAGAAAACACAGAATTGCTCCCATTTCTGCTGGAGAAATTATCTAACAGAAGCAGAAACTCGGTGAAATCCATATTAACACGCGGACAGGTTACAGTGGATGACCATATTGAAACAAAACACAATTAT
Source organism: Oceanobacillus kapialis (assembly GCF_044790185.1). GTDB lineage: Bacteria > Bacillota > Bacilli > Bacillales > Amphibacillaceae > Oceanobacillus_B > Oceanobacillus_B kapialis. The sequence goes on from NZ_CP085256.1 coordinate 828,387, forward strand.
CCATTAAAACCGGGACAAACCATTACCATCTTAAAAAACAAAGCAGCTGTTAAAAGACAAGCACTAATTGGGATGTCCATTCTCTATGAGGATGACGACATAATCGTGATTAATAAAGAAGCTGGCCTCTTATCGATTGCAACTCAAAAAGAAAAGAAGCAAACAGCCCATCATCAACTCATGGAGCATGTTCGCATTCAAGATCCTGAAAATCGCATCTTTGTTGTACACCGTCTTGATAAAAATACCTCTGGGGTCATGATGTTCGCAAAAAGCGAGAGTGTAAAACGACAGCTTCAGGACAATTGGAAACAAGCTGTAAGAGAGCGAAAATATGTGGCATTAGTGGAGGGGAAGGTTAAGCAGGAAAAGGGTTACGTTTCCTCGTGGCTGATGGAAAGTAAAACCCATCTCATGTACTCAACCCAAAATAAAGACAATGGCCAATACGCTAAAACACATTATAAGCTCTTAAAGGCGAATGATAGTTTTTCTTTAATGGAGTTGGAGTTAGAGACTGGGAGGAAGAATCAAATCAGAGTACACATGCAGGACCTGGGGCATCCCATCGTTGGGGATAAAAAATACGGATCGACCCAAAATCCGATTAGTAGAATGGGACTGCATGCAAATGTCCTGTCCTTTTACCATCCAACAACAAAACAACCCATGTATTTCAAAGCCGATGTTCCGAAATCGTTTTTGGGTAAAGTAAAATAATAAGTAATAAATAACCTGCTGATTGAGGCAGGTTTATTTTTAGTTGAAATAAACAGAAGTATAAAAATAATGTGATTTATAAGGTTACTTCTATATAATGAAAATATAGTGGAGGAAGGAGCCTAACTTATGCGAAAAACTGGAAAAGTAGTAGGATTCGAATTAAATAGCCAGGAACCAGAAAAGGCTGCAGCATTCTATGCTAACGTGTTCGGGTGGGAAGTTGGGGCACCCAGATGGGATTATTGGGAGGTAAGCACTGGAAACGGCGGGATAGATGGTGGTATTGCAAAAGGACCGAACGACTATCCACACGGAGTGAGAGTGCAAATTGAAGTGGATTCCATAGACGATGCTATTGCGAGCGCTCAAGAAAATGGGGCACAGGTGGTTAGAGAGAAAATGGAATTTGATACCTTTTACCTTGCCTATCTCGTAGATCCAACAGGGATAGGCTTTGGGATGGTTGAACAGAAATAAGCAAAAGCAGCGGCTTTTGCTTTGCACAACAGCTGCTGCTCCTCGTAAGTTGTTTCTATAAAGGTGCCTTTTCAACATATCTGCCTTTTCTTCCATGTGTAGTTTCTGCCATTTTTAATGAGCGTATCACCGCTTCTTCTGTCGTCTCGACTACTGCTTGAAAAAGCTGGTTCATTACTTCGTGGTCATCTCGTAAATACGTCATGCTTTCGGCTGCAACTTCTGTATGGTGATCATGCATATTTGCTGTGGAAAAAGCAATCGCAATATCTCCGCTGCCGTTATCCAAGTGACTCCCAGTTCTGCCAAGACCAGCTGCACAGCGCTTTGCAAGTCGTTTTAATTGCCTGTCATATAGTGGTGCATCTGTGGCAATTACCATCATAATTGATCCGTCTGGTGTATCAAACTTATGCTTCCCCCAATCAGCAAACAATGCTTCCTCCCGTTTACCAAAATTACTCACAACGAGACACCCTAATGTGTATACGTCTTTCCCGGTGGAAATAATGCGTGATGCTGTGCCAATTCCACCTTTATATCCAAAACAAACCATTCCTTTTCCTGCTCCTACAGCCCCTTCTTCAACAGGCTTTTCAGTAGCCTGCTTTATAGCTTGGATAGCGTGTTCTGGTTTAATTGCCTGCTCACGGATGGAATTCAAGTAACTATCATTACACTCCCCAACCACAATATTAATCGAGCTCGTTGTATCGCCGATGTCTTTTGTTGTTTTAAGCATATATTCTAAAGTTCCCTGCCAAACCGCTCCAACACTAAAAGTATTCGTAAGCATAACTGGCGATTCAAGCAAGCCAATCTCCTCAACTTGGATTAATCCAGTAGTTTTGCCGTATCCGTTTAAAATGGCAGACCCAGCGCGTACTTTTTTGTGAAACAAATTATCCCCGTGTGGGAGAATAGCAGTGACTCCCGTGCAAATGGTTTTATTCTCATCTAACTTTTCATACAAGGTTACATGTCCTACTTTTACCCCTTTAACATCTGTTATTCCGTTGGATTTTCCTTTATTAAGAGCCATTTACTTAACTCCCTTCATTTGATTTTTCTATAGTATAGCAAATTTGCATTATATCGTAGAATCTATCATATGATTTAAAAATAGAGGCACCTACTTTTCTTCGTATGTTTCGTGCTAGAAAGAGGCACAATAAACATAACAGAAAAAACGGAGGCGTCATGATGAAAAGGATTCTACTCATCGTTTTTACGATCGGTATTGTACTTGGAGCTTTTTATAATTTTAGTTTAGCCGAAAACGAGGCAGAGCATTCTAATGAGCAAAAGGATCACCAGACAGAGAGCATTGAAGTTAGCGCGTCAAACCCTCTAGGGGTTAATGTTGGTGATCAAGCACCTGACTTTAACTTGCAAACGCTAGACGGTGAAAGTGTAAAGCTCTCTGATTATAAAGGTGAGCGAGTGATCGTAAATTTTTGGACAACTTGGTGTCCCCCTTGCAGAACCGAAATGCCAGATATGCAGCGTTTTTTCGAGGATAATGACCCGATCATTCTTGCTGTTAATTTGACAGACACGGAAGTAAGTCAACAGACTGTAAAGGAATTCGTAAAAGAGTATGGTTTAACCTTTCCAGTGCTATTAGATGATCAAGCAAAGGTAAGTGCGTTATACCGTATTCAACCAATTCCTACTACTTACTTTATCGATGCTAACGGGAAAATTAGATATAAAGCCTTTGGGGCCCTGACCTATGAACAAATGGTACAGGAATACGAAAAAATGAGTGAAACTTAAAAAAGCCGTTTAATTACATGTTAATCGGGTATAAAATATTTAGCGTTTACGCTACTGGGAGGATATAGTATTGGAATTTACGAAAGAAGAGTTGTTCTACTTTCAGAGAGACCGTGAATTTTTGGCGGAGCTTCTTCACAAATACGATGACGACAAAATAAAAATAAAGATAGAGGAAGAAATCCGTTTTCTTGAATCGATTTTAACTCATTAGTTCAAGTCCCATCTTGTGGTAGTTTTGTCTGCAGCTAAAGCTCCAAAGGTTAGGGGGCTTTTTTTGTTGCTTTATTTTAATGCTTTAATGCGATAATACGATAACTAATTTAGAAAATAAAACCATTCAATATATGAAACGAGAAGCTTGCAATCTAAATTAATTTCCGTTATAACTTAGGTACAATCGAATTATTAGAATTTCCTTCGGGGTCGGGTGAAATTCCCAACCGGCGGTGATGAAGTGTAAAGCTTCTAAGTCCGTGACCCGTGCGGCGTATAGCCAAGCGGTGGATCTGGTGTGAATCCAGAGCCGACAGTAAAGTCTGGATGGGAGAAGGAATTGAAAAGCGAGCATGTTTATAAACGAATGCTTTCTTGGCTGTGTCCATGTACACTGTGTGAGGAAGTATTCGTGCGATAGCATGTTTTATTCGCTTATTAATTCTGCCCTTTTAGCCTCTGAAGTGATTCAGAGGTTTTTTAACGTTTAAAAAAGAAAGGGGAGGCTTATGTTTACAGGAATAATAGAAGAGAAGGGAAAATTGCTTGTTAAAAAGCGTGTATCAGAGCATGCGTTCACCTTAACAATTAAGGCAAAACATATTCTAGGAGATATGAACATTGGTGATAGTATTGCGATTAATGGCATCTGCTTAACCGTAACACGTTTTTCAAATGAATCCTTTGAAGTGGATGTCATGCCGGAAACGATGAAAGCTACATCGCTAGTAGATATCCAAGTCGGAGATTCGCTAAATTTAGAACGAGCGATGGCTGCAAATGGACGATTTGGAGGACATTTTGTTTCAGGTCATGTGGATACAACAGGGCAAATTGTTCAGAAATCACCTCAAGAGAATGCCATTTACTACAAAATTAAGCTATCTGATCAGTATAACAGCTTATTACTGCCAAAAGGTTCTATTGCGGTAGATGGCGTTAGCCTTACCATTTTTGGTGTAGAAGATAACACCGTAACGATTTCCATAATCCCACATACTGCAGAGCATACGACAATAGGTGAAAAGGCAGTAGGGGATTTGGTGAATATTGAATGTGACATGCTGGCGAAACATGTTCAGCATTTAATGAATGGCGTAGGAAAAGATTCAGACAGTAGGTTAAATCAAGCTTTCTTACAACAAAACGGTTTTCTATAAAAAAACAAAAAAGGAGGTAAAAGCATGTTTCATACCATTGAAGAAGCAATCGAAGAGTTACGAGCAGGAAATATGGTAATCGTGGTAGATGATGCCAACCGGGAAAATGAAGGAGACTTAGTAGGATTGGCTGAAAAAGCAACACCCGAAATGATAAATTTTATGATTACACATGGGAAGGGGCTTGTTTGTACAGCCATTACGTCTGCTATTGCGAAATCTGCAGGGCTGGAATTAATGAAGCAAAACAGCACGGATCCATTATCGACAGCCTTCACGGTCAGCATTGACCACATTACGACAACTACGGGAATTAGTGCGCAAGAAAGATCCACGACCATTAGAGCTTTGGTGGATCAACAATTAACACCTAACCAATTTAAACAGCCAGGTCATGTCTTTCCTCTTATTGCAAAAGACGAAGGCGTTCTAGTTCGGCGTGGTCATACAGAAGCTGCTGTTGACCTTGCCATATTAAGCGATGCAGCACCCTCTGGTGTAATTTGTGAAATTATTAAAGAGGATGGCACAATGGCGCTCGTACCTGATTTAGTTGAGATGGCAAAACAATTCGGACTCAAAATGATTACCATTGAAGATTTAGCTGCCTTTAGAAAAAAACAGCAACAATATACGATGGAGAGGGGATAAAAAAATGGGAAACACATTTGCAGGAAATTTAGTTGGCACAGATATGAAAATAGGAATTGTCGTGGGAAGGTTTAACGATTTTATAACCGCAAAATTATTAGAAGGAGCAAAAGACACATTAATAAGACATGGAGTATCAGAGGAGAATATAGATGTGGCCTGGGTTCCAGGAGCGTTCGAAATCCCACTTGCAGCCATGAAAATGGCAAAACAAGAAAAATATGATGGTGTCATTACATTAGGAACCGTCATCCGCGGCTCAACACCGCACTTTGACTATGTCTGCAATGAAGCTGCTAAAGGCGTTGGGCAAGCAGCAATGCAAACAGAAAAGCCAGTCATCTTTGGCGTGCTCACAACAGAAACAATTGAACAAGCAATAGAACGTGCAGGCACAAAAGCAGGAAATAAAGGATCCGAAGCTGCAACAGCTGCCATTGAAATGGTAAGCCTACTGAAACAATTTTAAATTAGTTAGTGGAAAGGTCGGGGAGGAGTTTCCCTGGCCTTTTTGGTTGTTGTGGATTGTGGTACTAGGACAATCAACCGTGAAAGCAGCCTGATGGATTAAGTGAGCAGGCGGTTTGGCTATGCAGCAGTCTAATCGACCACGTCGGCAGCTCCATCAACCAAGCGAGCAGTCTAATCGACCAAGCTGGCAGTCCTATCAACCACATGAGCAGTTCAATAGACCAAGCCAGCAGTCCCATCAACCACATGAGCAGTCTAATTGACCACGCCAGCACTCCTATCAACCACATGAGCAGTCCAATCGACCACGCGAGTAGTCCAATCAACCACATGAGCAGTCTAATCGACCAAGCCGGCAGTCCCATCAACCACACAAGCAGTCCAATCGACCAAGCCGGCAGCTCCATCAACCACACCAGCACTCCCATCAACCACTTTGCAGTCCCATCAACCACATGAGCAGTCTAATCGACCACGCGAGCAGTCCCATCAACCACATGAGCAGTCCAATCGACCACGTGAGCAGTCCTATCAACCACATGAGCAGTCTAATCGACCACGCGAGCTGTCCCATCAACCACATGAGCAGTCCAATTGGACTTCTGTCAAGAAAATGGACATTTTAAAATGGTGCTTGTTTAAAGAAAAATCCTACCGCACTTCGTTTGCTGCGTGATGAATAAATACAAAGTAAAAACCTCACTTTGTACTTATTCATCACAATGGTTTGTTTAAGAGGTTTTTTTCAGTATGCTGTTTTGGTAATGACGTTCAAAGTGATTAGGAGAATAGTACCCTAGAGTCGAGTGTCTTCTTTTCTCATTGTAACGATTACTAATATAGTAATTAATGGCTCTCATGGCCTCAGCACGCTTCTCAAACCGGACTCTGTATACAAGTTCTTTTTTTAACGTGGCATGAAAAGACTCTATACAAGCATTATCATAAGGGTTTCCAATTCTACTCATGCTTACTTCCATTTTCCTTTCTTTCAACACTTCCATATAGCCATGTGAACAATATTGTGACCCTCGATCAGAATGGTGTATGAGTCCTTCACCAGGCTGGCGGGTAGCTATGGCCATTTTTAAAGCAGCTAATGGCAATTCCTTTTTCATATTAGGTGCCATACTCCACCCCACCATTTTTCTGGAAAATAAGTCGATAACTGACGCTAAATAAAGCCAACCCTCTATTGTCCAAATATACGTAATATCTGTGACCCAGGCTTTATTAGGAGCGTCTACAGTGAAGTTCTGGTTTAAGAGATTAGGATAGATCGGTAGATCATGATTTGAATCTGTAGTGATGATTATTTTTTCGGTTAGAGTAGCCCTGAGGCCCATCTCATTCATCATGCGGGCCACAGTTTTTTGACAAACCGTATAACCCCAATCTATTAAATCTGCGTGCACCCTCGGACTACCGTAGGTACCAAAACTTTCATGAAACGATTGGCTAATCTTTTGTTTGATTTCTTCTCGATATCTTTCTCTCTCTGTTAAATCAGCTTCTTTTCTACAAAGCCATTTATAATAACCACTTTTCGATACCACTAGTACCTCGCACATCTTCACCACCGAATAATCCTCACAGTGATCGTAAATAAATTGATATTTTACTCTTGGTTTTTCGTGAAGATGTGCATGGCCTTTTTTAGAATTTCATTTTCCTCTTGGAGCTTTTCAAGCTCCTTTTTGTGGGCCTTCTTTAAATCTTCAAACTCAGATGGCGTTATATACTCTTGGGGTTGGTTACTCTGTAGTTTTTCTTTTCTATGTTTTTGTACCCACTTTCCTAGTGTGGAAGCCGAAAGGCCAAGTTCGTAAGCCACATCGGTTATCTTCCTTCCCTCCTCTACAATTAATTTCACTACATACTCCCTGTACTCTTTATCATATTGTTTCCCCAAAGTGAACACGTCCTTTTATTATTTAGTTCATTATAAAACAAACCACTTTTCACATGTCCACTTTTTAGACTAACCTCACAATCGACCACGCGAGTAGTCCAATCAACCACCTAAGCACTCCCATCAACCCCACGAGCAGTCTAATCGACCAAGCCGGCACTCCCATCAACCACACCAGCAGTCCTATCAACCTCCGCCCCCTACAACTAAACACAGCCAAACTGACCAGCATGCTTTTCTTATGGAAAAAAGCGGCTCAGTAAGATAAACTGGTTGGTAGGGAATTAAATGTACGGGGGAGATTATCATAAAACTATTAGGAATTCAGCTTATTATGATAGCAGTTATATGGGTCGGCATGGCCTTCTTTTTTTCTGAAATGACACCTGTGAGTAAAGGTATTTTTTATTTGGTAACATCCTGGCTACTCCTTTTAATTGTACTTTTTGTAAAGGATTGGCTAAAGGCTAGAAAAAGATGAGGATGGGTTAACAATGCTAACACTTGAAAATTTACATAAATCCTTCGGGGAAAAAATATTATTTGATTCTATTAGCACTACCATATCCGATCGGGAAAGAATTGGATTAATTGGGGTGAATGGAACAGGGAAATCCACCTTTTTGAGAACGATAGCTGGGATAGAAGCACCTGAACAGGGAACGATCAAGCACCCGAAGGATTATCGCATAGAATATTTGGCTCAGGATCCTCCACTTGATCCAGAGCTGACAGTAATGGAACAAATCTATTATGGCGACTCGGTCATCATGCAGGTGATGCGTGGTTATGAGCAGGCTTTACTAAAGTTACAACAAGAGCCAGAGAGTAGTGAGGCGCAAAGCAGACTGCTCCAAATGCAACAAAAAATGGATGAAGCAGAAGCGTGGGAGGCTAACACCGCTGCAAAATCTGTTCTGACTAAGCTAGGTATCACAGATTTTGATAAACAGGTAGCTGCACTGTCCGGAGGGCAAAAGAAGCGGGTTGCGATTGCTAAAGCATTAATTCAACCAGCGGACTTGCTTATTCTTGATGAACCAACAAACCATCTTGATAATGAAACTGTAGAATGGCTGGAAAAATACTTAAAGACGTATAAAGGTTCCTTATTGCTTGTGACGCATGATCGATACTTTTTAAATCGCGTTACGAATCGAATTTATGAGCTGGACAAAGGAAACTTATATATCTATGAAGGAAATTATGAAGTGTTTCTGGAGAAAAAAGCAGAACGGGAAGAATTGGAAGCAAGTAATGAAATAAAGCATCAAAACACGCTGAAACGAGAGCTGGCATGGCTGAAACGTGGGGCAAAGGCAAGATCCACCAAGCAAAAGGCACGGATTGACAGAGTACATGAAATGAAAGAACAGACTTTTGATACGAAGAAAGAGCAGGTAGATTTCAAAGTAGGTTCTACAAGATTAGGGAAGAAAGTTCTTGAGCTACATGACATTAGTAAATCTTTTGGTGAACAACAGCTGATAAATGGGTATAGTCGGTTAATTATCCCTGGGGAACGTTTAGGAATTATCGGCCCAAACGGTACTGGAAAAACGACTTTGTTAAATATTATGGCAGGGCGGATAGAGCCTGACAACGGAGAAGTGGTAGTCGGAGAGACAGTCAATATCGGCTATTATACACAGGGCGATGAAGAACTGGATGGTACAAAACGTATAATTGATTACATTAAAGAAGTGGCAGAAGTCATTCATACGAGAGATGGAGATGTCATTACAGCAGAACAGATGCTTGAGCGTTTTCTTTTTTCTCGTTCGGCACAATGGACCTATATCCGGAAGCTATCGGGAGGAGAACGGCGCAGGTTGTATTTGTTAAAAGTGTTGATGAAGGAACCTAACGTTCTTTTCCTTGATGAGCCAACAAATGACTTAGATACGCAAACATTAGGCGTGTTAGAGGAATACTTGGACTCATTCCCTGGTGTCGTTATTACTGTATCCCATGATCGTTATTTCCTAGATCGCGTAGTGGATCGGTTGGTTGTTTTTAAGGGAAATGGTGCAATCAGCGAATATTATGGTAATTACAGTGAATATTTGGAACAGGCATCAGAACCTGGCGTCACCCCAGCGCCAAAGGTAGTAAAAGAAAAGCCGAAGCAGCAAAAGAAAAAGCTATCCTATAATGAGCAACGTGAATGGAACACTATCGAGGAAGAGATTATGGAACTGGAGAATCGCGTTGAGGAATTACAAGCAGGCATTGTAGAAGCTGGTAGTGATTCGGAAAAAGTTCAGCAGCTATTTCAGGAACAAGAAAAAGCAGAAGCAGCATTAGAGCAAAAAATGGAGCGCTGGGAAGAGCTCTCTCTCATGGTGGAAGAATTTGAAAAAAATAACTAAGAATAAAGGCCTCTCTAAATATAGGGAGGGCTTTTATTATGGCAGGAATACTTATGAATTCATTCAAATGTAAATCGAGCCTAGCTTATGTATGGTTTTCACACAAATGCCTAAACTAAACTTATTATGAGGAGAGGATGGGCGAACGGTGAATGAGAATCAACTGTATAATAAAATATTTCAAGTGAAGGAACAGCTGCAGCATTTGCAAAGGGAATACTGGGAGCTGACAACTGGTTTTGATACATGGCGTTTTTGGTTTCTCTTAGGTAGTATGGTGATTGCGTTGGCTATTTTATATTTTACTGTTGATAGAAAAAGACTTTTCGAAATTTCCTTCTTCGGTTTTACGATACATGTGTTATGGGCAAATACGGATCAGATCTTAACATCTCTCAATTATTTTAGCTATCCCCATAGTTTGACTTATCTGTTGCCTACAGGCTTAACATCAACTACAGTACTTTTTCCAATAATATTTATGCTTGTTTATCAGTATTGCTTGTACAGAGGAAAGAGTTTTATCATGTTTACGTTATTGTTAAATCTGCTATTTGCATTCGGCATGGGGCCGTTGTATGTATATCTTGGATTCCTGGATATGAATAAAGGAATGAATTATGGCTTCCTTTATTTAATTGATATTGCTATCATTTTCCTTGCATTTAGCCTTACAAAACTGTTCAAAATCATGAAACATGATTGGAAGGCTAAGAAGTAAAAGAGAACGCATACTTTTTATTGTCTCGTTTAAACTAAGCCTATTATTAACAATAGGTGGTTTTATACAAAATGAATGAAGAGCAATTATACGATAAAATATATCAGGTAAAAGAACAGTTATCCCAGTTAAATCAACATTTCTGGGAAAAGTTTTCTGATTTTGACACATGGTATTTTTGGTTTAACCTTATGTCTATTTTCCTTCCGCTGTTAATTTTGTATGTGGTTCTTGATAGGAAAAGGCTTTTTGAGATTTCCTTTTATGGCTATACAACACATGTTTTATGGTCAAACACAGATAGTATTTTATCTTCAGCGAATTATTTAAATCACCCTCATAGCCTTTCTTACTTATTACCAGTAGGATTTTCTGTCACTACCGTTATCTTTCCTGTATCTTTTATGTTAATTTATCAATATTGTACAAATCGGAATAAGAACATTTTCCTCTACTTTATCGGGTTTTCTGCCGTTTTTGCCTTTGGTTTTGGTGGTTTTTCTCTTTTAGTGGGACTTTTAGAGATGAACAAAGGAATGAACCTTTTTTATTTATTTCTTATCGACCTCGTTATTTCGTTTATGGCATACGGGTTTACCAAGCTGTTTATCAAGATTAAGCATGACAAAAGGGCAGATAAAAAATAAAAGAGCAGACTGCCTCACGACAGCTTGCTCTTATTAATTAATTGGTTAATCCCTCTATCTCTATGCTTTCCACAATACCTGTGCCGTTGTCTCTAATGTTTACTTCAAATGTAACATTATCGCCAGGTTGCATGAAAATTGCCAAACGGGACTTTCCTGCACTAACGCTATATATCGTGTTATCATTTTGTAGTAAAAATTGAATTACTTGCCCATTTTCCTGATTACTTACAAGGACTCTTTCAACTTCTCCATTTCGTTCTTCTAAGTTTGCTTCCCCAGTAGAGGATACATTACTTGGATCCTGAGCTAATGCTAGGCGATATGCTTCCAAGGTTTCTCGAGCTGTATCACCAAACACGACGAAATCAGAATCCGACGCTTTAATATAAGCATAGTGTTTAAACAAGCCATTTGGATCCAAAACATTAACAACCCATGTTGGGTCCCCATCAATATTGTAAAGAACAGGCATGGAACCGGTCCAATTCTTCTCAGGGAATTCTTTATTTACAATTTCTTTAGCACCTTTACTATCCATAATTCCATTATTTTGCTTCCCATTATAGTAGGTTAGTTCACCAGTACGAGCATTGATTAATGTGTAGCCTAAAGCTGAATCAATATTCTCCTTTGGTGAGGACATATCTGTAAAGTAGTGCATTTCTCCATTCTCATCAAAAATCGGTGTTACATTACTTTCTGTTCCAGAACCGTTTGGTATTTTTACATCTTTTTTACCGAAAATAGAGTTTAACCATCCATGAACATACTTCCCAAAATACTCATTTTGATCAGATGCCATTTCAGAGCTAATGGAACCATCTATAAAGTCAGGAGCATCAGCTGTACCATATAACGTTACATCGCTTGTAACGGGATCAACAACCGCCACGTTCAGTTTTTGTGCGTTCGGTTTATTGGTTAATCCAATTGGTTTATATAATGTTTGTACATACCATGGCTTCCCGTCTTCATCGACTTCAATTTGGGGTTCGCCGCTTTGAATATAATTTGGGTATGCGCCATAAATTGTACGCTTTACATTATGGTTGAAAAAGCTTGAATTCGTATATTTCATTTTGCTTTCCACAAACTGAGGCTGAGCATTCACATCTGTCGCGGAAATCGTAAAGTAACCTTCTGTTTCTTTCCCGCGGAAGTAACGCCAAAAGTCCGTAAATTCAACTGGTGCGACAAATACAATATCATCGTCCAGCTTCTGTACTTGTAATTTACCTAGGTCATAAAATTGTGTGTTTGGTACTACGCTCATTGCTTTTTGAACCTTGTTTCGTGCTGATTCAGGTGAAACTACAATTGGTGTAGCATCTTTATCTAATGGTTTCGCTTCTTCTACTTCTTCTTTAGAAATGGACTCATAAGAATCCTCCAGGCCAAAAATACCAAGTACGAAGAATGTTGGTACTGCTAAGATTGCAAGCAGGACAATTACCCCCGAAACAGTGTCTAATTGCTTGCTGGACTTTGTGAATGGCTGACTTGTAGTTAGTGCGTAAAGTCCAACCATCCCGGCAATCCCGATAACGATGTTAGAAATGGTCATATTTGGTATGGTTATCGGCAGCATAATAAAGTATATGGCAATTGCACCAATAATAAATAGTACAACAAAGATTAGAAGAACTGCTTTTAACGTTGTCTTACGATGTTTTTTATTATTAATAACAAAAAACAGTGAAATAATTAGATACAATATAAATGAGAGTATCGTGGTGGTTAAAATTCCTGTCATGTCTTCAACTCCTAAATGTTTTCTCTGTATGTAATACGGCTGTAACAATAAATAGTTTCATTATCAAACCATTTCGTTTGAAAATATGTCGTTGTATATTAGACTGAGTTTTATACAGATTAAAAAAGAGGGAAAATCATGAAACAGATATATAGTGATATTATTCAATTTCGTGGCACACATTACGAATTTGGTTATAAGCAAGGGCTGGAATTAAAGAATTCATATACATTAGAGAATAGAAAAAAGCAATGGAAAATCCGTCGTCCCAGATTTACGCTTTCAGAGGAGGAAGTGAAAGAGGTCATTCTTTCATTCGCACCAGCTATTTGGGAAGAGCTTCTCGGTTTGCAGGATGCTTTGGAATGGAAGATGGAAGATATACTGCAGGAATTCGGAGGATATCGGCTGGAATATACAAAAAGCGGTTGCTCTATATTTACGGGAAAAGATTATATGGTACGAAACTATGATTACCATCCTAAAACCTATGAAGGCAGGTATACCATTTTCCAACCGAGTGATCAAGGATATGCAGTTATTGGACCATCACAACGGATAACAGGGCGAATGGATGGGATGAATGAGAAGGGGCTTGCGATGGGCTATAACTTTATGCACCGGAAAAAGCCTGGTGACGGATTTATCTGTAATATGATCGGTCGAATTCTACTTGAAACATGCGCCAATGTGGAAGAAGCCATTTCTTTATTAAAAGAAATTCCCCATCGCCATTCGTTCAGTTACGTTTTATTAGATAAAGGCGGGGAGACCTATGTTGTGGAGGCAACCCCAAGAGCTGTAGAAGTCCGTCAATCCAATATCTGCACCAATCATTTCGACATCTTAAGAGATGAAAATCGCCATCATTTAGATGATTCTTATAAACGCTTTAACGCGATTGAACAGCAGAAAGAAAATATCATGAAGCCCTATCAAGCCTTTCGTATGTTAAACGATATGGATAAAGGCGTTTTTTCTACAAAATATAAACAATGGGCTGGCACCATTCATACTTCTGTTTATTTCCCAAGAGCGGGCAAGGTATGGTTTGCCCTTGGTGGAGATAGAGAGCCAATGATATTTGATTTTCAACAGTGGCTTCAAGGTAAAAAAATACCAGCGAAGCGAATCTTAGGAGAGGTGGACACAGAGTTACCGTTCGTGCACATGGAGAAAAATGTCCGGTAAACAAAGGAGAAGTGGCGCATGAATGCTAATAAGCTGTGACAGTTATGCTAAAGTGGCGCAGCAGCAGTTGAAAAAAGAGCGTGAGCCTTATTAAGTAGCGCAGCAGTAGTTGAAATATTAAGTGACGTAGCAGCAAAAACCTACGCAATAGATGAAATTTACACAACTTAAATGACCGTTATCCCAATACGAGTCAATTTTGCAAAAACAGGTTTAATTTGTGCGACTTTAAGGAATCATAATTTTAGACTTTATTTTTATATAAATGTAGTTATAATAGACTCAGAATGCACTATTATGTAGGAGGTAATCCAATGAAATTATTTCAGGTTAGAAAAGGCCAATTCGTATTTTACAATAATGAGCTACATAAAGTATATACGGTTAAACCGATGTTTAAGAAGTCTGTCCATCTCTATCGCTTAAAGGATATGAAACAAATTTTGACGAAAGCTAGTGAGATCACGCTATACAGACCACAGCATAACGATACGTTTATTTTTTATGGAAAACGTTATACGATTGATAAGGATCGCAAACCAGAGCAAGGTGACTATATTTTAATTACCAAGCCTGCACCTGATTTTCTTGACCACTATTCATTAAATGAAATTGAAAAAGTGGACAGTGTAGATGATGGCAATGTCGTGACAACAAGAGACAATGGAGTAAAACATAACGAATATGTCGTGATGGTTCCTGGTAGAGCAGACGCGAGTCAGGAAATTGCATATTATGATAAGAGCCTTGTACCAGAAGCACAGCAATTAGAGGATGAATCCATCAGCTACTTAGCTGAAAGTGATAACTCCCTAAACCCAGTGGTCGGTGACATCTACATCGATGTACACAATGGTACAAAAGCGATGATCGTAGCGACAACAGAAGATGAAGTAGTATTTGGACATGGCGTAAGAGTTCATGTGGCAGAACTGCTTGATGAAAACAATTATACGCTTATCTATCGCTTTGAAGAAGACCTGTAATTATTAAATAAACCGCATGGAGTCAGGCAATATCGCCTGGACTTCATGCGGTTTTTAGATTTAGCGTGTGGGTTATGGGAAATTGGGCGTGGCTGATTAAAAAAGGCGCTTGCCTTCATGGTGGCCATGAGTGTTACAGTTTTATCAACCGTGGAGGCATTGCAATCGACCAGACAAGCTGTTCAATTAACCGCGTCAGCATTGCAATCGACCAGTCAGATGGTCCAATCAACCACGCCGGCAGTGCAATCGACCAGTAGATGGTCCAATCAACCACGCCGGCAGTGCAATCGACCAATCAGGGTGTCTAATCAACCGTGGAGGCATTGCAATCGACCAGCCAGGCGAAGCAATCAACCACGCCAGCATTGCAATCGACCAGTCAGGCGGACTAATCAACCACGCCGGCATTGCAATCGACCAGCCGGGCTTTTCAATCAACCGCGTCAGCATTGCAATCGACCAGACAGGCTCTCCAATCAACCACGCCGGCATTGCAATCGACCAGTCAGGCTCTCCAATCAACCACGCCGGCATTGCAATCGACCAGCCAGGCGGTCCAATCAACCGCGTCAGCATTGCAATCGACCAGTCAGGGTGTCCAATCAACCGCGCCATCAGTGCAATCGACCACAGCAGCAATTCAATCAACCACGCCGGCATTGCAATCGACCACAGCAGCGAACCAATCAACCGCGCCAGCATTGCAATCGACCACAGCAGCGAAGTAATCAACCACGGAGTCAGTGCAATCGACCAGCCATGCGAAGCAATCAACCACGCCGGCATTGCAATCGACAGTCAAGTCCATAGTATTGTGTAATTTATAGATACAAGTTATCAACTATGGTTTTATTATATTGAATTTTATTTGGTAGGGAGGGGTACCCCTCCCTACCAAATAAAATTTTTCGGCATACATTTCCTTGTACTATCTATTTTTACTACGATAAAAGAACTTTTTGCCCCCGATATCCATAGATTCTTCACAATCCATTAGGACGGCACCGATCAGTCGAAATGCCGAGTTGACATTAGGGAAGACTCTTATCACGCTTTCTCTTCTTCTAACTTCGGAATTCAGTCGCTCTAATACATTCGACGTTCGAACATGGACATGAGCATCTCTATCCTCTGAATAAAACTGTATGGCATCCTCATAGCCCGCATCTAACGTTTCAATAGCTTTTTTGTACTTCGCTTCACTTTCATATTTCTCCATAAATTCTTTTTTTAACATCCTGGAGATTGTTAGGTTCGATGCTTTAAATATTTCTTTTAAATGTTCTCTCGCTTCTTTGGATCCCTTCTTCGGAAAGTTCTTGATAATATTCCTTAAAAAGTGAACCGTACATCGTTGCCAGCTTGTGTTGAGGAAGTTTTCCTTTATCGCTGCTTTTAAACCTTCGTGAGCATCTGATATAACTATTTTTGGAGATTGAAGCCCTCTAGCTTTTAATGTTTCAAAGAAGTCACTCCACCCCTCTTTAGATTCAGAACTAGTTATCTTGAACCCTAGGATTTCCCTCTTATCTTGGCTATTAACACCCAAAGCGATATAAACAGCCTTGGATACTACTTTGTGATATTCCCGGACTTTAATGTACATCGCATCGACATAAACATAGTTGTAATACTGTTGGTTTAGTGGTCTTTCAGACCATTCTTGAACAATCGGGTCCAGTTTTTTCGTCAATTCAGAAACCATAGATTTAGAAACTTTTTCTCCGCAGAGCTGTTCCACCACTTTTGTCACCTTACGAGTAGAGACACCGTTGACAACCATCTCTAACATCGAAAGCAAAAAGGCTTTATCACAACGTTTGTACTTCTCAAATAGATCCGTTGAGAAATCACCGCTACGCGTACGTGGAACCTTTAAATTCACCTTTCCTACACTGAGAGTGAGGTCTCTCTCATAGTAACCGTTTCTGTAATCATGCCGATCATCGTTTCGCTCATATGTACTATTTGCCATATAATTGTCTCTTTCCATCTCCATATACTGATTAAAAAGAATAACGATGGAAGATTTAACGACGTCGTTTAAATCGGATTGCATTACCTCATCTTTTATTTTCTCAAAATCTAGGTTAAACTGTAACTGGGTCATTATTAATTCCTCCTACATTGTTTATCGTGGTTGAAAACATTGTATCATAAGGAATTAATATGACCTTTTTTTATGTTCCTTTTTACACAATTATATAGACGTAACCCAATCGACCACAGCAGCGAAGTAATCAACCACGGAGTCAGTGCAATCGACCAGCCATGCGAAGCAATCAACCAAGCCAGCATTGCAATCGACCAGTCAGGCGAAGCAATCAACCAAGCCAGCATTGCAATCGACCACAGCAGCAATTCAATCAACCGTGGAGGCATTGCAATCGACCAGTCAGACGGTCCAATCAACCGCGTCAGCATTGCAATCGACCACAGCAGCAATTCAATCAACCGCGCCGGCATCGCAATCGACCACAGCAGCAATTCAATCAACCACGCCAGCACCCCAATCAACCACACCGCTACCCCAATCAACCACCAAACCCTCTCTCACCAATCTCGCTCTATAACATTGCCCCTGCTTTGTATCCTAATATATTTAATGGGTCCTTGGAACTTGAAAAGGGTGGAGCATAGCCTAATTCGAGCTCCTGTAAATCGGCCACCGTTAATTTACCTTTTATAGCAGTAGCGAGTACGGCTAATCTTTTATCAACGCCAGCATACCCGACAACCTGTCCACTATAAATTGTCCCGGTTTCCTCCTCGAACAAAACTTTAATCCAGAGTTTGTCAGAGCCAGGATAATAACTGGCATTAGAATTTGCCTGTAAGCTTGCCTCTTTAAAGGTGTAGCCAGCTTTTTTCAAGGAAGTGGTAGTATGACCTGTGGAGCCAACAGTAAGGTCAAATACTTTTAATATTCCCGTACCCATCGTCCCTTCATATGCAATATTCTCTCCATTTAGATGGCTGGCGATTATATACGCCTGACGATGAGCTGGCCATGCGAGCGCAACATTTCTAGCTGAGTCTGTTATGCTATCAGACGTTTCGGTAACATCTCCGAGTGCATAAATGTCAGGATCGGATGTTTGCATATAGCGGTTTACAGTTATAGCTCCCGTATTGCCGATTTTGAGACTTGAATCGACGGCCAGCTTTGTATTGGGCCGTATCCCGATGGCAAGGATGGTCAGATCTGCATCCACTGTTTCTCCGCTTTCTAGATGGAGCTTTTTACCTTCATTTGAAAAGGAGGATAAGCCGTCATTCAGCTTAACGGCAACGTTTTTCTCTTTTAAATGGCTAAAGACGTGCTCTGCCATGTCTTTATCAACTAATTTCGCTACCTGATCACCACGGTCTATTACGGTACAGGTGATTCCTCTGGCATGGAGGTTTTCGACCATTTCTAACCCGACGAACCCCGCTCCGACTACTGCGGCTGTGGTAGGCTTGTATTTTTCAATAAATTGGTCAATTGCATCCATATCTGGAATGGTGTGCAACGTAAAGGTTCTATCGTCCACCATACCATTAATCTCCGGGCATAGCGCATAGGCTCCAGGTGAGAGAATCAGTTTATCATAGGAAGTAGTTTCTTTCTCGGAGGAATCGCCTCTCCTAAAACTGATCTGCTTTTGCTCACGGTTGATATGCGTTACTTCCGTGTCGGTATGGACTTGCATGCTAAAGTCTTTCTGGAATTCTGTTGTCGGGTAAAGTATATCTTCCCGGCTTTCGAGTACACCGCCGAGATAATAGGGCATGCCACAATTTGAAAAGGATACATGGTCCCCTTTTTCGAAGATGTGTATTTCGGATTCTTTGTCGGATCGTCTAATTTGGGCAGCTACAGTGGCCCCGCCTCCTACTCCGCCGACAATAATAATTTTTTTCTTCAACGTCATTCCTCCTGATTAGAGTATTCCGAATGAATGTAAGACCACTACCACGATGGTTAATGGAACGAGCCAACGAATCAGCTGGAACCACAATTGGTAGCCGCCAGAAGGCAAGCTGCTGCCAGATAAGAATTCATTTCTAGCAAGGGTTTTATCCATCTTAAAGCCAACAAATATTGCGATAAAGAGACAGCCACCCGGTAGCATTATGTTACTTACGAGAAAGTCTGTTGCATCAAAGACTGTTAAACCAAAGATCTTGAATTCAGATAGATTACTTGATGATAAGGCTGCCGGGATACCAGCAATAAATACTAAAATACCAGCAATAGCTGCAACCTTCTTACGAGAACGTTGTTTCTTTTCTGTGAATGCTGAGGTGATAATTTCGAGCATACTGAACGAAGAAGTCAGTACTGCAAATAAAAATAGTAATAAAAACAAACTTAGAAAAACTTCTCCAAACGGCATTTGTGAGAAAGCTTCTGGTAGAACGATAAATAATAATCCTGGCCCTTCTGAAGGCTCAAGGCCAAACGCAAATACCACCGGGAAAATGGCAAGTCCAGCCAACAGAGACACGAAAATATTCATAATGGTGACGGATCCTGAGGCCATTGGCAAGCTGACATCCTTTTTCAAATAGGAGCTATAGGTGACCATGACCGATATTCCTACTGCAAGAGAGAAAAAGGATTGACCAAGCGCATAAAGAATATTGCTCGGATTTAACTTAGAAAAGTCAGGCTGGAGAAAAAATCGAATACCTTCTAAGGCGCCTTCAAATGTAACAGCCCGTATTACAAGAATAATAAAGAATATGAACAGAAGCGGCATAAGTATTTTGCTTGTTTTTTCAATGCCATCCTTAATGCCGAATGAAATAACTACCACATTAATCAAAAGGAAAAGAGCTAATCCCAATATCGTAAAGGCAGGACTCCCATTAATCGACGCAAATAATGCCGCATAATCGGCGTTTTCTTTAATAATCATGCCTGGGATGGACAATAAGCTATAAAGGAGTACCCAGCCGCCAACAACACTGTAAAAGGAAAGCAGCAAAAAGGCGCCTACGACTCCCCATTTCCCAATAAACGACCATCTGGATTTTGGAGCAAGTGTTTGATAGGCGGTGACAGCTTCCTTTTGCGCCCCGCGACCGATGATAAACTCAGCAATGAGAATAGGGAGCCCAATGATAATAGTAAAGGCGATAAAAACGAGGAAAAAGGCTCCCCCACCATTCATCCCTGTCATATAAGGAAATTTCCAGATGGCACCAAGACCAATTGCTGCACCTGCTGATGATAGTATAAAGCCAAGCTTTGTTGACCATTGTTCCGTTTTGTTACCCATAGTATGCCTCTCTTTCAAACGTCTAAGTTGTAAAATTTTATTTAGTATATCAGCTACAAGGTAGTTTTTCTATTAAATGTTTTGAAAAGCCAAATAGAGAGGCCCACTTAATTAAGTTATAATCCACCAATTAAAGCTTTGTACGTATTGCCCAGAGTTCTGGGAAGAAATAATGATCGAGTACTTTTTTTAAATAGCCAACTCCTGACGATCCACCAGTACCTGTCTTATGCCCAATAATCCGCTCCACCGTTTTCATATGCCTAAATCGCCACTGTTGGAACCAATCCTCAATGTCTACAAGCTTTTCTGCCAGTTGATAAAGCTCCCAGTAACGATTTACATCTTGATAAACGGCCATCCAGGCAGCTTCCACGGTATCATCCTTTGCATAGGTTTCTGAAAAATCCCTGTTAAGTATCTCTGGATTAATGTCAAAACCGGCACGAGCCAGTGCTTCAATTGCTACATCATAAAGCCCTGGAGCATGATAGGCATCTTTTAATATAG
Organism: Oceanobacillus kapialis; assembly: GCF_044790185.1. Classification (GTDB taxonomy): domain Bacteria; phylum Bacillota; class Bacilli; order Bacillales; family Amphibacillaceae; genus Oceanobacillus_B; species Oceanobacillus_B kapialis. The sequence goes on from NZ_CP085256.1 coordinate 849,232, forward strand.
TATGCACCTTTGGATCTTTTTCATAGATCTTTAAAATAAACGGGGTCTTGTAACCAAGTACGAATTCTACAAGACGATATTGATACGATTGGAAGCCGGATGCGTTGCCCAGATCATCACGAAATTCCATATACTCAGCTGGCGTAAGGGTAGAAAGGACGTCCCATGCTTGAATAATCTGTGCCTGTGTTTTCGAAACTCGTGCCAACATTTTAAACGATGCTTGTAGTTCGCCATTTTGAATTGCTGCAATAGCAGCTTTTATCTCGTGAATGATTAATTTAAGCCAAAGCTCGCTGACCTGATGAATGATTATAAACAGCATTTCATCATGGTGATTGGATAACCTTTTCTGGCTTTCCAATAAAGTCTCGAGTTGTAAATAGTCCCCGTACGTCATCTTTTCCTTAAAATCGGTGTGAATTCCCTTTTCTGATTTAAAGGTTTCGTTCTGATTATCTTTCATCGGTCGGTTCGCTCCTTTTCAGATAAAGGTTTAATGACAGCACGTACGGGGCTGCCATCAGCGCCTTGAATAGCAAGTGGTAGTGCAATAAGCTCGTACAATCCGGGATTTACATGGTCTAGCATGATATTTTCTAAAATATTTATCCCATGCCTGTATAAAGCATGATGGGTTTCCAGATCCTTGCTATCAGCCTGATCCACAGAAGGGATGTCGACTCCTAAAAGCGTAACGCCTTTCTCCTGTAGGTATGCTGCAATTTCTGGTGCAATCGAAGGCATTGTGTCAGGAAATCGTTTTGGATCATTAATAAGTGATGTCTTTAATAAAACACGCTTGCACCCTCTCAGTTCTGCCTGCTTTAGCACTTCAAGGTTTATAACATTTGATTGGCTGACATCGACCACAATGGCCTCCCCAATATAGCGATCAAGGTTAAGCTGATCGATCGTTTTTCCATTCGAATCATAGTGGAATGGAGCATCTACATGCGTCCCTGTATGCAGGCTGGCGGTCATTTGCCCAATGTTGACAGAGCCAGTCTCTACCTTTGAATAAGTTAAGCTGTAACGAAAAGGCGTGTCACCAGGCCAGTGAGCCATATCATTTGTCAGAGGCTGTGAGATATCAATCCAGTTTGCCATTATGCGATCACTCCTCGTTTATTCTCATATTCTTTATAGCTTTTTTCGTCCATTATTTTTTTAAGTCGTGCCACCATTTCCCAGACTTCAGTAAAAGTATTATAAAGTGCAACAGGAGCAAGGCGAATGCCATTTGGATTACGAAAATCCGGTATCACACCGTTTGCTTTTAGAGCCTTGCAAATACGTGCTGCTTCAGGGTGAAGTAGAAACACGTGACCACCGCGTGAAATCTCATCCTGAGGGTTGGCAAGGGCGAATCCATAGTCCGACAGCTCAGCTTTGATGAGTTCCATTAAATATGCGGTTAAGCGAAGGGATTTTTCTCTGACTCTGTCTATTCCAGCCTCCTCAAACATTTCTAAGGAGCCAATTAACGGAGCAATACTTAAGACATGTGGTGTTCCAATTTGATACGCACCTGCTGTAGAAGCTGGGGACAGGGTATGCTCCATATCAAATTGTTTATCCTTTGCAGAGCTGAACCAGCCAGCAAGTCCTGGATGCTTGCCGAAATGTCTTTTGTTTACGTAAAGACCACCTACACTTCCAGGTCCACCATTTAAATGCTTATATGTACACCAGAAGGCAAAGTCTACACCACACTCCGATAATTCATGGGGAATCGATCCAATAGAATGACAGAGATCAAAGCCAATTAAAATTCCTCTTGCGTGTGCTTCTTTTGTTAACGTACGAATATTTAGAAGCTGGCCACTTCGGTAAAGGACGCTTGGTAGGATGATGATTGCAACATCATCTGTCATAGCTCGGACAATATCATTTGTTTCTAGTGTGTTACCATCATTACTCTTAACTTGGATCAGATGTTTGTCAGGGTCTAACCCTTTTAATGCAAGCTGACTTTTTAATGCATAAATATCAGAAGGGAAATTTAATTCATCTGCCAGAATTTTTGTGCGCTTGCCTTCTGATTGAAAGAAGGTTGCGACTAATTGATGTAGGTTCGTTGTCGTAGAGCCTGTCACAATGACTTCATCTGCTTCTGCTCCAATCAGAGGCGCAGTAAGATTACCCAATTCTTCAGATAGGTAGTACCAAGGATGAGCACCTTCTGTCCATCCGTCTATCCCGTACTCTTTCCAAGAAGCCATAAGCTTGCTAACACTTTGCTCTGCCCGTTTGGAAAGGAGGCCAAGTGAGTTTCCATCAAAATAGATAGTATCCTTTCCTAGATAGAACTCTTCACGGAATGTTTTTAATTCATCTTCTTTATCTAATCGTTCAGCATATGATTTCTCTATGTTCAATCGCCCCGCCTCTTCCTGTAAAAGTATTGTATCTTCTATTCTAACAAAAGCCGATGCCACATTTCATGGTTTTTTCAATCTTCTAGGTTGTAATGTTGAAACAGCTTATCCAATCACCCACATATATTATGAATTTGACAATAAATGAGAGGCCTTTAGCTATTGCATTGTCGGAGTTTCGAGCGCTATATAAGAAACTTAGGACATCAAAAATTACCAGTTATTGAACTGATAAAGGGAAAGCGGTCATATGAAATAGCTTTAGAAATAAACTATATAGTAAGAGGCAATAACGATCTATAAAGCAATTTGGAAGTTCCTACAGGTAGATTCACTTTCTAAACATACATGCTGATAGAGAGGGGTTCGTTATATGGTGAAACTAGAAATAGAAAAGCTACGAAATTATATTAATGGGGAGTGGAAGGAGGTTGCTCGCACAACTGCTGTGGTCAACCCTGCTACAGGGGAAGAGCTTGTTCAAGTGCCGTTATCTTCGAAAGAGCATGTGGAGGAAGCAGTGAGTGCTGCGAAGAAGGCACAAAAGGAATGGGCCCTTGTTCCTGCACCTATGCGTGCTGAGTTTTTATATCGCGTAGGGTACTTAATGAAGGAGAAGAAGGAATATTTAGCGCAACTTCTGACAAGTGAGAACGGTAAAGTGATTGAAGAAGCACGAGGAGAAGTACAAGAAGGAATTGATATGGCCTACTATATGGCAGGTGAGGGAAGAAGGTTGTTCGGCCAAACAACACCTGCAGAATTAAAGGACAAATTTGCAATGAGCCAGCGTGTGCCCGTCGGCGTTGTGGGGATAATTACACCTTGGAATTTCCCAATTGCTATTGCCACATGGAAGTCATTCCCGGCGATTATTGCAGGAAATGCCGTCGTTTGGAAGCCTGCAACAGAAACACCTATTATGGCTTTTGAGCTTGCTAAAATTCTTGAAGAAGCAGGTCTCCCAAAAGGTGTTGTGAACGTAGTTTTTGGGTCAGGAAATGAAGTTGGAAATGCTTTGGTACATGATGAGAACGTGCAAGTCATCTCGTTTACAGGGTCCAACGACACAGGAAGAGGGATTGCAGCAGCTTGTGGAAGACAGCTTAAAAAGGTATCCCTTGAAATGGGCGGGAAAAATGCTGTAATTGTTATGGACGACGCAGATATTGACTTGGCAGTGGAAGGGATTTTATGGAGTGCCTTTGGAACAAGCGGGCAACGATGTACGGCATGTAGCAGAGTTATTGTGCATGAAGCTGTTAAGTCTACTTTAGAAGCGCATTTATTAGCGAGAATGGAGCAGCTTACTATTGGAAATGGATTAGATGAATCAATAAAGGTTGGCCCGATCATTAATAAAGAAGGACTACAAAAAATTAAAGAATACGTGTCAATTGGCAAAGAGGAGGGTGCTAGATTACTGGCAGGTGGAATGGTGTTAACAGAAGGTGATCAACGAAGTGGGAACTACTTTGCTCCTACACTGTTTACAGATGTTTCGTCAACAATGCGAATTGCCCAGGAGGAGATCTTTGGGCCAGTTGTTTCCTTAATCCCTGTAAAAAGCTTTGAGGAAGCCATTGAGGTTAATAATAGTGTCTCCTTTGGTTTATCAAGCTCAATATTCACCAACGATGTTAACCAAGTATTTCGTGCACAAAGGGATCTTGATACAGGAATTGTGTATGTTAACGCTGGTACTACTGGAGCGGAAATCCATCTGCCTTTTGGCGGTACAAAGGGAACAGGCAATGGCCACCGTGATTCCGGCATTCAAGCACTGGATGTGTTTACGGAATGGAAGGCAATCTATGTGGATTACAGCGGAAAGCTCCAGCGAGCACAGATTGACGTCGAATAAACTCTTCTTCAAAGAAGGAAATTTTATAAGAGGGAGTGGATGGCATGAAGATAGGTGTGCTTGGAGCAGGGTTAATGGGGAAAGAAGCTGCTCGTGATCTTGTAGCTAGTGATGGTGTAAGTTTTGTGGGGCTAGCTGATATAAATTTCACATTAGCTGAGAAGACGTGTAAACAGTTAAATTCTCCTAAACTGAAGCCCTTCAAAGTCAATGCCGCAGACAAGACAGATCTTGCTGCATATATGCGTCAATTTGATGTGATTATTAATGCGCTTTTTTACTCATTTAATGAGAAGGTGGCGAAAACAGCAATCCAGGTTGGTGTAAGTGCTGTTGATTTAGGTGGACATATTGGTAATATAACAAATGCGGTTTTAGCCTTGAAAAAGGAAGCAGCAGAGGCAGGGGTAACAATTATTCCTGATCTTGGGGTTGCACCAGGGATGATAAATATCCTAGCAGGCTATGGAGCTAGTAAACTAGATAAATTGAGTGAAATGAAGCTATATGTGGGAGGAATACCAGTTAAGCCAGATCCCCCACTTGAGTATAATCATGTTTTCTCCATGGAAGGGGTGTTTGATCACTATACAGATCCTGCCATGATCATCCGAAATGGATTAAAACAGGAGGTTGCCTCTTTGTCGGAGGTGGAAAACATTTATTTCGATAAATTTGGTCCATTGGAGGCTTTCCATACCTCTGGAGGAACATCAACCCTGTCTCTATCCTATCCACACCTTAACACATTAGAATACAAAACCATCCGCTATCCAGGACATGCGAAAAAATTTAAACTGCTTGTAGACTTAAATCTAACTAAAAAGCAATACACCGTGGACATTGCCGGCAATGTAGTAAACCCGAGAGAAGTTTTGCTGAAAGTTTTGGAACCGATCGTGCAACTGGGCCATAAGGAGGATGTAGTACTTTTAAGGGTACTCGTTACAGGTGAAAAAGCTGGGGAGAGGACGACTTACCAATATGAAATGACAACCTTTAAAGATAAAAAAGAAAACATTACGGCGATGGCAAGAGCTACAGCAAACACAATCTCTGTTGTGGCTCAAATGATTGGAGATAAGACAATAACCAAATCTGGCGTCCACCCTCCTGAACAAATCGTACCAGGAAAAGCATATATTGAAGAGATGTATAAACGTGGTGTGGTTATTAGAGAGGAAGTTATCTAGTAATTTCTATAGTGATAATTGGTATTTAGCGTTTTATCCAAATAGTAAAAGCCGGAAGCCTGTTCGAATTGTTGTAAGAATTCGAACAGGCCACCGGCTTTTGTTCCTATTTTGTCGCTTTTTGCAGTTTTGAAATCATTTTAAGAGCGCGTCCTGTTCCAATTGCAACGGATTCAAGCGGGTTTGGCGCAAGATGGACGGGAACGATTAATTCATTTGATAACCATTCCTGCATTCCTCTAAGTAGTGCACCACCACCAGTTAGTACTATCCCATTGTCCACGATATCCCCACTTAACTCCGGAGGACAGTTCTCAAGCGTAGCTCGAATTGTTTCTAAGATGGAATCTAGTGATTCTTTTAAAGCATAGTGAATTTCAGTAGAAGTGATCACAACAGTTTTTGGAAGGCCTGATACCATGTCACGACCGCGAATTTCCATCGTTTCTTCCTTGTGATTCGGGTGAGCGAAGCCAATTTCCATTTTAACATTTTCCGCAGTACGCTCCCCGATTAGAATGTTATATTGCTTGCGGATATGATGAATAATTTCATCATCCATTTTATCTCCGCCAGTGCGCACAGAGTTACAGGATACGACTCCGCCGAATGAGATGATTCCTACTTCAGAGGTACCTCCACCGATATCCACTACAACGTTGGCCACCGGTTCATCAACAGGAAGGTCTGAGCCGATCGCTGCAGCCACAGGTTCTTCTATTAAATGCACCTGTTTCGCACCATAGCTTGTTACAGCATTGTGGATTGCTCGACGTTCTACTGTTGTACTTCCAGACGGCGTACATACAACGACAATTGGCTTTCTCATCGACATACCGATTTTCTTGCTTACCTTTTTCAAAAATTCCTTAAGCATTTGAGCTGTTACATCATAATCCGCTATCACACCATCTTTTAATGGACGTATTGGGATAATGTTTTGTGGCGTTTTCCCTACCATTTCTTTTGCTTCCGCTCCAACTGCGACAACCTGCTTCGTATTTACATCAATTGCAACAACAGATGGTTCATTTAATACGATTCCTTTTGATTTTGAATATATAAGTATATTTGCAGTACCTAGATCAATCCCGATTTCTGCAGTAGATAACATAATAATATCCTCCAATGATGGCAATTTTCTCATACAGTCATTCTATTAAATAGTATACTTTTTGGGGGTGCCTATACAATGCACATATTTTGGCAATAGATTCTATATGGATTGTGACAAAAATAAACTATCTTTCCGGGTAAAATCAAGTAACATTTTGGTTACAAGTTGGCCGTGATTGTAACAAAACACCGTCTTTTCGAGGGGTGTCAATAGTGCTTTTGTTGTAAAATTTTCCTTTGTGCTGAACTTTTTCCTATTTACCCGTTTTTAGGTCAAACTACACTTCTTTTATTTACAAGGATTTTTACGAGAATACGAAAATTTGTAAGTCTATTTATCTAGTTTGGCAAAGACTGCCACTAATATTACAGAAAATCCATGCTATGATGATTCTGCAAAACAAAACAACACAAACACAAAAGGAGAGTGTAGCAAGATGTTTAAGAAAGTAAGTATGGTCACAGCACTATCAGCTGCTTTATTATTTGGAGGAGCTTTTCAAAATTCTGTTGATGCACAAGCCAAGGATGTAAATCAGAATCATATATATAAAATCTACTATTCTATTAATGGGAATTGGGGAAATGTTTCTGGTGAAAGCATCAATGAACTTGTAAATAAATACCTTTCTAAGTTCCAACTAAACTGGAAAGATTTTAACTGGGATAAAATCCAAGTTGAAAAGAAAAACCCTGCAAATAATGTAGAGCAACCGGAAAAGAAAGAAGAGCAGCCAGCAAAAGAAGAACAAGCTGAGCAGCCAAAACAAGAAGCACCAGTAAAAGAAGAACCAAAGCAAGAGCAACCTAAAGAAGAACAAGCTCAAAAAGAGGAGCCAAAACAAGAGGCACCAGTAAAAGAAGAGCCAAAGCAAGAACAACCTAAACAAGAAGAACCAAAACAAGAGCAACCAGCTCAAGAAGAACAAACAGAAGCGCCAGCACCACAACAGCCTGTAGCTGAAGAAAACAAACAAGCTGATGAGCAAGCTCAAACTTCAGAACTAAGCCAATTTGAACAAGAAGTTGTAGAACTAACAAACCAAGAAAGAGCAAAACAAGGTCTAGCACCATTGAAGATTGATACAGAGCTAAGCAAAGTAGCACGTGAAAAGTCTCGTGATATGGCATCAAGTGGTTACTTTGCTCATAACAGCCCGAACTACGGATCTCCATTTGACATGATGAAGCAATTCGGCATTAGCTACAGCACTGCTGGGGAGAACATTGCTAAAGGGCAACGCACACCAGAAGAAGTAGTGAATGCTTGGATGAACAGTGAAGGTCACCGTGCTAACATCATGAATGGTAACTTTACACACATCGGTGTAGGATACGTTGAACAAGGAAATCACTGGACACAACAATTTATTGGAAAATAATATTTTAGTGAGGAGGCTAACTTAGGTTAGCCTCTTTTTTGTGTTAACCAAAGGGAGCAGTGTCATCAACCAGTGCAGCTGATCAATCAACCAATGGAGCAGTGTCATCAACCAAAGCAGCTGATCAATCGACCAAGGGAGCATTGCCATCAACCAAAGCAGCTGATCAATCGACTGAGGGAGCATTGTCATCAACCAAAGCAGCTGATCAATCAACCAATGGAGCAGTGTCATCAACCAAAGCAGCTGATCAATCGACCAAGGGAGCATTGCCATCAACCAACGCAGCTGATCAATCAACCAATGGAGCATTTTCATCAACCAGTGCAGCTGATCAATCGACCAAGGGAGCATTGCCATCAACCAAAGCAGCTGGTCAATCGACCAAAGGAGCAGTGTCATCGACCAATGCAGCTGTTCAATCAACCAATGGAGCAGTGTCATCAACCAAAGCAGCTGATCAATCAACCAACAGGGCATTGCCATCAACCAAAGCAGCTGGTCAATCGACCAAAGGAGCAGTGTCATCGACCAATGCAGCTGTTCAATCAACCAATGGAGCAGTGTCATCAACCAGTGCAGCTGATCAATCGACCAAAGGAGCAGTGTCATCAACCAATGCAGCTGATCAATCGACCAAAGGAGCAGTGTCATCGACCAATGCAGCTGTTCAATCAACCAATGGAGCAGTTTCATCAACCAGTGCAGCTGATCAATCGACCAAAGGAGCAGTGTCATCAACCAATGCAGCTGATCAATCGACCAAAGGAGCATTGTCATCAACCAGTGCAACTGATCAATCGACCAAAGGAACAGTGTCATCAACCAACGCAGCTGATCAATCAACCAATGGAGCAGTGTCATCAACCAGTGCAGCTGATCAATCGACCAAAGGAGCATTGTCATCAACCAGTGCAACTGATCAATCGACCAAAGGAACAGTGTCATCAACCAACGCAGCTGATCAATCAACCAATGGAGCAGTGTCATCAACCAGTGCAGCTGATCAATCGACCGAGGGAGCAGTGAAATCAACCAACGCAGCTCCCCACTCAACCACAACACCACACAAACTTCAGCCATATCTCCCGCAATAACTAAAACGAAGCCACACCCATATGAAGTTTCTTTTATATTTTCAGGCGTTTAGGGGAAAAACAGAAGGGAAATGGTTTTACATATGACTAACAGGAGGATTTACACATGGTACAGGGAGCAGTGAATTGGAATACGGGGATGTCACAGAAATGGCTACAAGAATATGTGGATGATTGGGTTTCTTTTTATAGGAAGCATACCTCAGAAGGAGAGGTTGCCTCATACATACCAGCACTGAAGGAAGCGAAGCAGGATCATCTTGGGATTTCGATTATTGGCATGCATGGAATGAAGATACGATCTGGGGATGTAGACGTCAAATTTACGATACAAAGTATTTCCAAAGTACTTAGTTTTATCGTTGCTTGTATGGAGAGAGGTGTCGCCTATATGTTGGATAAGGTAGACGTAGAGCCAACAGGGGAAGCCTTTAATTCCATCATGCATTTGGAAATGAAACAGTTAAAAAAACCATTTAATCCATTAGTAAACGCAGGAGCCATTACGGTATCTTCCATGCTGTGTGGGGAGACTTCTGAAGAAAAATTGGATCCGCTCCTTACTTTAATGGAGAAAATACTTGGTCATCGACCGAACATAAACCTAGAAGTCTATGAGTCTGAACGGGAGACTTCAACACGGAACAAGGCAATAGGTTATTATTTATTGGAAACAGGATTTTTGGAATCAGATATTGAGGTTACACTTGATACGTATTTTAAACAATGCTCCCTTGAGGTAACGATTGATGATTTAGCTCGGATTGGATTAATTCTTGCAAATGATGGAAAAGATCCTGATTCGGAGGAACATTTTATTCCAAGACAGGTTGCTCGTCTCGCGAAGGCTCTCATGCTGACATGTGGCATGTACGATGCTTCCGGGAAGTTCGCGGCATATGTCGGCATTCCTGCGAAAAGTGGGGTTTCTGGTGGGATAATTGCCGTGTCCCCACCACGTGTGCGAAATGAACCCCTGCCATTTATGGATGGTTGTGGGATGGCGGTTTACGGACCGGCCTTGGATAGCAAGGGAAATAGTACAGCAGGAATTAGGTTGCTCAGACATATTGCAACACAGTGGGATCTAAGTATATTCTAGGTAGTAAAAGGAGGATGGATTATGTGTGGACGGTATACGATGCTTGCGGATGAACTTGAGGTCTTAAGAACTTTCGATTTGGAACAGGACAGAATAGATAATTATGGACAGAGCTTCAACATTGCACCTGGTCAAAATGTGCTTGCTATCATACATGACGGGAAGAAAAAACGTGCCGGCTATTTAAGGTGGGGACTAGTGCCATCTTGGGCTGAAGATGAAAAGATTGGCTATAAAATGATTAATGCTCGGAGTGAAACAGCTCATGAAAAGCCAAGCTTTAAAAAGCTTATGGCTAAAAAGCGTTGTTTAATCGTTGCGGATAGTTTTTTTGAATGGCAAAAGAATGAACATGGAAAACAACCAAAGCGGATTCGCTTAAAAGATCGCAGCCTTTTTGCTTTCGCCGGATTGTGGGATAAATGGGAGCAGGGGGAAAAAGAGCTTTTCACCTGCACGGTTTTAACAAAGGAAGCGAATCCTTTTATGCAGGAAATCCACCATCGTATGCCAATAATTTTGCCAAAGGATAAAGAAGCTGAATGGATCCTCCCGCAGACAGAGAATCCTGCCTCCATGCATGCTTTTCTTAAAAATATTGAAGTAGATGATCTTGATGCTTATAATGTATCTACTTATGTCAATGCAGCTAAAAACAATGATGAAGCCTGTGTTGCACCACTTGCATAAATATCAGCGTATAAAAGAAGAGGAGAGCCATGTTAAGCTCTCCTCTTCTATCCAATCCGTGCTTTTCTTTCTTTACTCTGATATTTCTCTTCTTTGGCGACTTTAAGAAATCGCTTCGTTTCATAGACAACGACTCCAGATAAACCAATTAAACCGATTAAGTTTGGTGCTGCCATAAGGGCATTCATAATATCAGAGATGCCAAAGACGACACTTAACTCCTCCAGTGCCCCGTACATGACGGCAAGCACAAAGACCACACGGTAGTATGGAATTGCCTTATCACTGAATAGGTATGAGAAACATTTTTCTCCGTAGTAAGACCAGCCTACTAAAGTAGAAAAAGCGAATAACACAATGCCGATCGTAACAATGTAGCCTCCTGTATCACCAAGGAATGCAGCAAAAGAAGCGGAGGTTAGATCGCCACCCTCTAGGCCGCCCCCATACATGTCTGCCATTACAATTGTAATCCCGGTAACAGAACAAACAATAATTGTATCAATAAAAACCTGTGTCATGGAAACAAGTGCCTGTCTTCCCGGTAAATCTGTCTTCGCAGCAGCCGCCGCAATAGGCGCAGAACCAAGCCCGGCTTCATTTGAAAATACCCCACGCGCTACCCCGTAGCGAATAACCGTTCCGAGGAGTCCACCACCAATCGCGCTTCCTGTAAAGGCATCATTAAAAATTGTTCCAATTGCTTGTGGCACAATATCGAAGTTTAAAACCATAATAACAAGTCCACTTAAAACGTAAAAAGCTGCCATGATTGGTACGAAAAATGAGGTAACTTTTCCGATGCTTTTTATTCCTCCTAATATAACCAGACCAACTAAAAGCATGAGGATCAGGCCAGTTACCCATGTTGGAACATTAAAGGAATCTGACATCGCTTTTGAAACAGAATTGGATTGTACCATGTTGCCGATCCCAAACGCAGCACATGATCCAAAAATGGCAAATAAGACGCCGAGCCATTTTGCTTTCAATCCTTTTTCTAAATAATACATCGGTCCACCGGAAATTTCGCCTTTACTGTTGACTACCCGATACTTAACAGCAAGGATGGCTTCTGCATATTTCGTTGCCATTCCTAAAAGCGCTGTAACCCACATCCATAACACTGCACCAGGGCCACCTAACACAACAGCCGTCGCTACCCCAACAATGTTTCCTGTTCCGACCGTAGCTGCCATGGCAGTAGTAAGCGCCTGATAGTGGCTAATGTCCCCTTGGGATTTCTTGTCCTGGCGTGCTGGACTGAATGCTAATTTTAACGCATAAGGTAATGTTCGAAATTGTAAGAAGCCAAGACGCAGCGTTAAATATAGGCCGGCACCAACGATTAATATAAGCATTGGTGGACCCCATACAATATTACTTATGGAACTAATGATATCCTCCACTTTAACCCCTCCCCCTGTTATTGTATTATATTAAATATTAAGAAAATTTAAGTCAAGTGTTTTATGAAATAATAGACTTCTTATGTCAATTAGTGCAATATTCTCCTCTTTTTCCTAGTTCCAATTAATAGTTATCAATATTGTTTTAAGTTTTATAACTGGGGGTTGCTGATTTTTCTGAACAGCTAATCGTTGATTAGTGATTGGTAAGTTGCTTATAATAAAGATATTATTGGAGATGCTCTTAAGATATAAAGATTTGGGAAAGCTATTAAGAGCTCTGGACTACATAAAGAAAAAGGAGAGAAACAAAATGGGTAATCGAAAACTAGTATTCGGAGTATTAATTGGGGCACTTGTCGGAGGGGCAATTACCTTATTTGATCGGGAGACTCGTCATTATTCCCGAATGAAATTAGCGTCCTTTAAATCAGGGACACAATCAGTGCTTCACAATCCGTCTGATGCAGTAAGAAAAGTAAGAGTAGCTTTTGATACATTTAATCAAAACTTCAGTAGTGGAGCACAAAGCACGATAAATGCATTGGAACAAGTAGAAACAACTTTAGAAAAATATACGAATAGAAATGAAACAAACAGAATAGAGTAGGGATGACTGTTCGTATAGGAGTGTGTCTACGTGAACAAAGTACCTAACTTTGTTAAAGAAATATATGCCAAGTTTGAAGAAGTGGACGTGTTTGGTTTAGCGGCACAGTTGGCATATTTCTTCCTGTTATCGTTGTTTCCTTTTCTGTTGTTTCTTTTGACTTTGGTTGGTTATTTGCCTTTTGATGATATTGCTATACTCGATACAATCCGCACCTATGCACCACCCCAAATTGTTGATTTAATTAGTACAAATGTTAGTCAGTTGCTTGCAGATCAGAATGGCGGACTATTATCATTTGGTTTTATTGCAACACTTTGGGCGGCATCAAATGGGGTAAACGCCATTATGAGAGGCTTTAATATCGCGTATAGTGTCGAGGAGAATCGTTCCTTTATTGTCTCGCGATTAATTGCGATTGTTCTTACTATCGCCATGGTACTAGTCATTTTAATTGCATTCCTTTTACCTATTTTCGGACGTATGATCGGCATGTACTTATTCTCATTTGTCGGCTTATCAGAAAGCTTTATAGTCGTATGGCAAGGACTGCGTTGGATTGTTTCTTCCGTAGTGATTTTTATTGTATTGGTTGCCTTGTATAAGCTTGCACCAAATTTACGGGTATATTTTAAAAATACGATTTGGGGAGCTCTCTTTGCTACATTGTTATGGCAGCTTGCTTCGCTAGGTTTTTCCTTTTATGTAACTACTGCTGGAAATTACTCAGCTACCTATGGAAGCTTAGGAACCGTAATTGTGCTCATGATTTGGTTTTATCTGTCAGGTATTATAATTATGGCTGGAGGCGTTCTTAACGCCTATATTCGGGAAAAAAGACTGCATAAATAAGCAATAGTGTTATCCAACGGTTTAAAATTAGAAATAAAATAATATGATCTGCTCTTTAAACAGTGAGGTTCTCAACAACCTCACTGTTTTTTGTATAAAGCTACAAGCAAAGTGAGATAATAGCCTCAATTCTTAACGTAAAAAAATAAAACTAAAAATTTAATTTTGAAATTATCTGTTATACCTGTTACAATCTAAATATATTTTTAAATATAACAATAGAGGTGGGGAATTATGAAGAAAGTATTGTTAATGCTTTCATTTGTTGCTGTTATGGTTTTCTTAAGTGCTTGCGGGACAGAAGATAATGAAGAAAACAGTAACAATGAAACAGGTAGTACAGATGAAAGATGGGATGAAATCCAAGAGTCCGGTGAATTGGTAGTAGGAACTTCTGGTACATTATTAGCTGCATCATTTTACGATGGGGAAGAAGAAAGTCAGGATCAGCTAACAGGCTATGACGTAGAAATAATGCGTGAAGTTGCTAAGCGTCTTAATCTGGATGTATCGTTTGAAATTTTGGGGATTGATGGTATGCTTCCAGCTGTAAAAAGTGGACGTATTGATGTTGCTGCAAATGATATTGAAGCGACAGATAAACGGAAAGAAGAATTCAACTTTAGTGAGCCATATAAATATTCATATTCTACCATGGTTGTAAGAAAAGAAGATAACTCTGGAATTGAATCTCTTGAGGATCTTGAAGGTAAAATAGCAGGTGGTGGCGCAACAACGATCTACAGTCAAATTGCTGAACATTTTGGTGCGGAAATAAAAACATATGGTAACGCCCCGAACGAAGCTTATTTGCGTGACGTTCACAATGGCAGAACAGATGTTATTGTAAATGACTACTTTTTATCTAAATTTGGTGTTGCAGGCTTCCCAGATTTTGATATCCATTTACATCCAGACCTAAAATTCCATCCAACAGAGCAAGCAATCGTAATGCCAAAGGATGCGGATAAGTTAACAGAAGAAATAAACAAGGCGCTAACAGCAATGCGAGAAGATGGTACACTTACAGAGTTAGCTGAGAAGTTTTATAAGGAAGATGCATCACAGAAACCAACAGAAGAAATACAAGAAATTGAAGGCCTTGATCTATAAGGAGAATTTATTATGAACTTAGGTGGTTTTGATTTTGGTGGGTTGTTTGATCCGGTACTAGCATGGGAGAGCCTTCCCTTTGTATTAAGTGGTTTGCCAGCAACCATGCTTATCTCGTTTATAAGCATGGGGGTTGGGCTTGTTTTAGGGCTTTTTCTTGCGCTTGCCAGAGGATCTAATCGTCTTATTTTACGATGGCCTGCAAGGATTTATATTTCCTTCATGCGTGGTACACCAATTCTAGTCTTTTTGTTTATCCTCTATTTTGGTTTGCCGGTAGTAGGTATAGAATTTACAGCAATGGTCGCCGCCTGTGTAGGGTTTGGATTAAATAGCGCTGCTTATATAGCGGAAATTGACCGTTCCTCTTTAAACAGTATTGACCATGGGCAATGGGAATCAGCGCGAGCGCTTAACATGCCATATTTTAAGACATTGCGGATCGTTATTCTCCCGCAGGCAACGCGCATTGCTATTCCACCACTTACAAACGTGTTTATGGATATTGTGAAAGCAACATCGCTAGCAGCAGTAATAACAGTGCCAGAGCTGTTCCAAAAAACACAAATTGTAGCAGGTAGAGAATTTGATGCGATGACTATGTACATACTTGTCGCGCTTATATACTGGCCTGTATGTATCTTGATTTCGTTCTTTCAAGATCGTTTGGAAGAACGGTATAGCCGATTTGTTTAGGAAATTCGCTATTAAAGTGAGAAAAGCCTTATGGACCTGGGTCCATGAGGCTTTTTTGCAAAGAAAATATAGTGGCTTCATTAACTAAGATGTCGCGATTTGTTTGTCTCGTTTGAAGTAAATTGCTACAAGTACAAGGATAAGCATGAGCCCTATTAGGTAGAAAAAGGACAGTCCTGGGAAAAACTCGACGTACAAGCCACCAAGGAATGGGCCGCTAATACTGCCAAGGCTGAAAGTGATCCCAATCATTAGGTTACCAGCTGGTAACAAATTACTTGGCAATAAATCTGTCATATAAGAAATGCCTAAAGAGAATAGGGAACCGACGAACATTCCAGCAAGCGTAAATAAAATAAATAACGCAATAACAGAGGTCTCCAAGAATGCTGCAAACATAAAGCAAGCAATTCCGCCAATAAGTACGGAAAGCAATATGTTTTTTCGGCCAACTCGGTCACTCAGTATCCCAAGTGGAAGCTGTGTAATTAAACTACCAATCGCAAAGCAAGGGATAAGTAAGGATAAGATATCGACATCATGGCCTATTCTTAATCCGTAAACAGGAAAAATACTATGTAAGGTTGCCTCAAGGAAACCATAGCCAAAACCGGGAAGCAAAGCAACCCACGCTATTTTTCCCGTTTGGATAAAACGTTTAATGGAGCTATTACCACTCCCGGAATCATAATCATCTGCTGGCCACATGTTGCGTACAAACAACATAAGGGACCATACGATCATGCTAAGCCCAGCTGAAACAAAAAAGGGAAGTGCTTCATGGATGGATAGAAGCCTTGTCATTAATGGACCAAGAGCAAATCCTAACCCGAAAAACATACCATAATAAGCAATGCTACGTCCACGGGATTCTTTAGATGCAGTAGTCGTAATCCATGTTTGTGTTCCAAAGTGAAGCATTTGATCGCCAATTCCTACCATCATACGTAGCACAAACCAGAACCAAAGAGACTGCCATAACGGAAAGAAAGCTAAGGATGCAAAAACAAGCAATCCTCCAATAACGATAATCGGCTTAAATCCTAATTTACGCATTGGTCTCTCCATGAACGGCGATGCAAGTAAGACCCCAACATAAAGCCCTGTGGCATGGAGGCCATTTATGGAGGAAGAAACCTCATTTTGCTCGAGAATAATTGCTAAGAGTGGAAGCAGCATTCCCTGTGAAAACCCTGAAATCGTTACGAGTGCAATTAATATCCAAAATCGTGTATTAGCTGATACCATGTTGTTCTCCTTCATTTTAATCTCTTTATTCAATTTAATGTCTTTTTTTGCAATCGTCAATCGTTACAGATTTTTGAAGGTTATGTAAAAATGAATTAAGGTTATAGTATACAAAGGATTAAATAGGAGGGTTTCAAATGGAATTTCATCTGAAAGAAAATGGTATGAGAGTAGAGCTTCCATACGGAGAACTGGATATATCAGGAAACGACGAATTTGGCTACCGACCTTTTCAACTTATGGTTGCCTCGATAGCGGGTTGTAGTGCATCTGTTTTTCGCAAAATTTTAGAAAAGCAGCGCACCGAAATTGTGGATTTACAAATTAGCGCAGAAGTAGAAAGAAATCCTGAAGAGGCAAATCGGATTGAAAAGATTGTCCTTCATTATGTTGTGAAAGGCCGTCGTCTTGACCCTGAAAAATTATATAAAAATTTGGAAATTGCTCGTAGAAACTGTTCGATGGTACGCTCCGTTGAAAACAGTATTACAATAGAAGAGCAAATTGATACCGTTGAACTTAGCTAAAACTGCGTGAATAGGTATAAAAATTTTATGTCCGAAAAAACTAGAGGAAAAAGAAGGGACATAAAATCAATGAAAAAAAGCAATGTTGTTTTCTTATTAGTAACCTTATGTGTGTTTACACTTCTTTTTCCGTCTAGTGGATTCAGTAAAGAAAAGAAAGAAGATTTTAAAATCCCAAGTCATGTGCTAACGATTTCTAAGGAAAATACTTTCCCGAACGCTACAGAAGATCAGGAAGTAGTGGAACCAAGTGATTTAACAAAAGAGTTAATAGAAAGCCTAAAAGTGAAAGTTGAAAACCCCGAGCTGATTAAAATGCTGAATGAATCAACAATTAATCCCTCACCAATTGCCCTTGGGTATCGTGGGATGGTCTTTATTGGCAGATGGCCACTGAATTATGAGTCTCTTGAGACGACTATTAACTGGGAATATCAACCGATCAATAAGAATGAATTAAATAATGTAGGTGGAGAAACAGCTCAGAATATGAACTATGTTCAGCAAGAACAGAAGGAAGTGAAAGGTGCATTAACAAATAAAATCGCAAATCCAGATGATATTAAGAAAATGATGCTCCTTAAATCGAAAGAAAAAACAAAGCTTCCGCTAGCTTACCATACTGTTATTGGTAAAAATACGAAGAAAGACAACTCTTACTCTGTTCCGACTGAAAAGCACGCCACATTAGATTCCTATGCCCCCGCAGTTAATGAAAAGGGACAAGTTACCTTTGGAGAAGTATATATTCAGTTAAAAGGATCTAAAAAGGCTCTCGTCGTAAAAAATGTAACCAAACAAGGGATTGGTGCCTGGATACCTATACAGGATCATGTTTCTTTCTCTTATAATGTGAGATAAAATTAATTGATTTTACCCTAACCCCGTGAGTTCGCGGGGTTTTTAGTTAGAAGAGGAGTCGAGCCCCCACTCAAGAGAAGTCGCGCTGCATCAAAGAATGGTTGCGCCACAAAAACACCTCTCTCAAAAAAATAACCAAGAACTCCTTGACAACCAACACTTCATTACTTTATCATAATAAAGTATTAAAGCGAATAAATGAAACATTGGCTAACAAAGAAAGAGGGGAAACCATAATGGAATGGATCGTGGTTGTATCTGTTCTCGTAATGACGATTTTAAGTCTTTTACGTGTTAACGTCATAATAGCAATTATTGCTGCTTCACTTGCTGCAGGGGTGATGGCAGGATTATCTACTGTAGAATCAGTTGAAATGCTCGTTGCAGGAATGGGAGGGGGAGCTGATACGGCGTTAAGCTACATTTTACTTGGCGCATTTGCTGTAGCGATTAGCTACACGGGTATCACTACGTTACTTGTTAATTTTCTTATTCGAATCTTAACTGGTAAAAAGACGATGATGCTGCTTGTTATTGCGGGTGTTGCATCCTTATCACAAAATGCAATACCAGTTCATATAGCATTTATCCCTATTTTAATACCGCCATTATTAAAATTATTTGATAACATGCGAGTTGATCGCCGTGCAGTGGCTACTGCCCTTACTTTTGGCTTAAAAGCTCCTTACCTCATGATCCCGGCTGGTTTTGGGTTGCTTTTCCATAGAACAATTGTAACTGGAATGACAGAGAATGGGATAGATATTTCTGTAAGTGAAACTGCTCTTTCTATGCTTATACCTGGGTCTGGTATGATTGTTGGGCTTCTTATTGCCATCTTCTTCACTTATCGCAAAGACCGCGATATGCCTGAGGCGGCAGGCGGAACAGAATTATCCGCAATTGTAGAGCGTGAAGCAGTCTCCTTTAATCGCAAACATGGCATGACTTTAATTGCGATTGCAGGTGCTTTAGCAGTTCAGCTTATTACAGAAAGTCTTGTACTTGGAGCGTTAACTGGCTTAGTACTCATGTTCCTTTTACTAGCTGTACCATTTAAAAACGGTGACAGAGTTATGGCTGAAGGAATTGCGATGATGGGAACCATTGCCATTGTGATGCTCGTTGCTTCAGGGTATGGAAATATTCTTACAGAAACAGGAGCTGTTCAAGCATTAGTAGAGTCTTCATCAGGATTTTTGGATAGCAGTAATAAGCCACTTATCGCATTTATCTTACTGCTTGTCGGGTTACTTGTAACGATGGGAATTGGCTCATCCTTTGGAACCATTCCAATCTTAGCAGCATTATATGTACCAATCTGTTTGGCAGCAGGTTTTTCACTGATGGCAACTGCAGCGCTAATTGGAACCGCGGGTGCGCTAGGTGATGCTGGTTCACCTGCATCAGACAGTACGCTCGGACCAACATCCGGCTTGAATGCTGATGGAAAGCACAACCACATTTGGGACACTGTTGTGCCGACTTTCATTCACTATAATATTCCTTTATTCTTGTTCGGGTGGATAGCAGCGATTATTTTATAAAGTGAAACTTCATTTGGTGGGGGTTTCCCTTCCTTCCCCACTAAAAATGCTAGATCGTTTCCAGCTTTCTTGAATTGGAGGTCTAACAGCCAGTTAAGGCGGGATAATGATCATAACTATGACATGAGCACCCACCTGTATAATTACTTTAAAGAAGGAAAAAGTAAGATAAAAACAGGTGGGTTGTTATGAAAAAGTTGATAGTGTCCATAGCTGTATTACTTACCTTTCCACTTTTCCATGTAGCATCAATAGAGGCTGAAGGATACGGTTGGGGTTACAAGAAAAATAGTGACCATACGCTTCCGTATATCGGAAAGTATGAAGAAATGCTCGAAAAATATGGTGCTTACTATGCAGATAAATCTGGTGAAAAAAATGTATATCTTACCTTTGATAATGGATATGAGGAAGGCTATACTGATGATATTTTGGATGTGTTAAAGAAAAAGGAAGTTCCAGCTACATTCTTTGTTACTGGGCATTATGTGAAGAGTGAGCCTGATTTAGTAAAACGAATGGTGGACGAGGGCCATATTATTGGAAACCATTCCTATCATCACCCTGATTTCTCTGTTATTTCAAAGGAATCCATGAAAAAAGAGCTAGAGGATTTAGAAAAGGCAGTTGCAGAAGTCTCGGAACAGGATAATTTAAAATACTTGCGACCTCCTAGAGGGATTTTCAATGAACAAACCTTGGATTGGTCTTATGAACTAGGTTATCTCCACATATTCTGGTCCTTAGCTTTTATTGATTGGGAAACGAGTAAGCAAAAGGGCTGGGAGTATGCATTTAATCAAATTATGGACCAGATCCATCCGGGTGCTATCATACTATTGCACACTGTTTCATCTGACAATGCTCAAGCATTAGAAAGACTCATTACAGAGCTGCATAAACAAGGTTACGCATTTAAAAGTTTGGATGATTTGGTACTGGAGGATAAACTTCCCGAAGCCGTGTATGGATACGAATAAGTGAATGTATGGCACAAAAAGACTGAAGGATTTGCCCTTCAGTCTTTTTGTGCCATGTAAAAGGTATTCCTACCATTTTCTTTTGCTTTATATAAAGCAATATCCGCCTGCTTTATTATTCCCTTGGCCGTGATTGTCGGATCTGTTGCAATCGAAATGCCAATGCTCGTTGTAATTTTTATTTGTTTTCCATTCACATGAGTTGGTTCCTGCACTCTATGTCGGATCAATGTAGCGAGGCTGATTGCTGTTTGTTCAGTTGCAGAAGATAATTCAAGCAGAATGATAAATTCATCTCCTCCAAATCTTGCTACAATATCAGAGTTGCGGATACAGCTGGAAAGTTTGTTAGCAAAATCTTTAATAACAGCATCGCCCGTGTCATGGCCCATGGTATCGTTTATTTTTTCAAAGTGGTCGATGTCTAGCATCAAAAGTGCGAACTGCTTTTGCCTGTTTTCAAGATTGTCTAATGCGTGTTCTAAGCGTGCGTCAAATAGCCTTCTATTTGGTAAGTCTGTTAAGGGGTCATGTAACGCGATATATTGTAGCTTCTCCTCATATTGCTTCTGCAGTGTAATGTCTTTAAAAATAGCAAATACACCTGCAACTTCTTCATCCATAATGATGGGAGTGAATTTTACAACAATCTTCATTTTTTGCTGAGCTTGGTCAAAGATCGTTAGCTCTATTTCTTTTGCCTCTCCCTTGAGTGCTTGCTCAAAAGCGTTAACAGCTGTAGAGACTTCCGGCGGGATTACATATTTATAAAAGTATTCCCCGATTAATCCCTCTCTTGTATAACCAGTTATCGTTTCTACAGCAAGGTTTTTGGAGATTATTTTCCCCTTCGTATCGATGGATAGTACAGCGTCTAGGTTGTATTTAAATAGTGACTGGTACCGTTGCTGATTTTGAAAAAGTAGATTGCTTGAAGTTTGTACTTCCTTTTGAGCATTTTTCTGAATTGTAACGTCCTTTACAACGGCAGCCAGGTGTGTGCATTTACCGGTTTCATCATAGAGCGGGGTGACGCGTGTTTCCGAGTAGTGGCGTTCACCATTTAGTGCGACAAAAGAGTCCTCATACAATATGGGAGTGCCTGTATTGATTGCTCTTTTATACTCCGAAGAAATATAAGAGGCCATCTCTGCAGAAAGCACTTCCTCTAGCGACTTACCAATAGAATTTTCTCCAAGCCCCGTATGGTTTTTAGCCGAATGATTCATAAACTCGTATTGAAAAGTAAGATCCGGGAGTACGTCCATTACAAACACCATGTCCTGGATGCCCTCCATTAACACTCTGTCATAGGAAATAGAAGGATGCGTCCTCATAAGCTATGGTTCTCCAAGTTCATCATATTATTAGGCGGGGAAGCTGATCTATTTATTAATTTTAATCTAATATATTTTAAGGTCTTTAAGTAGTGCATTTTTTAGCCTCATTTCACGTGCTCTCATCGTAGTATCGTATCATGCTTAATAGTTGTCCAGACAAGAAAATAGAATAACATTGGGAAAAAGAGATATGCAATATTTATGCTAATTACCTTTAGGGATGGATAAACCACGGCATAGCATTTCTTCATAGTCTGCTAGTGGAACAGGCTTAGAAAAATAATACCCTTGAATAAGGTCACAGTTTCTTTCTTTTAAAAAGTCATATTGTTCCTTTTCTTCTACACCTTCTGCAACAATACGCATGCCAATTTCTTTAGCGAGATGAATGACTGCTGAAACGATTGCAGCATCTTTTTTGTTTGCAGAAGTAATATTCTGGATGAAAATCTGGTCAATTTTAAGAATATCTGCTTCAAATTCGTGCAGGTAATTTAAGGAAGCATAGCCTGTTCCGAAATCGTCGATGGCAATTTTAATGCCCAGATTGCGAAGCTCTTCTAAGGTTTTAAGCACACTTATATCATTTTTAAGTAAGGAGCTCTCCGTTATCTCTATTTCCAACAATTCAGCAGGGATCTGGTAAAAGGTTAGCTGCTCCTTGATTAGTTCCACAAGGCCTCTTTTTAATAAACGGAGTGGAGAAAGATTAATGGAAATCGGTTTTAATGGGTATCCTGCATCCTTCCACTGCCTTAGTTGGGCACACGTCTTTCGGATAACCCAATCACTGATATGGTGAATAAGATGGTTCTCTTCCGCAAGTGGAATAAACTCATTCGGAGGAACCATTCCCCATTCAGAATGTCTCCAGCGTATAAGTGCTTCTGCTCCCTGTATGGAACCAGTAGCAGCTTCCACTTGTGGCTGATAATATAATTGAAATTCTTCATTTACAATTGCTTTACGCATATCTTTTTCTAGTAAAAGTTTTTTGTAAGAGGAAATATCGTTTGAACAAGAGTAAGCCTGATAAGTATTGCTACCTTGTTTTTTTGCTTGATAAAGTGCTGAGTAAGCATTCTCCAAGAGTTTTAGCTTGCTTGTCCCGTCCTCGGGGTGGAAGCTTATTCCAATGCTCGTGGTAACATTTAGTTCATAATCTAGTACTAGTAAGGCTTTTCCGATCGTTTGAATGGTTAATTTTGCAAACTCAAAGATCTTTTCTTTATCATCATGATAGCGCATAATGATTGCAAATTCGTTGTTGTCTAGTCTCGCTAGATAACCATCTTTTGGCAAAATTCCTGTAAGCCGTTCAGCGAGACGTTGAATGACCATATCCGCCACTTGATAACCTAACGAATGATTAATAACATGAAAACGATCGAGGTCAAGGTGAAGAATTGCAAATGGAGCCTCGTCATCGATGAGTCTCTCCACGGTTTTATGCAAGGTTTGCTGATTAGGCAAATCGGTGATCTCGTCATGTGTCGAAATATAACGTAAGTGATCTTGCATGTCTCTTTCTTCGGTTATATCTACTATTACACCGAACAAATGCGTGATATTCCCGTCATTATCTACCCATGGAAGCGTTTGATCAAGGACCCATTTAACCGACCCGTCACCACACACTATTTGGTATCGATGCTTCAGAGCCTTGCCTTCTAAAACCTTGCTTTGCTTTCTCATGACTCTTTCCTTAAAATCTGGGTGTATAACATTTTCCCAAACCGTCGAATCTTCATAGATCTTTTCTATCGGTAGGTGGAGTAACTCCTCAAGCTGCTTTGAAGCATAAGTAACTCTATTTGTGTTATATTCTTTCATCCATATTCCTGCATCGAGGTTATTTAAAATATGAACCATACTATCTAAGGTGTGATGGAGTTCGAGCTCTAAATTCTTCTCTTCGGTATAGTCCATTACTACTCCAATTAACTTCCATGGGATATTGTTTCGCCACAGAACTTCCGCTTGAATCCTAATGTAACGAAGTTTATTTTCATCTTGTTGATGGTAAATTCTATATTCAATCTTATAGGAATTACCCTCTTTAAGAGCACGATTGTAAATGGTTCGCGCTTTTTCTCGGTCATTGGGATGGATATATTTTAATACTTTTTTCATGGACACTTCTTCAGAGGGATCTATGCCAAAAATCGTATAAAAGGATGGCGAACAAAAAAGCACTTCGTCCGTAATAATATATTCCCAGCTGCCCATAGAGGCTAAGTTTTGCGCAGCGATAAGATGAGTTTTGTGTTTTTTTAACTCTTCGGAGAGTTCCTTTATCTCACTTGTATCCTCAATAATGATATAAACACCAACGATTTTCTCAGAACCCCAAATGGGAATAAAGGTGGCACAGGCTTGTACAATTTTCTTTACCTGCTCCCCTTCGAATTTAAGCTCATGCCTTTCTGATTGTCCTTTTAAAGCTTGCTTAAAAGCATTTGTAAGGGGTGCTTTATATGTTTCCGGTATTAGGCTCTTTAAGTCGATCTCATCAACAACAATGCCAAAAAACTCCCCGATGCTTTCCTTATTTTGTGATAATATTTCTCCCTCTGGTGAAAAAGCTACAATTAAATCAGGATGGTGCATAGCCAATGAAGCATAATGATTAAGTAACTCCTTCTTTATGCCTTCAACTGCGTTGTTGTGAGATTCCTGGTTCTGGGAGGGTGGACTTGAAAACAACTTTCCCAGAGAATCTTCTTTATCATAAGGTGTCATATGCTAACCCCATTCTCCATCTATGTAAAAATTTAATAATTAAAAACAGTATAATATACGTAAATTGAAATTGGAATACCAATTTGTACTAGTAAGCAATTGGAAATTTCTAATAACGTTTTAATTTTTATAAAATTTTGATATGATAGAAAAAATTGAGTGAAGGGGAGAGTATTCATGCGCAAAGAAGACTTAATCGCTCCAGAAGACTATAACATTGTAATGGAGGTAGAACGCTTCGCGAGGGAAACAGCTAGGACAGCGCTTATATGGGAAGATGAAAATGGTAAACGAAAAGAGATTACCTATGCAAAGCTTATAGAGAATGCTAACAGAATTGGAAACGCTTTCTTGGAGCGAGGTCTAGTAAAAGGCGATAAGCTTCTTGTGATGATACCAAGAGTACTCGATGCCTACGAAGTCTACCTTGCTGCATTAAAAACGGGGATTATTGTTATTCCATGTTCAGAGATGTTAAAAGTGCATGATCTACAATACAGGGTATCTCATGCAGAAGTAAGTGGTATTGTAAGTTACTACCCGTTTGTTTCTCAATATGAGGGTATCGAACAGTTATCCTCACTAAAACGATTTGTTGTAGGAGAGGCGGTTGAAGACTGGCTTTACCTTGATGATTTAAAAGCTAATGCCTCAGAGAAGCTTACAATTGCCAACACTACAAGAGATGATATTGCATTTTTGCCATATACGTCCGGGACAACGGGTAATCCAAAAGGAGTCGTCCACACCCACGGCTGGGGGTTTGCTCATTTAAAGACGGCGGCAGAGAACTGGCTCTGTATTAAACAAGGAGACAAAGTTTGGGCAACAGCTGGACCAGGATGGCAAAAATGGACATGGAGTCCTTTTCTTTCTGTACTAGGCTCAGGGGCCACTGGCTTTGTTTATCATGGCAAATTTGAAGCACAAAAATACTTACAACTATTAGAAGAGAATGCCATAAATGTCTTATGCTGCACACCGACTGAGTACCGAATGATGGCTAAGCAAGACAACCTCGATTCGTATCACCTTCCTGCATTGCATAGTGCTGTTTCTGCTGGAGAGCCACTGAATGTCGAGGTGATTAATACATTTAAAAAACACTTCAATATTGTAGTAAGGGATGGCTATGGTCAAACAGAAAATACATTATTGCTAGGTGTCATGAAAGGTATGGAAGTAAGGCCAGGCTCAATGGGGAAACCTACCCCAGGTAATGAAGTAGATATTATTGATGAAGCAGGTAGACCAGTAGCTGAAAATGAGGTAGGGGATATCGCGGTAAAATTAGACTGCCCTGCTCTTTTCCGTGAATATTATAAGGATAGTGAGCGAACCAAGATAACTCAGCGTGGAGAGTATTATGTAACCGGAGACCAAGCTTCCAAAGATGAAGATGGCTATTTCTGGTTTGAGGGGAGAAGTGATGATATTATCATTAGCTCAGGCTACACAATCGGTCCATTCGAAGTGGAGGATGCACTTATAAAACATCCCTCTGTCCAAGAGTGCGCTGTAGTAGCAAGTCCTGACGAAGTCCGCGGAAATATTGTAAAAGCCTTTGTAGTGGTTAAAGAGGGAGTATCTAAAGATGAAGAGCTTGTAAAAGAACTTCAGAATCATGTAAAAACACTAACAGCACCTTATAAATATCCTAGAGATATTGAATTTATTAAAGAACTGCCAAAAACAACTTCCGGAAAAATTAGAAGAGTAGAGCTCCGTAATAAGGAAAAAGAAAAAGTTTAAGGTTAAGGCGGTTTGGGGTAAAAAGCAGGATGGATTCTTATATTGGAATCTGTCCTGCTTTTTTGTGTTAGGTGATTGCGCAGTCGATTAATGCTGTCGTGCAATCAACCAATGCAGTTGCGCAATCGACCAATCGTGCCGAGCAATCGACCAATGCAGTTGCGTAATCGACCAATACTGCCGGGTAATCGACCAATCGTGCCGAGCAATCAACCAATGCAGTTGCGTAATCGACCAACACTGTCGTGCAATCAACCAATGCAGCTTCGCCATCGACCAACACTGCCGGTCAATCAACCAATACAGCTGCGCCATCAACCAATCGTGCCGAGCAATCAACCAATGCAGTTGCGCAATCGACCAATCGTGCCGGTCAATCAACCAATGCAGTTGCGCCATCGACCAATCGTGTCGGGTAATCAACCAATGCAGCTGCGCCATCAACCAATCGTGCCGAGCAATCAACCAATGCAGCTTCGCCATCGACCAATTGTGCCGAGCAATCAACCAATGCAGTTGCGTAATCGACCAATCGTGCCGAGCAATCAACCATCAGCATCCGCCAATCAACCACTCCACACACCTCCTCAAAAAAATTAAACAAAAGACTTGAAAGTCAAAAAAGGTCAGAGTATAATAAAAATCAAAGGTCAAATATAGTTAAAGTCAAATTTGATAAAAGTTTGATTGAAATATTCAAGGAGGAATGGAAAATGCTTTGTCAAAACTGTGGTGAAAATCAAGCAAATATTAATGTCGCAATGAGAATGAATAATGAAATGACTGAATTGCATCTATGTAATAATTGCTTTCAGGAAATCCAAGGTAAAATGATGAATTCCAACGATTTCTTTTCTAATTCACCTTTTGGAAATGCAGAGCAAGCATTTTCTCAGCATTTTTCTCAAGGTAATAACAAAACAGGTGCAAAGACAAAAGAGAAAAAACACAATCGCGGTAATGGTCTACTTGACCAATTGGCAAAAAACGTTACCCACGCAGCCAGAGCCGGATTAATTGATCCTGTTATTGGACGAGATAATGAGGTAAAACGAGTAATTGAAACGTTAAATAGACGAAATAAAAATAACCCTGTACTTATTGGGGAACCTGGTGTTGGGAAGACAGCCATCGCTGAAGGGCTAGCACTAAAAATTAGTGAAGGTAACGTTCCAGCAAAACTAATGAAAAAAGAAATTTATATGCTTGATGTAGCATCTCTTGTAGCAAATACCGGAGTGCGTGGTCAATTTGAAGAGCGTATGAAAAAACTAATTTCAGAGCTTCAGGAACGTCAAGATGTTATTTTATTCGTAGATGAAATTCATTTAATAGTAGGTGCAGGCACAGCTGAAGGCTCACAAATGGATGCCGGAAACATCTTAAAACCAGCTCTAGCAAGAGGAGAGCTTCAATTAATTGGTGCGACTACATTAAAAGAGTACCGTCAGATTGAAAAAGATGCTGCATTGGAACGTCGTCTGCAACCGATCATGGTGAAAGAGCCATCATTAGGAGAAGCGGTGCAAATTCTTAATGGAATTAAAGATCGCTATGAAGCATTCCATGAAGTGCGTTACTCAGATGAAGCAATTCAAGCATTTGTTAACTTGTCAAATAGATATATCCAAGATCGCTTTCTTCCAGATAAAGCAATTGACTTAATGGATGAAGTTGGCTCAAGGTTAAATCTTGCCAATGCACAAAAAGATTCTAATTCCATTAATCAACGACTGGAAGAGATCATTAAAGAGAAAGAAGAAGCTGCTGAAAGAGAAGACTATGAAAAAGCTGCTAATTTAAGATATCAGGAGATTCAACTGCAAAAACAATTAGAAAAAGCGAAGAATGAAGAACAGGTTATCGATGTCGATATCTCAGATATTCAACTAATTGTAGAAGAAAAAACAGGTATTACTGTTACAAAGCTCGCTGCAGATGAGCAGGAAAAAATGAAAAATATTGGCGAGAATCTAGGCGCTAAAGTTATCGGTCAGGAAGAGGCTGTTAGCAAAGTTGCGAAAGCTATCCGTCGAAGCCGTGCAGGACTAAAATCCAAGTATCGTCCGATTGGATCATTCCTATTCGTTGGACCAACTGGTGTCGGGAAAACCGAGTTAACTAAATCACTAGCAGAAGAACTTTTCGGCTCTAAAGATTCCTTGATTCGCCTTGATATGAGTGAGTACATGGAGAAACATGCGGTGTCTAAAATTATCGGTTCTCCTCCAGGTTATGTTGGTCATGAGGAAGCTGGACAGCTGACAGAAAGAGTAAGAAGAAATCCGTACTCCATTATTTTACTCGATGAGATTGAGAAAGCTCATCCAGATGTGCAAAATATGTTCCTGCAAATTATGGAAGATGGACACTTAACTGACTCTCAAGGTCGAACAGTAAGCTTTAAGGAAACGGTCATTATTATGACAAGTAATGCAGGCACAGGCGTTAAAGAAGTAAGTGTAGGCTTTAATAGTAATCAGCATGAAGCCGTTTCGACGCTAGAAAACCTTGGTGCTTACTTTAAACCAGAATTTCTAAACCGATTTGACTCTATTATCCAGTTCAATGAATTGGAAGAAGAGCATCTGTTGGAAATTGTGGATCTGATGATTAACGATTTACAAAGAAATATGGAAGAAAATAATATTAACATCATGATTACCGACGAAGCGAAACGTCATCTTGCTAAGCTTGGGTATGATCGTCGTTTCGGGGCACGTCCATTACGTCGTGTCATTCAAGATAAAATTGAAGACCAGCTTACAGACCTTATCCTAGAAGATGACACTATTGAAAAAGTAGAAGTTAGTGTTCAGGATGAAGAAATAATTGTAGCAAAAGCATAAAACAAAGATAAAGGCGCTGAACATCAAACGTTCAGCGTCTTTTTTAATGAAATAAACCTCCTCATGCCTATGGAAGTATAGCGCTTCCTTAAAGCATTATCGCCCCAAGTTGTTCCACTTATAAATATGAACCCTTTGTAAAAAACTAATGTTATTACGAAAACAAAGGGTGTTGACATGTCGTGTAAAAAACTCCTTACCATTCTAATTGTTACCACTCAATTTATCCTGATTTCTTTCCCTGTATCTGCGGAACGAATACCTGGATTATTAAAGGTACATTTCCTTGATGTAGGGCAAGGGGACAGCATCCTCATGAATACGCCAACAGGAAAAAATATACTCATTGATGGTGGTCCACCCGGATCGGGCAAAAAAATTATTGCCTACCTGAAGAAAAAAGATATAGATAGCATTGACTTATTAATTTCAACCCATCCAGATATCGATCATATAGGTGGGTTACCACAAGTATTGAAGAAAGTGAAAGTAAAAAAAGTTTTAGATTCTGGAAAACTTCATACTACCACAACTTATGCGAGATACATTCAACAAATCATAAAACAAGACATTCCTGTAAAGCTAGCCGAAAAAAATGAATTAATTAAGATAGATCCACATCTGACCATCCGTGTGCTTAATACGTACGGTAATTCCAAAAATAATAACCAGTCCTCTATCGTTCTCAAAGTTACATACGATGAGGTTGACTTATTATTAATGAGCGATGTTGAAAAAGAGCAGGAAAAGGAATTTTTAAAAACATATGATCTCGATGCGGAAATAATTAAAGTAGCACACCATGGGTCTAATACTAGCTCCTCGCTGGACTTTTTAAAGGCGGTTTCTCCTGAGACGGCAATTCTGACATATAGTATTGAGAACGATTATGGCCATCCAGTTGACCGTGTTATCCGAAATCTTTATAAGGTAAACGCAGATATCTTTTCAACAGCCGTATTTGGTGATTTGGAAATTAGATCTGATGGTAAAAGCTATTTAGTGCTGCCAAGCAGAGAACCTTTAGAGAATATAAGAAAAAAAGCAGGATAATAATTTACAATTTAATACAAAAGTGATATCATAATGATACAAAACAGTGGGGATGGTGTAACGTTATGATCAAAGAGAAAAACGCTTGGAGTATGAATGGTTTTTTAGGTATTATCCTGATTGCAGCACTGCTTGCAGGAACAGTATTCAGCTTTATTGAACAGCAATTTATAATCGGCGGAATTTGCCTAATCGTAGCTGTAACGTTGGGAAGTGGCATCACGCTTATACAACCAAATCAATCTGCAGTCGTGATCTTTCTTGGGAAATACATGGGAAGCATTCGAAAAGAAGGAATTGTGATCACAGTTCCCTTTTCGGTAAGAAGAATGATTTCTTTGCGAGTGCGCAACTTTAACAGTAATCGTCTGAAAGTAAATGATGTAAATGGTAATCCAATTGAAATTGCCGCGGTTATTGTTTTCAAAGTTGTCGATGCTGCAAAGGCAGTGTTTGATGTAGATAAATACGAACAATTTGTGGAAATTCAAAGCGAAACAGCCATTCGTGCTGTTGCAACAAAGTACCCGTATGATACATTTAAGGATGTTGAGCTTACTTTAAGAGGAAATGCAGAAGAAGTATCTTCTGAGTTAACCGCAGAACTACAGGATCGCTTAAAGGTCGCAGGTGTGGAAGTAATTGAAGCAAGGCTAACACATTTAGCTTATTCTACAGAAATCGCTCAGGCAATGCTGCAAAGACAACAGGCAAGCGCCATTATCGCAGCTCGCCAGCAAATTGTCGAAGGAGCTGTGGGCATGGTTCAGGATGCCATTACTCAGCTCGAGAAATCAGGCGGAATAGAACTGGATGACGAGAGACGTGTTTCCATGGCGAATAACCTTCTTGTCTCCATCGTTTCCGACCATGGTACCCAGCCGATAATTAATACTGGATCGTTATATCAGTAAATTCTTTAAGTAAATGAGGGTTTCTATGCCTAAGAAGAAGAGCTTCCCACTGCGAATTGATCCAAAGCTCTATGACATTTTACAGTCATGGGCAAAGGATGAATTCCGCAGTGTTAATAGTCATGTCGAGTTTCTGCTTCGGGAATCAGCAAAAAAATCCGGAAGATTGCCAAAAAGTGAAGATAAAAAAATAGGAGAAGATTAGAACCTGCACGTGTGTTGTGCAGGTTCTTTTTATGGTTGGTGAGATCGTGAATGGTGAAAGTAAATCGGCAGCATCATGAAGTGAATCGACAACACCGTAAAGGGAATCAACAACCCTAAAAGTGAAACCACCTCACCCAAAAGTGAAACCATCGCACCCAAAAGTAAAACCACCGCACCCAAAAGTGAAACCACCGCACCCAAAAGTGAAACCACACACCCAAAAAGTGAAACCACACACCCAAAAAGTGAAACCACACACCCAAAAAGTGAAACCACACACCCAAAAAGTGAAACCACGCATCCCAAAAGTGAAACCACCTCACCCAAAAGTGAAACCACGCATCCCAAAAGTGAAACCACCTCCGCCAATACCCTCACACTTCCATACCTACCCAACTCACTAACTAAAAAAATAAATTTAATTTAACCAAATAACTATTGACATTCATGTTCATTAGTTATATGGTTAGTCACATAAGTAATGAACCAAACAACAAAGGTGATGAGATGAAAAATAATCTAGACGAAACGAAGCCCATCTTTCTTCAGATAAAAGAGCAGCTTGAAGACTCTATATTGAGTGATTCGGTAAAAGCTGGGGAGCGGGTACCATCAACAAATGAATTTGCATCCTATTACCAGATTAATCCAGCAACGGCTGCCAAGGGGATTAATGAGCTGGTGACGGAAGAAATACTCTATAAGCGGAGAGGTGTAGGAATGTTTGTCACAGAAAATGCCAAACATATTTTAATTAAAAAGCGAAAGCAGACATTTTATGATCATTACATTCAACCATTGCGACAAGAAGCAGCTAAGCTCCATATCAGTAAGGATGAATTACTCGAGATGATTCAAAAGGGGGATGAGAGAGATGAAAATTGAAGTGAAAAACCTGACAAAGAGATATAAGGACAATGTAGCGTTAAATAACGTGTCATTCACTTTAGAAGGTTCAAAGTTATATGGTCTTTTAGGTAGAAATGGCGCTGGCAAAACAACCTTCATGGATATCCTGTCGGGAAATATTCTGGCGACAGAGGGAGAGATATTAATTGATGGTGAGGTTCCATTCGATAATCAGAAGTTGACTGAATCTGTCTGTCTTATAAAAGAAGGAGATAATTTTAAGAAGGATTTAAAGATCAAAGATGTGCTTAAAATTTATTCGTACTTTTATCCGAATTGGGATCAGCAGCTGGCTATGGAGTTAATAGACACGTATAACTTAAACAAAAACGCCAAAATCAAAGCATTATCAAAAGGGATGGAGTCCGCCCTTGGGATTATAGTCGGGCTAGCAAGTAAAGCCCCTATTACGGTGTTTGATGAGCCGTATATTGGCCTTGACGCGGCTGCTAGAAAAAAATTCTACGAGCTGCTTCTGGAAGAGTTTGAGACAGATAATCGGATGATCATCCTGTCCACACATTTAATTGATGAAGTAAGTCTTATGTTTGAAGAAGTGCTAATCATTCAAAAGGGATCTTTGGTGATGCAGGAGGAAGCAGAATATTTACGTAACAGCACATGTGCCGTTACTGGAACTAAAGAAGAGGTTAAAGCGTTTATACAAGGAAAAGAAGTGATTGAAACAAAAGAGTTAGCAGGCGTTATGACTGCGTATATATATGGAAATGCGGATGACGCGAAAGCGCAAGGTCTTCGTGTAGAAAGTATCCCGATTCAAGATTTAATGATCTATTTAACGGAAGGAAAGAAGGGGGCATAACCATGGGAAGACAATTAACAGGACTTTTATATTTTTATAGCTCAAATTATCGGGATTCTCTAAAGATTTTTTGGACGATTTTATTGAGTATTCTTATTGTGACACTAAGCATCTCTTACTTTCTGTTAAATGTGGAAGGGGCGAAAATGGCGTTTTCCTTTACAGCTCCAATGTACGTTTATTGCGGCATTATTGGTTTTATTTCTGTAAAAGATGTGATTCCTTTTGCCATTAAAGTTGGGGCGACAAGGAAAAACTTATATCTAGGATTAGCAATATTCTTTTTACTACTATCTGTTGGGAAAGCATTTGCCGGCTCCATTATTCAAATACTGATCATTAATTTAGGAGAATTAGTAGGCATAAACAATTTCGAATTTCTTCATTTGGCATATTTCATGGAGGATACATGGTACACAAGATT
The DNA here is from genome assembly GCF_044790185.1 of Oceanobacillus kapialis. GTDB lineage: Bacteria > Bacillota > Bacilli > Bacillales > Amphibacillaceae > Oceanobacillus_B > Oceanobacillus_B kapialis. Next base: position 882,913 of record NZ_CP085256.1, read on the forward strand.
CATCATTGATGCAGCAATTATGTTCTTCTGCCTTACATTATTCTTCCTACTCGGTTTATTATTCTATCGTTTTGGTTTTGCGGGAGCGGGTTCCGTGCTAGGTCTTTTACTGGTGGGTATGTTATTCGCTGTCGCAAAAGGGTGGGCCTGGGACTTTATGGTCCATGTAGCTGAAACCTTTGACATGATGTTCTTTTTACAGCTAACGATCATTAGTATTGTGCTTTATATACTATCCTTCTTCCTGGTAAGACGAATTACAGTATAAAAGATAAGAGGCTGAGAAGAACTTTTTCTTCCAGCCTCTTTCGCTTATTCCCATTATCCATTCTGCCTCCTCCGAAAACAATAAACTGATATAACAATCAGGAGGACACTCAAAGCAATGGAGGTGAATGCTGTGCCCAGCAGCCTGTGAGATACGGAATCTGTTAGGAGTAATTCCTGAATATATGTCGTCAAATGGCCAGGACTCCATGTAAGAACATGACCAAAAATTTGTGTTAGCAAACTAATCAGCATCGCAGATAGTATGGTGAAAAAGGCAACAAGGCCAGGTTTACTGAATAACGTATTCCAAACAATTGCGATACTTATGATAAGTAAAAACCACAGACTATAAAAAAGCATACCTTTTAGCCACGTTATAAACGCAAAGCTGCCATATAAAATAATCGTATAATACCATCCAGCAAATAAGCCAACAGCAGATGAAAACCCGATTAATATCAACAATGCAGCCCATTTAGCTGTAATGTAGTTTGCATATGACACGGGTTTCACAAGAATGATATCAGATACACCAGAAGCCTTTTCGCCTGAGATCGTACCCATTGCTAGAAATGCGATGAGCAAAATACCAAGGGTGCTGTACTGACTCAGGCTCATCATGACGACTTCAGCGGGGGCGTATTCTGCTAGCTCAATGACAGTACCTTCAGGGAAGCCGCCTGCTGCTTCGATAATTTGTGGTAAATAATAGGTAGAGATGGGATCCATGATGGCAAGGATGATGAATGCGATGGGAACCCAGATCCATTTCTTATTCCGCCAGTTTTCTAGCATCTCTTTTCGAAACATGCTAACCCACTGCATCATTGCTTCACCACCTTCATAAACATATCTTCCAGTGCCGCTTTATTCAAAGCAAAACCAGTCAGTGGCCAATTTTCCTCACCAGCCTTTTCCAACAAAACCTTACGCAGCAGATTAATATCTTCAGCTGTTACCGAAAGGCTGTCTTGCTTTACATGAACGTCAATTACTAACTGAAGATTACGAATTTTATTTTCGTAATACTGCAAATCCTGTTGATCCTGAAACTCCAGCTCGATGGTAGCTGTCTGGTATTTCTTTCTGAGTTCTGCCATGGAACCAGACTCCACAAGCCTTCCTTTATGCAGAAGCAGCATTTCATCACTAATCTCATCCGCATCGCTCAAAATATGGGTGGAGAATAGGATGGTCATCGTCTTTTTTAATTCCTCCATCAATGTGAGTACATCTCTTCTTCCGATGGGATCAAGGGAAGACACTGGTTCATCCAATATAAGTACCTTTGGTTGATGAATAATCGCCTGAGCCAGTCCAAGACGCTGTTTCATTCCTCCTGAATAACTCCCAATGCGTTTGTTTTTTGCCTTTACTATATTTACCTTTTTGAGAACATCATCCGCAGCTTTTACGGCTTCTGCTTTTGAAAGAAAAGCAAGCTGTCCACTGTAAATAAGAAATTCCCGCCCGGTCATCCAATGATAGAAAACGGGATATTGGGGGAGGTAGCCGATGTATTTTCGATAGTCTACTCTGTTCACAATATTCTCAAGCTCCACTTCACCCTCTGTAGGGGTCAACAGACCGGAAAGAATCCGCAAAATGGTTGTTTTGCCAGCGCCATTTGGACCAAGCAGGGCAATACATCTACCCTCTGCCAGTGTGAAGCTGACATCGTCAACGGCTGTATGTGTGCCATATTTTTTTGAAACATGCTTTGCAGTTAGCATTGTTAATTATCCCTCCTTCCAAACAGAAAATAGGCTATTGGACCAATAATATTAAGAAAAATAACGATAAAAACCCACATTCCCTTAGGTCCGAACGTATTCTCGGCTTTTACCAAATCAATAAGTGCAATAACGATCAGGATTGCTTGAATAACCAGGAATGGTGCAATAATGGCCCAGTTAATGTTTTCGATTAAATTGATCAAGATAAAGCACTCCTTTCCTCACATCGTTAATAACAGTGGTAGTCCGGCAGCAAGTGCAATGATGCCAAGCAAGATAACCCATGTTAACGGGCGTGCAAAATTCGTTGTCCAGCCAATACCAAATCGCTTTTCAAGAAATACAGCTGGATCGTTCTTATTAAAATAAAATTGTCCAAGCTTCCAATATCGGTCATCATCTCTATCAATAACATCACTGCCACTTGAACTTTTTTTCTTAACACGACTTCCACCTTGGCCTGTAGTTATGGAGAGAATCATCGTTGTAATAATGATGGCCCCACTTAATATGAGAGGGATACTCACCAGAAGCTCTGTGTCTACAGGTTGGAAAAAGGAGAACTGTATAAATGAAAACATTAGCACTAACCCTAGACTGGTGATCACGATAAAGGCCGACCATCTTCTTCTAAAGATTCTATTTTGCATGGCTAATTCCTCGGGGTTATCCGCATCAATTTGTTGTTTGGCTTTCGTTATAATTGTATTAATAAATAGAAAGAGCCCCGTTAAGAATATTTGCATAATCGGCATTAAAAGCATGACGCCATATGATTTGTCAGCCCAGTTTGTCACATTTCCTGAAAAGTCATATTGCATGGGAATGCTTGATGGCAGGTCTTCATAAAACCTTATAGATAAACCTGCAGTGATGAAGGCAACGAGAAAAGATGGGATAAACCAAAGATTACTAAAAGCAAGCTTTTGATCACGAAAATGAAGGTTAATGGACAGTTGTTGTTTTTTATTGGTAACCCATTGTTCATCCTGCTTACGTTGTTTTATTTGCCGATGAAAATATAAATAAAAGAAAAAGCTGATGAGCAGGTAAGTAAACGAGATGAATGCAAGTAGGATGCTAAGTGCATTTTCGTTATCAAGCCTTACACCAATTCCGATTAAAGCAATCGTTGCAAGTATACTTACAAATCCCATAGACAAGGCATATTTCTTTCGGGTTTGTTTCATTTCCTTTGAATGGTAAATTTCTTCAGAGATGGAAACTCCAAAGCTTTCTGTTTTTCTTGTCAAATATGGTGTGAGCATTGTGATAATAAATACTGGAACCATAATGAAAAGGAATAATAATATGATAGACGTCATTTCGTTTCACCTTCTTCGTTAATTTCGTTAAATAATTTCCGGCACTGCTTTAGAAATGCTTCTTCGGAAACCTGGCGAGCAATAGACTCAGCGATAAACGGGCGCAGATTCTTTTGCAAGCTCTCCATATAAACTGTATCAGCTTTCGCCACTCCTTCTGGATGAATGACAACACCTTTTTGCCGGTGAATAAGGATAAAGCCCTCCTGTTTTAAATGCTGGTAGGCTTTATTAACCGTGTGTAGATTAATGCCAATATCTGCAGCCATTGCTCGGACCGATGGAAGAGCGTCCCCTGGCAACAGTTTCTTTTTGGCAATTCCTTCAATGATTTGGTGAATCAACTGGGTATAAATAGGGTCATCAGATTCAAAATTTAATTGAATAAACAACATCCCACCCCTTTCTAGTTTGTAATAACTGTTATACATATAATATAACAGTTATACTCGAAGTGCAATAACTTTTTAAGCATAAAAAAAGAGCTGATTAATTAAATCAGCTCTTTTCTACAATTGTTCATACTGGTCCAGCATAGCTCCCAGCACTTTTTGGATGGATAGTTGTTTCTTTTCAGGTAAAGCTTCAATTCTACTTAAAAGCGCTCTTATTTCCGGGTGTGTTCGTAAATACTCCACTTGCTTATAGAGATCTGAATCTAGCTCAGGTTTCTTTTTCCCGTAAATACGCTTAAAATCTTTCAGCATTTCCTCTTCATAAGCAGGACTACTCGTAAGATGGTCAAGAGATAACTGAAACAATGAAGCAAGCTTTAGTAAGGCCCCCACATCCGGCACTGCTGTACGATTCTCCCACTTGGCAACAACGGAACGAGATATGGATAGCCTATCGGCAAGCTCCTGTTGTGTCCATTCGTTTTGGATTCTAAAGTGTTTAATATTTATTGCGATTTTTTCAAGTCCCATGTCATCCCTAACTTTCTTATGTACCGTCTAGGTATTCATCGTATCATGACAAAAAGCCACAAAAGGGCAATCATTTGTTCTTATATAGAACATATAGTAATATGTTCCTATAAAGGTCAAAGAGGGGAGTGGGACGAGTGATTAGTTGCATGATTATTAGGCATTCTTCCATTACAAATTTAACAAAGTTCAAATTGCTGCGGTTTCTTTTTTATCAAGCGAATTTTGAAATTCACGTTGTTAAAAAAGATACAGCCCTTATTTACATTTGGCACATACAACAAACTGATCTCTGGCAGGCAGTTAGCATATTGGCATTAACGGATTTAGAAATTGGCTATGGCTTCGGTCTTAATAAGCGTGAAGCTAGAAAAAAAGCAGACCATGTATTACGAAAATGGCAGAAAGGTAGAACCTTATCCACAGGGTCCCAGACTTAAGAATGCTTGTAGTGTGTATAGAACCATCGAATTATTCACAAAATCCACAGGAAAAAACAAGTTGTGTACAACTCGCTGTGGATAATTCTCGGGAAAGCAAAAAGAATTAAAGCGGTTAGCTTCGATTCCCTCTTTGAGATAGCTGCTGATAGATTCGATCAGCATGCTTAAATTCCTTTTGGTAAAGAACTTCCTGTGTTTTAGAAAGGAATTTCTCATTTTGCATTGGTTTACCGTTGTTCTTCATAGGAACACCTCCATGTATTCCTAGGATTACCAAGCGAGGTGTTTCTATACTATATATTTAACCTAACCAACTTCGTTTTCGGAAATAATTTGTTCTCCTGTTGCGAAAGTTTGATATGAAATATAAAGTTCTTTAGAGATAACGAAAAGATCGTATACCTCTTCTTTTGCATTAACAGCATTATAGACATTTGGGTAAGTCTTATTTGCCAGAGTTGCATATGGTAGCTTTAGTACAGCTTTTAGTGATCTGTTGTTAGTTTTTCTTACTTTCATAAATACCCCATTCATGTCATGGGTAAAGAAAAGCTCATCAAAAAATTGCTCCTTTGCATGTTTGTTATATCCCTTTCCGAAGTATGGCTGACCGATCCATGTACCAAGAAAACCATAACCATCCTGGATATCAAACAAGCTTATTGTGCCAATGGGATGACAATATTCATCTAGAATAGTACGGGAAATGAGTTCCCCATGCTCTTCTGCTTCCATTGTTTGCTTTGTAATGAACAGAAACTCTTCACTTGAGTAGGCTTTATTTCTGACAAAGGGAAAGACCTCCGGATGTTTTATAAGTTCGTATAATGCAGGTGCTTCCTGTAAATCACGCATTTTAAGCATAAAAAATACCCTCCTTATGGACAGGGGGGCAGTCTAAATAACCATAAGGGAATTTAGTAAGCTGACCACCCACGAATTTTTAGTTAACGTTCAACAAAAATTCGGGGTGGGAATCGAACCCACTAGAACCAGCATTGCTGGTGGCGCACCATTTGCCTTCCCTATTTAATTTCTACGTTCTTGGTTATTCATTTCATCTCTTTCGTTTATGAATTTGATGTTTGATAGCATTATTTTACACACTTTATTAGAGAAAGGGAATACCCTTTTTTGTAAAAATTACCGACAAAATTTTACATTAAATTGATAATTGGAATAAGAGTGATTTCCGATAAAATAGGTGTTCGCAGCCAAGGGAAGTTCCTGCAAAAATCACGTTATTCTTCCAGCGCCTTTATTGCTTCATTCAGCCGTGGATAATGGAACTGAAAGCCGTTGTCTTGTGCTTTTTTAGGAAGAACGAATTGTCCTTTTGTAATAAGCTGACCCATTTCACCAATTAATAAATGTATCATCCCAGAAGGTACGGGCAACCAGTAAGGCCTGTGCATAATTGTGGCGACAATGCGCATAAAGTCTTTATTACGCATTGGATGTGGCGCTGTCGCATTTACTGGTCCTTCGATCGTTTGATGATTCATACAGAACTGAATTAAGCTCACTACATCATTTATATGAATCCACGAGAGCCATTGTTCCCCTGTTCCAATTTTTCCGCCAGTGAACAATTTAACAGGTAGTCGCATTAAAGGATAGGCACCTTCTTCTCCAAGGATAACACCAAATCGCAAAAAGACCGTTCGAATTCCTAGTTGATCCTCAGCTTGTTGGGCTACCGCCTCCCATTCAAGCGCCACCTCTGCAAGGAAGTCACTACCTGCAGCAGTAGTAGCTTCTGTGAAAATTTTATCTTCTGAATTACCGAAAAAGCCAACAGCTGAACCACTAATAAACACATCTGGTTTATCGTCCATTTGCTTTATCATATCAATTAGTGCCTGTGTTATCTTAATCCGGCTTTCCAAGATAGACTGCTTTTTACTCTTTGTCCAATAGCCAAAGAGAGATTCTCCGGCAAGATTAATGACTGCATGGATATGTGGCAAGTCTTTAGAATCATGGTCGTAGCCGATAAATGTCGTTATCTCATCGTTTTGTTTATTCTCAGGGGAACGGGTCAGTATGTACGTATGATGTCCATTCTCATGGAGTGCTTTTGTAAGATGCGTCCCTACAAACCCGGTTCCTCCAGTGATTAATATATTCATTCCGAGCACCTTCCTTGGTAAATTAGTATTACTAATAGGATATGCAATAAGCTTCATTCGAAACCACTGCAGGTATGCTGACTGGTAAATAATGTGCTATACATCCCACGCGAACTTTTGCTCTATTTTTGTTAAAATAATGAAGAAGGGGTGAGAAAACGTGAAAATTACCCGCATTACCACACAGAAAAAGAATAAAAGTCGGTACAATATTTTTCTCGGTGATGGCGAAGGCGAGAAGTACGGCTTTAGTGTCGATGAAGACATTTTAATTAAGTTTGGTCTCCAAAAAAATGCTGAACTGGACGACACTAAAATAGAAACTATTTTGCAAAAAGATACTGTACATAAAATATATACCCAAGCTATCAATTATTTAAGCTACCGGATGAGAACAAAGAAGGAAATACGCGACTTTTTGATAAAAAAAGAGGCTGAACCTGAGGTAGTCGAAGAAATCATTGACCGATTAATAAATGAAAAGCTTATTGACGATGAGCAGTTTGCTGAGATGTTTGTTAGAACGAGAATGAATACATCGAGCAAAGGGCCAAATGTTGTAAAAAGTGAACTGATGGAAAAAGGTGTAGCAGCTAACATTGCGACAGAGGCAGTGACTGTATTTTCTTATGAGTTACAGTACGAAAAAGCTATGAAATTACTTGAGAAAAAAAGCAAGCAAAAAAAGAACCTTTCTTTTCGCAAATTACAGGAGCAATGGCGAACGCTATTAATGCAAAAAGGGTTTACCCATGATGTAATTAATGATGTGCTTAATGGTGAGATAGTAGAGAAGGATGAAGCAGTTGAACAAGAAGCGCTTCGTCATCAAGCAGATAAACTAATTCGGAAGTTTGAGAGAAAATACAGTGACTATGAGTTGAAAAATAAAGTGAAGGAAGGTCTTTATCGTAAAGGCTTCACACTCGAGGCAATCCAGCCTATCATTGAAGAAAAGTTGGAAGAGCAGTAGCATTCCATTTACACAAAGCAATTTTGAAGCTATGATATTAAGGCAACAGGGAGGGATTATAATGAGTAATAATTATCGTTACAGTGATTATTCCATTGAACAATTAAGGGCAGAAATTGGGAAATTAAAGGAGAAAGCGCAAAAAGCAGAACAGCTTGGAAATGTGTCTGAGGTTGCTGTGAATGAGCGGAAGATGCAAGTTGCACTTGCTTACACATTAAACCCGCAGGATTTTGAAAAAGGCAGGGTGTATACATTAAAAACTGATCCAGGATATACGTTTAAGATTCACTATATTAATGGGGTTTTTGCATGGGGAAATCGCATTAACCTATTGAACGAAATGAATGAGCAGGAAGAGGCCATACCGATTTCTTTATTAGGAGACCTTGTGAAGGAAAAGTGATATAAAGTGGTTCGGACCTTAAGCACCTACTCAAAACAACAGTTAATCATGCACGTGATACGTTTTCAAGCAACAAAAAAACCGAACTAGAATATTTGAAATTCATCCTAGTTCGGTTTCGGTTGTAAATTGTTTTAGTATTGTATTAAATAGGTGTTTCTTCCACGTACAATTTGCTTTGGAGCTTCTGTTCCGAGAAGATCCAGCCTGTGTAGGAACTCATGATTCTCTTGTTATCATCGATTTGGACAACCGCCACAAACGGATAATGTCCTTTTGAACGATACCGTAAATCAATAAAACGCACCTCAGTGAAATCATCGAAGTCATTAATCTCCCATCGATAAACAGGGGAGAAGGATAAGAATGCAGAAATGTTTTTATCCTCTTTAGCGATTTGCATGATTTCATTATCGGGTAATGGTAGCTTCCTGAATTCATCTACAATTTCAATATGGCCATTTTCTGCTTTACCAACGTAGAACCGATCTTTTGTAGTAACAGCAACACGCCAATAGTTTTGCTTAAGTGTTGGCGAGGTTGCAATCTGCTCTACATCTGGATAGTGTTCGTTTATTTTCTTAACAATTTCTCGTTTATCATTGTACCGTTTAATATAGTACAACGCGATAACAGCATAAAGAATCAGCCACGTGTAGCCTGGGTTTGCCCCTAGTAACCATACGCCAATTCCGGCAATATGGAGAATAAAAATAAAGGGGTCAAAAGTATTAATAAATCCGTGAGCTACCCACTTATTCGTGAATGGGCGATACGCCTGTGTGCCATAAGCATTAAATATATCCACAAACACATGGAGGACAACAGCAAGAAACGTCCATAGCCATAAATGAAGGAAATCTACACTTGGCACAAATAAATATATAATGCTCGCAATTAATATTCCCCAAATAATAACAGCAGGGATAGAATGCGTGGCGCCCCGATGGTGCCGGATATAGGTTGCATTATCCCGCAACTTTAATACGGTATCAAAATCGGGTGCATGAGAACCGGCAATTGTTCCTACAAGCACCGCGTTAAATAGCAAGGGGTCTTGATTCACAGCGGGGTCTAAGGTAGCTAGTCCCCCTAGTGCCACACCCATTACTATGTGGGTACCAGTATCCATAAAATAGGTCCTCCTTAAAGGTTTGGTCTTTATAGATGATCCATTGTATCCTAGTACGTCTAGTAGCGCGATGTATTACGTCTCATGTTATCTCGGCTTATTTATCCCACCTTAACTGGCAGTAAGCCCCCACTTCAAGAAAGCGGGAAGCAATCAAGTATTCTAAGTGGGGATCAACTGCCAGTAAAGGTCCGATTCGTTCAACTAAACATTTGGTGGGGAAAGAAACCCCACCAAATGAAGTTTCACTTTATTGTATCATACAGGATGTGAATTTATGAAAAATATACTTTTACAAAACTTTAACATTTCCGATTTTCAAAAAGATCTTATTAATTGGTATCAAGCAAATAAACGGGATTTGCCTTGGCGAAAAGATCAGGATCCCTATAAAGTATGGGTATCCGAAATAATGCTTCAGCAAACAAAGGTAGATACCGTCATTCCATATTTTCATTGTTTTATCTCCAACTTCCCAACAGTAGAGGCTTTAGCTGCTGCCGATCAACAGGATGTTCTGAAATCTTGGGAAGGACTAGGTTACTATTCCCGTGCTAGGAACTTGCAAAACGCCGTAAGAGAAGTAGTTGCATCCTATGACGGTGTTGTTCCCGATAATCCGAAAGAGCTCGGCGATTTAAAAGGAATTGGTCCATATACGAAAGGCGCCATTCTTTCAATAGCCTATAATAAACCTGAACCTGCAGTGGATGGGAATGTAATGCGGGTATTTTCCCGATTATTTTATATCGAAGACGATATCGCACAACCAAAAACAAGAAAATTATTTGAAGCTTATGTTCGGGAAGTGATCGATCATGATGATCCATCTTCGTTTAATCAAGCTGTAATGGAACTAGGAGCTATCATATGCACGCCAAAATCTCCTGCTTGTATGCTTTGCCCTGTACAAGAATATTGTCAGGCTTTCTCTGAGGGAGTTCAGGAAAACTTACCTGTTAAGAAAAAGGCTAAAAAACAAAGAAAGATTCCTTATGTCGCATTGTTAATTCGCACACCAGAAGATAAATATGTGATTGAAAAACGATCAAGTGATGGGCTGCTTGCAGACTTATGGCAATTTCCCATGGTTCCTGTTGGAGAGATAGGGTATAGCCATATCGAAAGCTGGTTCTACCAAGAATACGGGATTTCACTTAACATGAAGGATCATGCAGGGAAACTTAAGCATGTCTTCTCACACTTAATTTGGGAATTGGAGATCTACCATGCTGAAGCAGAACTTACTACAGTTGAGGACGAAAGGTTAAGGTTGGTTGCCAAAGAAGATATTGCAAACTACCCATTCCCCGTCTCTCATCAAAAAATGATGGTGCATTTGAATACGGTGTAATGAAAAGGCTCCATTTGTTGGAGCCTTTTGCATATTCGTAAAAAATTTTTTATAAAGTTGTTTCATGTTTAATCTCTAGAATGCATTTCCCGATTTATTTCATGAAGGATGGATAGTCCTTCTGGGTTTACATATTGTAACAGCTGCGATAGGGCATGCTGAAAGTAAAAAAGTTCTTCGTCATTCCATTTTTCTTTGCTCATCATGGTCAGTTCTGTGAAGTCTCTTCTAGTTGAATCCATCATCATTTCTCCTCTAAATGTGATTGCTCACCCATAAGATATGTAAAGTGTCGTTTTTTATTCATGATAGGAAGATATATCCATGGCATGATTTAATTGGTATAGACTTCTTCGGATAAGTCCAAGGTATCCTGGTTAAATTAGAAGTGCGGAGGTGATATTGATGGCTAAAAACCCAAACAAAACTACTTCAGGTACTAGCGTTCAGCATGTAAAACAACAAAACGCAAAAGCTTCTCAAGGTCAAGGGCAATTCGGAACTGAATTTGCTTCCGAAACTAACGCTCAAGAAGTAAGAAAGCAGAACCAACAAGCTGCTAAAGGTCAAGGGAAATTTGGTACTGAGTTTGCTTCTGAAACTAACGCTCAAGAAGTAAGAAAGCAGAACCAACAATCTCAGCAAAACAAAAAGTAAATATCTACCTCACAACATTTCAGAGAGCTCCCTTTGTAGGGGGCTCTCTTTGTTGAGGTTTGGGGAAGGGGGGAGGGTGCAAATGTGTTGTAGTTCGTGTGGGATGTAGTGGATCATAGATGCTGGGCATTCAATCGGCGGCGCTGTGCGATCGACCAAGAGAGTTTGTTAATTAACCAGGAGACGTGCAATCGACCAATAAGGCTGTTTAATCAACCGCAAGGGCCGTGCAATCAACCAAGAGAGCTGTTTAATCAACCAGAGGAGCCGTGCAATCGACCAATAAGGCTGTTTAATCAACCAGCGGTGCAGTGCAATCGACCAATAAGGCTGTTTAATCAACCACAGGAGCCGTGCAATCGACCAAGAGAGCTGTTTAATCAACCAGAGGAGCGGTGCAATCGACCAAGAGGGCTGTTTAATCAACCACAAGAGCCGTGCAATCGACCAAGAGAGCTGTTTAATCAACCACATGAGCCGTGCAATCAACCAAGAGAGCTATTTAATCAACCGCAGGAGCTCTGCAATCAACCAAGAAGGCTGTTTAATCAACCACATAAGCTCTGCAATCGACCAATAAGGCTGTTTAATCAACCACAGGAGCCGTGCAATCAACCAAGAAAGCTGTCTAATCAACCAAGGAGCCGTGCAATCAACCACACGAGCACCCCATTCGACCATACGAGCACCCCATTCAACCATACGAGCACCCCAACCAACCACTCAAGCAATCTAATCAACCCAAAAAGCATTCCTATAAACCAAGCGAGTAAGAACTATTCTAATTCATCTTAAGTTCGTAATACTTTATATTTAATATAGTAGCCATTATAATGAATAAAGGATTATTTAACGGACTATTAGTGAAAGGAAGATGAGATGGTTGCTCCGAGGCCAGGTTCAAAGATGCAGATACAAAGCTACAAGCATAATGGACAACTTCACCGGGTTTGGGAAAACAGCCTTGTACTCAAAGGTACGGAATCAATTGTAATCGGGGCGAACGATAAAACACAAGTAACGGAAAGTGACGGAAGGTCTTGGGTGACAAGAGAACCGGCTATTTGTTATTTTCATGCAAAATATTGGTTTAACATTATCGGCATGCTTAGAACTGATGGCATATATTATTACTGTAATATTAGCTCGCCGTTCGTCTATGATGATGAAGCACTGAAATACATTGATTACGATCTTGATGTAAAGGTATACCCAGATATGACTTTTGATTTGCTGGATGAGGATGAATACGATGAACACAGGATTGAAATGAATTACCCAGTAGTTCTTGATCGTATTCTACACAATAATTTAGATTATTTACTTCGTTGGATTCGACAGCGAAAAGGGCCTTTTTCTCCGGATTTTATTGATCAGTGGTATGAGAGATACTTAACCTACCGGTGATGAAAGTTATCCTTGTTACATATGTAGCAAGGCTTTTCCTTTTTTATACGAGTCACCTTAAAAGCTAATCATTACAGCTTCAACCAATTATTTGCACACATGATAGTCTTACGGAAGAACAACTTAATAACAACTATGAGTTAAGGAAGATGGAAAATGAGCAGTATAAAGCAGTATATGCAGTTTGTAAAACCATACAAATGGAAGATAGTTTGGACAATTTTAGTCGGCGTTGTTAAATTCGGTATCCCTTTGTTAATGCCATTAATTTTAAAATATGTTATTGATAATATCATTAATGGGGACGCGATGAGTGCGGCCGAAAAGACATCTCAATTATTTTGGTTGATGGGAATTTCCTTTGTCGTATTCCTAGTCCTTCGACCACCAATTGAGTACATTCGCCAATATCTTGCGCAGTGGGTAGGGAACAAAATACTATATGACATACGTGATAGACTATTTGACCACATACAAAAATTAAGTCTTAGCTTCTATTCCAAGACAAAAACCGGGGAGATTATTTCCCGGGTAATACACGATGTCGAACAGACAAAAACCTTTGTACTTACGGGACTAATGAATGTTTGGCTTGATCTCGTCACCATTTTAATTGCTATTGTCATTATGCTTACAATGGATATTCCATTAACAATTGTCGCCATTATTCTCTTTCCTTTATACGGTTTTTCGATAAAATATTTTTATGCGAAGTTACGACGATTAACAAGGGATCGCTCTCAAGCATTAGCGGAGGTACAAGGCCATCTGCATGAGCGTGTGCAAGGTGTACCTGTAACACGAAGCTTTGCCTTGGAGGATTATGAACAACAGCAGTTTGAGACTAGAAATAGTAATTTCCTTACTAAGGCTATTGACCATACTGTATGGAATGCAAAAACGTTTGCTGTAACAAACACCATTACAGATTTGGCCCCGCTACTAGTTATTGCATACGCAGGATATCAGGTTATCAATGGCGATCTTACAATGGGTACAATGGTCGCGTTTGTTGGTTATATGGAAAGGGTTTATAGTCCATTACGCAGATTGATTAACTCGTCAACAGTTCTCGTTCAGTCAATAGCTTCTATTGACCGTGTATTTGAGTTTTTAAATGAAAAGTACGATATTACAGATAAACCAGATGCCAAAAAATTAGATCGAGTAGATGGTGAGGTTTCTATTGAAAATGTTTCCTTCCAGTACGAGGAAGAAGAGAATAGTGTACTTAAAAATGTGAACTTGAATGTGAAGCCTGGGGAAACAATAGCGTTTGTTGGAATGAGCGGTGGAGGAAAATCTACTTTAATTAGTCTTATTCCAAGATTCTACGATGTCACAAATGGATCGATCAAGGTTGACGGAATGGACATTCGCGATGTAAAAGTAAGGTCATTACGAGATAATATCGGAATGGTGCTTCAGGATAATACGTTATTTAGTGAATCCATCTCCATGAATATACGGATGGGAAAACCTGATGCGACAGACGAAGAGGTCGTTGCAGCAGCCCAAGCCGCAAATGCGCATGACTATATCCAAGGCTTGCCTAATGGATATGACACACTAGTTGGTGAGCGTGGGGTTAAGCTTTCTGGAGGGCAGAAGCAACGGATTGCAATAGCCAGAGTCTTTCTGAAAAACCCGCCAATCCTTATTTTTGATGAAGCAACCTCAGCTTTAGACTTAGAAAGTGAACATACCATTCAAGAAGCATTGGAAAAACTCGCATCAGATCGAACCACCTTTATCGTTGCACACAGACTCGCTACCATCACACATGCTGACCGCATTGTGTTAATTGAAAACGGTGAGATTGTGGAAAGCGGGCCACATAAAGAATTAATGGAAAAACAAGGTGCTTATTACAACCTTTACCAAGTGCAGCATTTAGATGAAGAGTAAGATAAAAAAACGCCGCGTGATCATGTAGAAAATGATCACGCGGCGTTTTGTGTAATTGTGTATCTTTAGTTTTTTCAAATGCATGATTTAACGGTTTTTACTCATCTCGGCAAATGCATGGCCAACAGCTTTAATTGCTGCTTCAATATCAGCTTCAGTATGCTCGGTTGTTAAAAACCATGCTTCATATTTAGATGGTGCCAAATTAATTCCTTGCTCAAGCATCAGACGGAAAAATGTCGCAAATGCTTCTCCATCACTTGCTTCTGCTTGATCGTAATTGGTTATTTCGCCATCACCAAAGAATACGGTTAACGCACCACATAAACGATTAACAGTGATAGAAACGCCATGCTGTTCCGCTTGCTCTGTAATTCCTTTTTCAAGCAATGCACCGAGATTATCCAGCTTCTCGTACGCGCCTTCCTCCTGTAACACTTCCAGGCAAGCAATCCCTGCAGCCATTGATGCAGGATTTCCAGCCATCGTACCAGCTTGGTAAGCAGGCCCTAACGGTGCAACCTGTTCCATAATATCGATACGACCACCATACGCACCAATTGGAAGACCGCCTCCGATAATTTTACCCATTGCCGTCATGTCCGGCTCAATTCCATAAACTTGCTGGGCACTTCCATACGTGAAACGAAATGCAGTGATAACCTCATCATAAATAACGAGCGCGCCTTTGCTGTGAGTTAGATCGTTTACTGCTTGCAAGAAACCTTCATGTGGTTCTACAATTCCAAAGTTCCCTACTATTGGCTCGACCAATACAGCTGCAACTTCATCTCCCCATTTATCTAATGCTTCTTCAAATGCCTTCAAGTCATTAAATGGTACCGTAATAACATCTTCTGCAACAGAACGTGGAATCCCAGCCGAATCTGGTGTCCCAAGTGTTGCTGGACCTGATCCAGCTTGAACAAGCACGGCATCAAAGTGACCATGGTAGCATCCTGCGAATTTAATAACCTTTGTCCGATCTGTATAAGCACGAGCAACACGAATTGTTGTCATAACAGCTTCTGTACCGGAATTAACGAAACGCACCTTTTCCAATGAAGGGATAGCTTCTTTTAACATTTTTGCATATTGGTTTTCTAGTTTTGTAGGTGTACCATATAAAACCCCTGTTGTCGCTGCATGGGCGATTGCTTTGGCAATATGAGGGTGGGCATGTCCAGTAATAATTGGGCCATATGCACCTAGAAAATCAATATATTTATTGCCATCCACATCCCAGAAGTAGGCGCCTTGACCGCGTTCCATATATACTGGTGCGCCACCGCCTACTGCTTTATAGGACCGGGAAGGGGAGTTCACTCCGCCAACAATATGCTGCGATGCTTCCTCGTGTAGTGCTTGTGATTTTGTAAAGTTCATTGTTGTATCCTCCTTTTAGTTCTTGCATTCTTTTTCTGCGTTTTATAAAACGGTCGCTTCCGCTTTTGCCACGTCCAGCTCCAGCGCCCAGAGACTAGGCGACTTCACGAAATCGCCCTACGATAAAGAAGACTTGCCGACTGGTGAAACCAGAGGCTTAGTCGCACTTATACCCTTGTGGTGAAAGTCATCATCGGTTCGTGGCCTCACCGTGATTCCTTTATCTCAGTTGAATCGTTCCACTCGCTACGTCTCTAAACGGGCGCTTCCGCTTTTGTTTTTACATTACCTTATTCAGCTTTGTTGTATAGATATTTCGGATGATGATGAAGTTGGTGAGATGTACTGCGAAATATAACGAGTAGACAAAAATACTTGGTAAGAGTACATTGGACACCAGTATATTTTGTAATGCCTTAAATGCAAATCCAGCGTGAATAGCTGCTATTGTAAAAGGGAGAAAGAATAATAGTGCTAATTGTCTCGTCGCTATTTTTTTCATCTCCTTGCTCGTTAAACCAATTCGGTACAAAGAATAATAATGCTTTAAATCTTTATCAATCCCTTGATACATTCGGAAATATAGAATAGAACCTGCAGCTAAAAAGAATAAGACACTAATAAATATACCAAAAAAGAACAGATATGACATACTTTGCTTCATCATGAGATAAAAATTGGCCTGTGAATCGACAAAAGCAATTTCTGGCCTAACCTGATTCAAGATCGTCTCTGTTTCTGTTGCGTAATCAATTGAATTAGGAATATGCATTACATAGTTGTAGCGTAAATTTCCCCCTCCTGCTGCCTGTCTAAATTGGGCATAGCGTTCATCTGAAACAATTAATTGGAGATTTGTACTAATAGAGGAATTTAAAGTTGTACTTTGCCAATTTAGTGCTAGTTCCGTACTAGTCTGCCCGACTTTAAAGGTTAAACTATCTGGTCCTCTTGCTGTATATCGGTTAATTAAGTCTTGGAGCAGTAAAATTCCCTCACCATGCTGCGGCTCAGCAATTACTTCCTCTCCCTTTAGCTCCATCATGTGCTGATAGTCCGAATAGGCATAAACCATAACGGGTGTATCATCCCAATCAGGTTGGTTTGATTCTGTTTCAGCAGGGAGTGTCGTAGTAACCGTTGATTCGTAAGGTATAATTTGATCCTTAAATTGTTTTTCTATGTCTGTGATTTCTTTCTTGAATTCTTCTAGCTCCGCGTCCTCATTGCTTATTAAGGAAACTGCTTGTGGTATAAAACGAAATGTCTCTGCTTCGACACTTCTAAATAGACCAAACAAAACTCCGCTAGACGTAAAGGCGACAGCACTTAGGATGGTTACAATGAATAAGATTCGTGCATTTTCTTTCAGTTTATAAGCTAAATCTGAAATGGTTAATAAATTTAAGTTTCGGTATAACAGGGATTTGTTCTTTTTTAAAATGCTTGTTGCAGCAATACTAAGCTGTGTATATAAGAAATAGGTCCCTGGAATAATGAGTGCCAGGATAGGAAACATTCTTACCATTATGGAAACTAAGTCGGCCGTATAGGCCAAGTAATAGGCGTATAATACTGCTCCTAAGGAAATCGCGCTAATAATCCAAGAGAAGGTTGGTTTTCGCCTTGATTTTGTAGATCCACGAAAAACCTCCATAACGGACTTTGTACGTAATGTCCAAACGACTGCAAGGGTATTAAGTTCAAACATAATAAAAAATAAGAGTGCTGTTAGACCGATTGCCTGAAAGGACAGATGAAATGGCAGAATGTCATTTATTCCGAGAATAGCCGAGAAGATCATAAGAAATAATTTTGTCAAAAGTGCGCCCACTGCTATTCCAGCCAAGATGGAGAGTATGCCAATCATTGTATTTTCTAAAATTAAAAGTCTGTTCAATTGTGATTTTTTTATTCCTAACGTTGTTAATAGACCAAATTCCTTTTTACGTGATTTTATAAAGGTGCCTGTTGAATAAAGAACAAACAGGAAAGAAAAACCGTATATCAAAACTTGAGACGCAATGATCCCCGTTTGAACCACATTATGAAATTCGTAGTTTTGAATGGATGGGTGGAAAATGATTACGGCATACATAAAGAAAACCGTAACAGCAAACATACAGCTTAGAAAGTAGCTTACATATGCTCTTGTATTTCGTTTTACATTATTAAAAGCGAATTGTATGAAAGTCATCTGTGTTTCCCCCGAGTATGGACTGCACGCTTAAGATATCCTGGAAAAAGCGCTGTCGGTTATCTCCTTTATGGATTTCGTTAAACAGCCTTCCATCTTTAATAAAAATAACCCTTCCACAAAAGCTGGCAGCAAATGGATCATGTGTCACCATAACAGTCGTGGTTTGTTTTTGTTCGTTTAAAAACTGCAAAGCTTCCATCACCTGGTGAGAAGCTTTAGAGTCAAGGTTTCCTGTAGGCTCATCTGCATAGACTATTGTAGGATTATGAGTAATTGCCCGGGCAATTGCTGCACGTTGAAGCTGCCCCCCAGACACTTCAAAGATACGCTTATCAGTAAGCCCCCCAATACCAAGCTGTTCCGTTACGACATCCAGGCTCTTCTTCATATCTTTTACCTTCCATTTATTTAAGGTTAAGGGCAAAAGAATATTCTCCCCTATCGTCAATGTTTCTAAAAGATTATAATCCTGAAAAATAAACCCCGTTTCTCTCCTGCGAAAGGTAGCTAGCTTATTTCGCGACAGATTGGTGACAGTCGTATCATTAATCGTGACAGTCCCAGATGTGGGGGAATCAATGGTGGAAAGCAAATTTAATAAAGTCGTTTTGCCGCTTCCGGAAGGTCCCATAATCCCAATGAATTCTCCCTTTTCTACGGATAGATGAAATTGATGGAGCGCTTCGTATTGAACGCCACGTTTGCTTCCATATATTTTAGAAAGATTTGTTGCAGTTAATATAGGCACAAAAAACGCCTCCGTTATCAAGTAGTGTAGTAGTGGTTTAGTAGAGCCATTAGTTTATTTTCTCATATCATTCTTAAGATAGGTGCTTATTCTTTAAAAAGTGACCTTACATTATTGTAAGGTCACTGCCGAAAATTAATGGATACGGTAGTTCCTTTATCCACTTCAGATGTTATTGAGAGATCATGATCCAAGGCGTCGCAGATTTCTTTTGAAAGGTAGAGGCCCATTCCTGTCGATTCTCTGTATTTTCTCCCATTCAAGCCTGTAAAGAAGGGATCGAATACACGGGCAATATCCTGGGGAGGTATGCCGTATCCTGTGTCGCTAACTTTAAGCATACTTCTACCAAAAGAGACTTCTGAGGTGAAGTAGATTTTATCTGAATCTTCCTTAGAGTACTTTATAGCATTAGTTAGGATTTGGCTTATGACAAACCGAAACCACTTTTTATCTGTTGCTATTTCAATAGAATCATCTATAGAGAGGACTGGGAAGACCTGGTTTCGAATAAAGCTTGATTTAAAATCCTGAATAACATCCTTTACCATTTCCTTTAAGGAGACCCGCTGAACATGAAAATCTCGGTCAAACTTCTGTAGTCTTGACTGGTATAATGCGAGGTCCAGCCCTTGTTGCATGCGCTCCAGCTCTTCCTGCATGCTCTGGTAGAATTCCTCAGTCAGATTTAATTTCTCCTTCTGCATGGTAAGATGCATGACCGAAACTGGTGTCTTCATTTGATGCACCCATTGCTGGATAAAGTTAAACTCCATTTGTTTTTGCCGCTTCAGTTTTTCTAGTTCATTCGCATAAATATTGGTCTGCAATTCCTGCTGTCTTTTTACAATTTGAAGTAATTGGTTTGGGGCATCCGGCATTTCATTAATGGGTTCTTCCCCACTTAGTATAGTGTAATATTCCTTGTATTTATTAAAACGGAATCCTAGAAATAGGATGAGACAAAACAAAGGAAGAATAAGTAAATAGACTGCAACGTCCCAACTAAGTGTTGAACCGATTATATATAGATAGAGTTGGACAATGCCTAAAATGAGCAGGCATTGTGTAAAAAAGAAAAGAATAAACGGCACACTATCTTTTAGAAAACTTCTCATGCTAAACCGCTCCATGTATTTACCATTTTGTACCCAGCACCACGTACGGTTTGGATGCTGTTATGAATGCCGATATCTTCCAGCTTTTTGCGCAATCGGGTCATATTCACAGACAGTGTGTTATCATCGACAAATGTTTCATCATCCCATAGAATTTCCAGCAGCGTGGAGCGGGTCAGCACCTGATTTAGCTGCTCCATTAGTGCCTTTAGGAGAATAAATTCATTTTTTGTAAGGAGAGCAGTTTGCTCCTTGAACTGTGCTTCCATTGCGGTAAGATAAAGATGAAAACCGGAAATCTCGAGGAAGTCAGCCTGTTTTGTGTTCGCGTACTCCCCATAAATCCGTCTCATAATACTCTTTACTTTTGCTTGCACGACATCGAAGTTGAATGGCTTTGTTATGTAATCATCTCCGCCATTTTCAATTGCCATTACCTGATCCATGCCTGAGTCCCTGGCGGAAATAAAAATGATGGGACAGTTGGAAACATGGCGTATTTTCCGGCACCAATAGAAACCATCATAACGCGGTAAGTTTATATCCAACAACACTAAATGAGGAGATAGCTGCTGAAATTCTTCCATTATCATATCAAAGGCTTCTACCACAAAGACCTCGTATTCATAGCGTTCAAGATAATCCTTTAACAAACTGGCGATTTTTGGATCATCTTCAATAAGGTAAATTTTTTTCATAGCATTCACGACCTTTTGCTTACATTGTTAATTCTATCCTATCTTATCCTCTCGAAAAAATAAATGACAAGCTTATCTAGGTGAAAGCATAGAATGAGGTATAGTAACTTTGACAGAAGGGGATTCTATGGAAATTCTTCCATTCATGATATTGGCTGGCATTTGTGTGGTGATGCTTAAAGGAATTATAGATTTCATACGTGGGAAAAGACTTCGGGCTGGCATGCGCGAAAGTCGTTTTTCGACGGAGTTATTTTACGGACTTATTATTATTTATATTATGGTGATGGTAGGCTTCGGGCTCATCTACTTTATGCTTTCCCTTGAAGGGATTATCTTAGTAGAAGACGGCGTCCCGCGAGAGGTTGGGGTGAGTGGATCACTAATTCATTCCATGTATTTTAGTGGGGTTACACTTTTAACAATTGGTTACGGTGACATAACACCAATCGGAATTGGTCGGTTTATTGCCTTGGTGGAAGCTCTGATTGGCTATATTTTACCGGCAGCCTTTGTAATGCGTCTCGTTCAACAAGGCCAACGAAGCAGGGGAGAATGATCAAGCGGACAGGATATGCTATAGTGGAACCAGTACATATAGGAGGGATTTTCATGACAGTAGAATTAGGAAAAGAAGTAACAGACTTTACACTACATGATCAGAAGGGGCAAGAGGTCCAATTATCTGATTACAAAGGGAAATATGTCGTGTTATATTTCTATCCAAAAGATATGACACCAGGCTGCACAACAGAAGCATGTGATTTTCGTGATGCTCACAAGAGCTTTGAAGAGCTAGATGCTGTTATTGTAGGTGTCAGCCCAGACCCGGCTGATTCGCATCAGAAATTTATTAATAAGCACGAATTGCCATTCCGTCTCTTAGCTGACGAGGAGCATAAAGTAGCGGAACAGTTTGATGTTTGGAAGCTTAAGAAGAATTTCGGGAAAGAGTATTATGGCGTTGAGCGCTCTACTTTTATTCTGGATAAAGAAGGTAAACTGATTAAGGAATATCGCAAGGTTCGTGTGGATGGTCATGTGGAAGAGGCTTTAGAATACTTGCGAGAGAATGGTTAAAACAGCTTAACCGCCGCCATAGAAAATGTAATTAAACACCAAACCCAGACGTATATGAACTATCGCAGATATAGTTCATATACGTCTGTTTTTTTCTTGTTATATTTTCTTTTGTCACACCCTCATAATTTACACATTTAGCTTATTTTCATCATGACTCTCTAGATAATAATATTTTTTGTCTGACTTCATAACGGAAAAAGAGAAAACGACAGCTACGACCAGCATTGTTAGTGCCAATGTGATAATCGTAAGTCGTAATGAGATGAGATCTGCTGTTATTCCAATTGACAGCAGAAATACCACTTGAATAACACTTTGAATTAACTGATATACACTTGTTACTCTGCCCATTATTTCAACTGGTACATTGTTTTGATAAAATGTGGTGATACCTGCATTTAAGAACACATTGAAGAACCCTAAGATTACAAACCCAACTACAATTGATAAAAACGACCAGGAAAATGCATAAATTATATATCCTAACGTCATCATGACAAGGCCAATTGTAAT
Organism: Oceanobacillus kapialis; assembly: GCF_044790185.1. Taxonomy (GTDB): domain Bacteria; phylum Bacillota; class Bacilli; order Bacillales; family Amphibacillaceae; genus Oceanobacillus_B; species Oceanobacillus_B kapialis. The sequence continues at coordinate 905,328 of NZ_CP085256.1, forward strand.
CATGTACCGAAGCGAGAAGAAATTTGAAAAAACGGAAATTATCATAGCGCCTATAACAGAGCCAATCCCTGTTATGCTAATCAATAAACTATACTCAAGTTCAGAAAGCCCTATGACTTGTTGTGTAAAGACAACCTCTTGTGCATCCATGGCAAAGGTAAAAAGCATCACTATAATAAATCCCAAGTAGATAAATGATACGTATTTATTATGGGACATAAATTTCTGAACGACCGTAAAATCTTTCATTATTTGAGAAAAAGTCAACATCGGAATTTTGGACTTATCAACTATTTCTTTTTCAGGTAGAAAAGATAACAAAACTGCAGATATTAGAAAGAGAAGTGCATTTAGCCACAAGGTTGTATGCACAGAGGTCAACAAAATAAGCGATCCCCCAATTGCAGGTCCGATAATAAATGCACCTGAACTTGTAAACGAGCGGATGGAGTTAAATTTCTTTCTTTTTTCTTTTGAAACAAGAATGGCCACATATGTCACAGAGGAAGGATTAAAAAACGCCTTTGCGACACTTAAGATAACTAATATTACATATATAACGGCCATATTAGGTGCTAATGGAATGAAGCATATAAACAATGCGCGAATAATATAGGTAACAATCATTACCTTTCTCTTACTACGATAGTCGATATAACTACCAGTCCAGAACTTTGTAACAATATTTGTAAGGGGACCAACGATCCAAAGTCCAGCAACAGCGGCGGCTGATTCAGTTATTTGGTATACAATGATATTGATGGCTACTAAATATATAAAGTCTCCGATACTAGATATTCCAATAGAAGCAAGTAACAGTGCTGGATCTTTCCATCCTTTTGAATTTGCTTTCATGAAAACTCCTTTTTACTTCAATTAGGTTAGTAAATACCATTTTAGCATCAATTTATGGAATATTATATTAATTATAATAGGAACACACGTTTATTGATGTTCTACAAAACTCAACTCCTGAATAGATTTGAAACAAGCAATGTTATTAAATCTATTGAATTAGGGGTGGGCGCGTGGAGCTTCAACGTTATGAAAGCCGAATCAGTAAACCAAGCACGGAAAAAAAGCGCATGTACAAGATTGTAAAACGAACAGCGGATATTTTGATGAGCTTCCTTCTGTTACTGCTTTTCACTCCTGTTATCTTAATAATTTCATATATCATATACAGGAAGGAAGGGAGTCCTGTAATAGCACGCTCGCCGAAGGTTGGTGTTAGGGAGCGGGAGTTCTTACTGTATGAATTCAGAATCTATACACATCCCTCCCGAGTCATTACAGCTTTCCCTCACCCTGCGACAATGTCTAGAACAAAATATAGAAGACAGCAACTTGTACGCGATAACCAGCAAGTACTTACTCCAATAGGGAAAACCTTGAAAAAATATAAGCTTTATAAGCTTCCACAACTATGGAATGTATTAGTAGGGGACATGAGTTTCGTTGGCCCAGTACCAGTAGACCGGGAAACGGTGCTAACCTATAATCAATATGAATATCGCCGTATGACAATGAAGCCAGGTATTACGGGGTTCACTAGAGCATATACTCCAGATTTACGTAAAGATTTGAAGATAGATCAGGATCTCTACTATATGAAATATCGTAGTTTAAAGATGGATTTTATTATTTTGATACGCTCTATTAGGCGCTTTTTAACAAAATAGTGTTCAAGAAAGGGAAAAAGCCTTACTATAAGGAAAAGAGCATTTATCAGACTTAACTGGCAATAAGACCCCTCGTCAAGAAATCCGGAAGCACATTTTAAGGGGGACAACTGCCAGTACAGGATTGATTCGTTCAACTAACATTTGGCGGAGGAGAGCGGGAAAGCCCCTCCCAATGAAGATTCATTTTATGGGGGGGAAAAATAGATGATTTTATTTTCAGCAGATATTACGAGTAATCTTCAAAAACAGTTAATGGAAGCAAATCCTGATCAGGAGTTTATTTTCTATAAGAATATGGAAGCAGCACGGACAAAACTTCCTGAGGCCGAAGTTCTCGTAACCTACGGGGAAGACCTTACAGATGAATTAATAAAGGAAGCTGTGTCACTTAAATGGATTATGGTCATTTCAGCAGGGTTGGAAAAAATGCCATTACAAGCGATTCGTGAGCGGGGAATTCTTGTTACAAACGCACGAGGGATTCACAGTATCCCAATGGCAGAGTATGCAATCTCCATGATTCTCCAAGTATACCGAAAAAATAGGCAGTTAGTAGAATATGAAAAGGCAAATGAATGGGCGCACCACTTATCAATGGACGAGCTCCATGGAAAGACAATGGTTATCTTAGGCGCAGGAGCAATCGGGCAAGAAGTGGCCAGACTGGCAAAGGCTTTCCATGTAAAAACGATTGGTGTTTCAAGAAGTGGAACCCCAGTTGCATCATTTGATGAAGTCTACAGCATAAATGCATTAAATTCTCTGCTTCCACAGGCAGATATTTTTATCTCGATCTTACCAAGTACTGATAAAACACGTGGCATGCTGCGATACGACAATTTAGCGGCATTGCCTGAACATGCTATTTTTATGAATTTGGGGCGAGGTGATGTCATTGCCACAAATGATATCCTTCGTGCGGTGAATGAAGAACAAATCGCGCATGCTGTGCTGGATGTTTTTGAAGAAGAGCCTTTGCCAGCAGGGCATTCTTTATGGGATCACGAATTTATCACGGTGACGCCACATATTTCTTCTAGGTCCAAGCATTATGAAGCAAGAGCGCTAGAAATTTTTCAAAAGAATCTTATGATATATGGGAAGGAAAAGCAAGACTATGTGAATAAAATTGATCTAACGAGGGGGTATTAAGCATGCGAATTTACACACGATCAGGTGATAAAGGGCAGACTTCTTTAATTTACGGGAAACGAGTAGCGAAAAATGATGCACGTGTTGAGGCATATGGCACATGTGATGAAACGAATTCCATGATCGGGCTAGGGCTGAGCTTTTTGGACGGAGAAGAATTTGCTGGAAAAGAAGTCTTCCTGAAACGAATGGAACGTGTTCAAACTATACTTTTCCATGTAGGAGCAGAGCTGGCGACACCTGAGGATAAAGAGGTAACGTGGAAGCTTAAAAAAGAGCACATTGAAGAACTTGAGAAAGAAATCGATGAATGGGATGCAGAGCTAGAACCGCTGAAGAACTTTATCCTGCCGTCTGGACATAAGGCTGCCAGTGCCTTGCATGCAGCTAGAACTGTCGCACGCCGGGCAGAAAGGATGGCAATTGGGGTAGGTGAGGTGAATCCGCTAGTCGTATCCTACTTGAATCGCTTATCTGATTATCTCTTCGTTGCTGCACGCTATGTGAATAAGCAGCTGGGTAGAACAGAATCGCATTTAAGAGCGGATGTTTAGAAACGATTTTTCTATTTTAAGCAAAATTAAAGATCAGAAAATGCTTTTTGTACAAGTATTCATAATTATATAGGAGTACTCATATACTTTTATTGACAGAATCGCGCATGAGAGCGTACACTATTTATAAAGATTATAAACTAATAATATTATTATAATTGTACAAAATATAAAAGAGAGGTGATGGCGGTGTCTGAGAGACAATTAAAAAAAGCGATAGACACTTTAAAAGAGTCAGGCGTCCGGATCACACCACAACGACATGCGGTTTTGGAATATCTTCTAAATGCAATGGTTCACCCTACAGCTGATGATATATATAAGGCACTTGAAGGGAAATTCCCGAATATGAGTGTAGCCACCGTGTATAATAATCTGCGGGTATTGCGTGAAATTGGGCTTGTTAGGGAGCTGACCTACGGGGATTCCTCAAGCAGATTTGACTGCAATACAACGGATCATTATCACATCATTTGCGAGTCTTGCGGCAAAATTGTGGATTTCCATTATCCTTCATTAGATGAAGTAGAAGCATTAGCCGAACAGGTAACCGGCTTTGAAGTAAGTCATCATCGTATGGAAGTTTATGGTAAGTGCAAGGAATGTCAACAGGTAGATACAAAAAAACATTAAAACAAACAAAAGCTGCTTCACCCGATATGGGAGAGCAGCTTTTTTCTTTAGCAATTTAATAAACCTGAACAGGTACCCAACCCCGAACACTATTAATCATCCATAGATTCGTGCATTTTGAAAGATCACGTTTATGAATGACACGCTCCTTAATTTCTCCTTTTTCAAGTAAAGCCTGCCTATAGGTGCCCGGCAGTAGCCCGCTTTCTACAGGGGGCGTATAATAATGCCCGTCCATCTCTACGACAATATTCCCCATTGTAAACTCGGTAATCTCATTTGCATCATTCCATAACAGGATATCCTCTGTGTTATTATCAGTATCGTGAAACAAAGATTGATAGTGGGATCTATTAGTTGTTTTATGGTATAAATAGATATTTTCGTTGTCAATCGGACCTTTTGCAAGTTCGATTTGCATGGGTTGAGCAGGCGATTTTATTGGATTGTATTCAAGTTTTGTGCTTCCGTCCCTGCTTAGAAGCAAGCGTATTTTCCAATTCTCCTGTTGGGTTAAGCGTTTTTCAAGGTTGGTTAGTTCTTCTCTAATTGCTTGAATGTTCACTTGGAATTCAAAATAGTCCGCTGATCGTTTTAGGCGTTTCAAATGATACTCCAGCACCATAAAATTTCCGTCCGAGTATCCTATTGTTTCTAGTAGTTGAAAGTGCGTTTGCTTTGTTTGCAGCACCTTGGATTTTGTTAGAACCTCTTCATACTCTTCAACAGGATCAGAATCCCATGTAATTCCTCCTCCAACACCGTAAACTGCTTTTCCAGTTTGATTCTTTATCTGAACCGTCCGGATTGGGACATTAAAGATGGCTTCCATTTGTGGCGTAATAAAACCGATCGCACCACAATACACATTCCTTGGCTGTTCTTCAAGCCCTTCAATAATGTTCATTGTACTCCCTTTAGGTGCACCGGTGATCGACCCACATGGGAATAGGGCTGCAAAAACGTCCGGCAGCTCGGTCTTTTCCTCGAGTTCAGCCGTGACAGTGGAGGTCATTTGGTGAACGGTTGGAAAGGACTCAATCTGAAAAAGGAAAGGCACCTTAACTGTTCCGGCCTTGGCAATTCTTCCAAGGTCATTTCGCAGTAAATCAACAATCATCACATTTTCCGCCTGGTTTTTCGCTGAGTTAGCGAGCCATTCTTTTTGTTGTTTATCCTGCTGCAATGTATTTCCTCTTGCCGCAGTGCCTTTCATTGGCTTGGTTAGGATTGTATTATTTCGCATATGGAAAAATAATTCTGGGGAAGCAGAAATCATCGTATGTTTGCCATCATTAATATAAGCACTATAATTGGAAGCTTGTGCCTTGGAAAGATGATGATAATAGGCGATACTGTCCCCAGAAAATTGACTAAGCAAGCGAATTGTATAATTTACTTGATATGTAATTCCTTTTCGGATTGCTTCTTTAATGGCTTGGATGCGCTCCGTATATTCATGTTTTTGTGTTAAAGGCGTCCATTTTTCTGTTTTAAAAGATCCAGTGGCAGTAATTGGCTCGTTGCTAGGCTGCGCAAAAATACCAAACCAAACGAAAGGGAGATGAGGTTCTGAGTTTACTGTAAATGCATCATCAAAAGCGGGTGCTGCTTCATAGGAAACATATCCAGCAGCATAGTATCCTTGACTAACAAATTTTTGGACGAGTTTTAATGCAGGAACAACCTCCTCAATGACAGAAGCGGTAATAACTTCTTTAGGATTCGTAAAATGCATAGGGACTTTGTGACCTTCGCCATTTAAAAAATCAAAGTATAACTGGGGCATCGCTTTGTTTCACTACCTTTCTTGTAATAAAGTTATCTAGCATTCGCAGACCTTCTTGGGTAAGAATAGCTTCTGGATGTGCTTGTATCCCTTCCAATGGGAATTCTTTATGACGAATACCCATAATTTCTCCGCTCACAGTTTCGGCCGTTATCTCCAGGCAACCTGGCAATGTCTGTTTTTCCACTATTAAGGAATGATAGCGGGTTACGTTCAATGGCGAAGGGAGAGAGTGAAACAGGCCATGTCCATCATGTGTAATAGCGGATATTTTTCCGTGCATTGGTTGTGCAGCGGGAATAACAGAAGCTCCAAACGCTCTAGCAAGTGCTTGGTGACCAAGACAAATGCCGAGTATAGGGATCTCTTTATGGAAATGCTCAATAAGAGGTAGGCAAATTCCAGCTTGGTCGGGATGGCCTGGGCCTGGTGAAAGTATAATGCACTCTGGAGCTAGTTGTTCTATTTCCTCTAGTTGGATCGCATCATTTCGTTTAACCACAACGTTTTGATTTAATTGTTTTAGATATTGTACAAGGTTATATGTAAAAGAATCGTAGTTATCAATGAGTAAAATCATCGGGTGTAACACCTCAGTATTTTTAAGTTGGTTTGTCCTGATTATGAATAAAATCTCCTATCGATTGGAGATCGCTTTATTATTATAGCAGACGGGAAACAATGAGGTTTTATCTATTAAAAGAAAACAAATAAAAAGCCACCTTCATTAAGGCGGCCATCATTGTTATTTATTCTCTTTCGCTTTATCTTTTTGGTAACGTCTTGTATTGTATTTCTCATCGAATTCTTTTCCTTCTAAGTCCTTGTCCAATGTTAATGGTTGCTTACAATGCATGCAGGCATCCACCCGACCAAGCATTTTTGTAGGCTTCTCACAATTAGGGCATACGATGGGCACCGCTTTCAATGACAAGGTGCCGATCCAGACATAGACAGCACAGCTTAAGATGACCATTATGACACCGAGAAGAAAAAAGATGATCATTAGCCATTCAATATTTCTGGTTAATATACCACCGTACATTAAAAGGATCCCAGCAAATACTAAGATGAGCGCAAACGATCTTATTTTATTTATTTTACTAGAATAAACTAATTGGGCCATGCTTATTCCTCCTTCATCCATTCAAACAGTAGTATAGCATATTTCATAGTTTTTTTGATTTGATAAAAAGGAATTTCTACATATATAACGAATTGTACTATAATGTACGTTTAAAAATAAAATTTAGCTTCTTTTACTATAGAGGAAATATAAAAGATAATGTTTAATTGGAGGCAAAGGTATGGAGCGTTTTTTAAGACCGATTTATCAAGAACATGCAAGTGATGCGAATACATTAGGTGTTATTTTAATGGAGAAAACAAAACCGAACAGTCCCGTTACGGAGAACTTTGATGGAATCTTACTTATTATCGTGCAAGACGCAGATCAGGATTGGCAAGCAAAGCATTATGAATTTGAAGACGAAAGATCTGCAGCGGTGCATATTGTAAAGGAATCTGTCCTAATGGAATGGATTGATACAAGTGGCTATCGCAGGGGAGTAGAATGGGTCATTTACGGAAGAGTTATTTTTGATCGCAATGAATATGTCTATCATTTAAAGAACCAGCTGAGGGATTTTCCAAACGAAAAGCGGGATTTAAGAAAGGCGATCGAATTTGGGAAGCTTGTAAAAAGCTATACCGAAGCAAAGGATTTATATGAAACGAATGATTATAAGGATGCCAATAGTAAAATCTTATATTCCCTTCATTATTTAGCGCGACTTGCTGTAATCGAGAAAGGTTACTACCCGGAGGTAACGGTATGGAGTCAGGTGAGACAAATTGACCTTGAAGTATACAAATTATATGAAGAGTTTGTAGAAAGCCGCGAAGAAATGAAAAAAAGAATTGAGCTTCTGTTATTGGCTATGGACTTTATTATTAGCAATAGAACGGAGTCGTCTGTTAAACATTTATTAGATATTATGGAGAAAAGGGAGGAGCCTTGGTCATACGCCGAGCTCAAAACATTGCCAGAGACCACCGCATACACGCTGGATTTAACAGCTATTATTTCTTTTATGGTGGAAAAAGGGCTGCTTACGATCGTAAAGCAGGAGACAAAGGGGATTGGCGTGTATCATCGAAAGTATGTCGTTAAATAAAGTGCATCTTTGAATGTCGAGGAGCTTTTCTCCTTACTATATTTAGTAATGAATACTTCTCTAAAAGTAGAATTAATAAGATGGAACCCTATAAAGCTTCCTTGCATAGTATTGTAATGGTTGTTCATTAGATTGCTTCTATTGGAGGACTGTCTATTAATGCAAGGAGCTTTGTTTTAATGTTACAAAAGAAATTTAAAATTTACATTGACTTTATATTTTATCCGTGGTAAATTTAAATCCGTCGCAAAAATCCACGTTGATTTAACGACAATTATCACACAAAAAAATGTTGACAGCATTATCGAATGTGTGATATATTAATCAAGTCGCCAAATTCGACGGCGTTCATCAGCTTTTATCACGAAAAACAAATTAAAAAAAGTTGTTGACAAAGCATTTCGAAAATGGTATTATAAAAAGGTCGCTGTAAAAAAACGACTTAAACAAATTGCTCTTTGAAAACTGAACAAAACAACCAGTATGTCAAGGGAAAACAGCTTGCTGTTTTTCGAAGAAATACAAAGCAGAAGTCAGCTTCTGTGAAGCTAAGACGCATCGTGTTGATTGGTGTCGACATGATACAAACTTTTTTGGAGAGTTTGATCTTGGCTCAGGACGAACGCTGGCGGCGTGCCTAATACATGCAAGTCGAGCGCAGGAAGCAAGCGGATCCCCTTCGGGGGTGACGCTTGTGGAATGAGCGGCGGACGGGTGAGTAACACGTGGGCAACCTGCCTGTAAGACTGGGATAACCCCGGGAAACCGGGGCTAATACCGGATAACACTTTTCGTTGCATGACGAGAAGTTGAAAGGCGGCTTCGGCTGCTACTTACAGATGGGCCCGCGGCGCATTAGCTAGTTGGTAAGGTAACGGCTTACCAAGGCGACGATGCGTAGCCGACCTGAGAGGGTGATCGGCCACACTGGGACTGAGACACGGCCCAGACTCCTACGGGAGGCAGCAGTAGGGAATCTTCCGCAATGGACGAAAGTCTGACGGAGCAACGCCGCGTGAGTGATGAAGGTCTTCGGATCGTAAAACTCTGTTGTTAGGGAAGAACAAGTCGGGTAGTAACTGACCCGGCCTTGACGGTACCTAACCAGAAAGCCCCGGCTAACTACGTGCCAGCAGCCGCGGTAATACGTAGGGGGCAAGCGTTGTCCGGAATTATTGGGCGTAAAGCGCTCGCAGGCGGTCCTTTAAGTCTGATGTGAAATCTCGCGGCTCAACCGCGAACGGTCATTGGAAACTGGAGGACTTGAGTACAGAAGAGGAGAGTGGAATTCCACGTGTAGCGGTGAAATGCGTAGAGATGTGGAGGAACACCAGTGGCGAAGGCGACTCTCTGGTCTGTAACTGACGCTGAGGAGCGAAAGCGTGGGGAGCGAACAGGATTAGATACCCTGGTAGTCCACGCCGTAAACGATGAGTGCTAGGTGTTAGGGGGTTTCCGCCCCTTAGTGCTGAAGTTAACGCATTAAGCACTCCGCCTGGGGAGTACGGCCGCAAGGCTGAAACTCAAAAGAATTGACGGGGGCCCGCACAAGCGGTGGAGCATGTGGTTTAATTCGAAGCAACGCGAAGAACCTTACCAGGTCTTGACATCCTCTGCTATTCCTAGAGATAGGAAGTTCCCTTCGGGGACAGAGTGACAGGTGGTGCATGGTTGTCGTCAGCTCGTGTCGTGAGATGTTGGGTTAAGTCCCGCAACGAGCGCAACCCTTGATCTTAGTTGCCAGCATTTAGTTGGGCACTCTAAGGTGACTGCCGGTGACAAACCGGAGGAAGGTGGGGATGACGTCAAATCATCATGCCCCTTATGACCTGGGCTACACACGTGCTACAATGGATGGAACAAAGGGAAGCAAAACCGCGAGGTCAAGCAAATCCCATAAAACCATTCTCAGTTCGGATTGCAGGCTGCAACTCGCCTGCATGAAGCCGGAATCGCTAGTAATCGCGGATCAGCATGCCGCGGTGAATACGTTCCCGGGCCTTGTACACACCGCCCGTCACACCACGAGAGTTGGTAACACCCGAAGTCGGTGAGGTAACCTTTTGGAGCCAGCCGCCGAAGGTGGGACCAATGATTGGGGTGAAGTCGTAACAAGGTAGCCGTATCGGAAGGTGCGGCTGGATCACCTCCTTTCTAAGGATAGAAACGGAACGCCGAAGGTTCTCTTGCGAGAGCCTTCCGGTAAGGACATACATGGTTGTTTGGTTCAGTTTTGAGGGAGCAATTAAAAATCTCTCAAAGGATTGAAGGAACTTCTGTTAAAACCCGTCACGTCCTGTGACGAACACAGAAGCCACCACATCCTGTGGAAGTTTGTACCTTGAAAACTAAATAAGAGTAACAACGACATCAAATAAAGTAATGCAAGGCTAAGAAATTAGCACGCTTATTTACTGTAACTTAGTTAAGTGAATAAGGGCGCACGGTGGATGCCTTGGCACTAGGAGCCGATGAAGGACGGGACTAACACCGATATGTCTCGGGGAGTCGTAAGTAGACATTGATCCGGGAATTTCCGAATGGGGGAACCCACTGTTCGTAATGGAACAGTATCGTTATCTGAATACATAGGGTAACGAAGGCAGACCCGGGGAACTGAAACATCTCAGTACCCGGAGGAAGAGAAAGCAAATGCGATTTCCCAAGTAGCGGCGAGCGAAACGGAATTAGCCCAAACCAGAAAGCTTGCTTTCTGGGGTTGTAGGACACTCCACACGGAGTTACAAAGAAACTCTTTAGATGAATCGATCTGGAACGATCAGCCATAGCAGGTAAGAGCCCTGTAATCGAAAAGGAGTTTCCTCCGGAGTGTATCCTGAGTACGGCGGAACACGAGAAATTCCGTCGGAATCCGGGAGGACCATCTCCCAAGGCTAAATACTCCCTAGTGACCGATAGTGAACCAGTACCGTGAGGGAAAGGTGAAAAGCACCCCGGGAGGGGAGTGAAAGAGAACCTGAAACCGTGTGCCTACAAGTAGTCGAAGCCCGTTAATGGGTGACGGCGTACCTTTTGTAGAATGGACCGGCGAGTTACGATCGTATGCAAGGTTAAGTGGAAGACACGGAGCCGCAGCGAAAGCGAGTCTGAATAGGGCGATATAGTATGCGGTCGTAGACCCGAAACCGTGTGATCTACCCATGTCCAGGGTGAAGGTCAGGTAACACTGACTGGAGGCCCGAACCCACGTATGTTGAAAAATGCGGGGATGAGGTGTGGGTAGGGGTGAAATGCCAATCGAACACGGAGATAGCTGGTTCTCTCCGAAATAGCTTTAGGGCTAGCCTCAAGCATCGAGTACTGGAGGTAGAGCACTGATTGGACTAGGGGCCCTCATCGGGTTACCGAATTCAGTCAAACTCCGAATGCCAGATACTTAGACTTGGGAGTCAGACTATGGGTGATAAGGTTCATAGTCGAAAGGGAAACAGCCCAGACCGCCAGCTAAGGTCCCAAAGTATACGTTAAGTGGAAAAGGATGTGGAGTTGCCCAGACAACCAGGATGTTGGCTTAGAAGCAGCCATCATTTAAAGAGTGCGTAATAGCTCACTGGTCGAGTGACTCTGCGCCGAAAATGTACCGGGGCTAAACGTATCACCGAAGCTGCGGATTGTTCTTCGAACAATGGTAGGAGAGCGTTCTGTGTGCTGTGAAGTCAGACCGTGAGGACTGGTGGAGCGCACAGAAGTGAGAATGCCGGTATGAGTAGCGAAAAAAGAGTGAGAATCTCTTTCACCGAATGCCTAAGGTTTCCTGAGGAAGGCTCGTCCTCTCAGGGTTAGTCGGGACCTAAGCCGAGGCCGAAAGGCGTAGGCGATGGACAACAGGTAGATATTCCTGTACCACCTCTTGAATGTTTGAGCAATGGGGGGACGCAGTAGGATATGGAATGCGCACCGATGGATGTGTGCGCCCAAGCAGTGAGAATGTTGGATAGGCAAATCCGTCCAACTTAAGTTCAAGCTGTGATGGGGAGGGAAATTGAGTACCGAAGTTCCAGATTTCACACTGCCAAGAAAAGCCTCTAGTGAGTTCAAAGGTGCCCGTACCGCAAACCGACACAGGTAGGCGAGGAGAGAATCCTAAGGTGAGCGGGAGAACTCTCGTTAAGGAACTCGGCAAAATGACCCCGTAACTTCGGGAGAAGGGGTGCTCCTTTATGGAGGAGCCGCAGTGAATAGGCCCAAGCGACTGTTTAGCAAAAACACAGGTCTCTGCGAAGCCGTAAGGCGAAGTATAGGGGCTGACACCTGCCCGGTGCTGGAAGGTTAAGGGGAAGCGTTAGGCGCAAGCCGAAGCGTAGAACCGAAGCCCCAGTAAACGGCGGCCGTAACTATAACGGTCCTAAGGTAGCGAAATTCCTTGTCGGGTAAGTTCCGACCCGCACGAAAGGTGCAACGACTTGGGCACTGTCTCAACGAGAGACCCGGTGAAATTATACTATGCGTGAAGATGCGCATTACCCGCGACAGGACGGAAAGACCCCGTGGAGCTTTACTGTAGCCTGATATTGAATGTTGGTACAGCTTGTACAGGATAGGTGGGAGCCTTCGAAGCGTGAGCGCTAGCTTACGTGGAGGCATCCGTGGGATACCACCCTGGCTGTACGAACCTTCTAACCCAGGACCGTAATCCGGTTCGGAGACAGTGTCAGGCGGGCAGTTTGACTGGGGCGGTCGCCTCCCAAAAGGTAACGGAGGCGCCCAAAGGTTCCCTCAGAATGGTTGGAAATCATTCGCAGAGTGTAAAGGCACAAGGGAGCTTGACTGCGAGACCTACAAGTCGAGCAGGGACGAAAGTCGGGCTTAGTGATCCGGTGGTTCCGCATGGAAGGGCCATCGCTCAACGGATAAAAGCTACCCCGGGGATAACAGGCTTATCTCCCCCAAGAGTTCACATCGACGGGGAGGTTTGGCACCTCGATGTCGGCTCATCGCATCCTGGGGCTGTAGTCGGTCCCAAGGGTTGGGCTGTTCGCCCATTAAAGCGGTACGCGAGCTGGGTTCAGAACGTCGTGAGACAGTTCGGTCCCTATCCGTCGTGGGCGTTGGAAGTTTGAGAGGAGCTGTCCTTAGTACGAGAGGACCGGGATGGACACACCGCTGGTGTACCAGTTGTTCCGCCAGGAGCATAGCTGGGTAGCTACGTGTGGCAGGGATAAGTGCTGAAAGCATCTAAGCATGAAGCCCCCCTCAAGATGAGACTTCCCATCACTTCGAGTGAGTAAGATCCCTCAGAGACGATGAGGTTGATAGGTCCGAGGTGGAAGCGTGGTGACACGTGGAGCTGACGGATACTAATAGATCGAGGACTTAACTAAACATTTTCTTGATTCGTTGTTTTCTCTTATTTAGTTTTTAGGGTATAAAAAACTTACATATTAAGTGAATTTATACTTGATTTTTTCTCAGAAACAATTATAATAATGGTTGTCACTGTTTTTAAGACATGTTGAATGGTCTGGTAGTAATAGCGGAGAGGTCACACCTGTTCCCATGCCGAACACAGAAGTTAAGTTCTCCAGCGCCGATGGTAGTTGGGGCTTTGCCCCTGCAAGAGTAGGACGCCGCCAGGCATATTCCATTCCACAGTAGCTCAGTGGTAGAGCAATCGGCTGTTAACCGATCGGTCGTAGGTTCGAATCCTACCTGTGGAGCCATTGGAGAGCTGTCCGAGTGGCCGAAGGAGCACGATTGGAAATCGTGTAGGCCGTTACCGCGGCCTCGAGGGTTCGAATCCCTCGCTCTCCGCCACTATTATAATTAATATATTGGCCCGTTGGTCAAGCGGTTAAGACACCGCCCTTTCACGGCGGTAACACGGGTTCGAATCCCGTACGGGTCACCAACTTTTAACTTTATGCTGGAGGATTAGCTCAGCTGGGAGAGCACCTGCCTTACAAGCAGGGGGTCGCAGGTTCGAGCCCTGCATCCTCCACCATAAACACTTTAATCATATCGCGGGATGGAGCAGTCTGGTAGCTCGTTGGGCTCATAACCCAAAGGTCGCAGGTTCAAATCCTGCTCCCGCAACCAAATTACTTAATTAAAAAGTGGTCCGGTAGTTCAGTTGGTTAGAATGCCTGCCTGTCACGCAGGAGGTCGCGGGTTCGAGTCCCGTCCGGACCGCCACTTTATCTGGTAAGTTTTTAAAACTAAATGGCTCGGTAGCTCAGTCGGTAGAGCAAGGGACTGAAAATCCCTGTGTCGGCGGTTCGATTCCGTCCCGAGCCACCATTTTTTTATTTAAACATTTATATATGGAGGGGTAGCGAAGTGGCTAAACGCGGCGGACTGTAAATCCGCTCCCTCAGGGTTCGGCAGTTCGAATCTGCCCCCCTCCACCATTTAATTCAATAAGTCAGTAGGGGTATAGTTTAATGGTAAAACGAAGGTCTCCAAAACCTTTGATGTGGGTTCGATTCCTACTACCCCTGCCATTTCTATGTATGGCGGTCGTGGCGAAGTGGTTAACGCACCGGATTGTGGCTCCGGCACACGTGGGTTCGATCCCCATCGATCGCCCCATATTATATATTGGGCTATAGCCAAGCGGTAAGGCATCGGGTTTTGATCCCGTGTATCCCAGGTTCGAATCCTGGTAGCCCAGCCATTTATGCGGAAGTAGTTCAGTGGTAGAACACCACCTTGCCAAGGTGGGGGTCGCGGGTTCGAATCCCGTCTTCCGCTCCATTACTTTTATGGCGGTATAGCCAAGTGGTAAGGCAGAGGTCTGCAAAACCTTTATCACCGGTTCAAATCCGGTTACCGCCTCCATTTATACACATGCCGGTGTGGCGGAATTGGCAGACGCGCGGGACTCAAAATCCCGTTCCTTCACGGGAGTGTCGGTTCGACCCCGACCACCGGTACTATATAGGACTTTCAACATAAGCGTTGAAAGTCTTTTTTAATGCCTATTTTTAAGAGTGAAATAGAATTATTGTATTAGATTATCAGTGAGCATTTTTACATATTCTGACCGTTATCTTTCGTTATACATACTCTAATCAATATTAAGTTGCCTATTAGATATGGTCAGCATTTACAGGGAAACCCCTGTCATGTAAATTCGATCTTAAAGAAATCTCAACACTCCCTCAAAAGTAATTTGTTATATTGGTTGCGAAGAAACTTCATAAAAGGGGAGTGGTTGAATGCGAATTGCGATTTTTTCAGACACTTATGCTCCTGAAATTAATGGTGTAGCTTTAACGTTAAGGCGTTACACAGATTATCTGGAAAAACAGGGTATTGAATACCAGGTATTTGCTCCAACTGTAAATGCACAAACTCCAGGCTTTCCACAAGTCGAGCGACTAACTAGCATCCCCTTCTTACTTTACCGTGACCTACGATTTGCTCTTCCAAACACAACACAGATTAAAAACGTATTACATAAATTCCAACCCACTCTAATTCATATCGCAACCCCATTCAATGTTGGATTGTATGGTCTCCAGTATGGTAAAAAACACAACATCCCGATGATCGCCTCTTATCACACCCACTTTGATAATTATTTAGACTACTATTCTTTATCTTTCCTAAAAAAATGGCTTTGGAAGTATATGTATTGGTTCCATCGCCCTTTCGAAAAAGTTTACGTTCCCACTATCAGCACAAAAGAGAAATTACTAGCAAAGCAATTGCACCCGGACATTGGTGTGTGGGGGAGAGGTGTTGACAGGCGCGTATTTTCTCCTGCAAAAAGAACTCCAGATTTCTTCAAAAATCATTATGGCATCCAGGGCAAAAAGATAATCTTATACGTTGGACGAATGTCGCCTGAAAAAGATATTGATATTGTTTTAGACACCTATTATTCATTGCCCGACCATGTAAAAGAAGACACCCATCTAGTAATGGTGGGCGATGGACCATTGTATAAATCACTATCGGAACAGCATCAAGAAAACATTACATGGACTGGATTCTTGGAAGGAGAACAGTTGGCCAGGGTTTATGCATCAAGTGATGTTTTCTTATTTCCATCGCCAACCGAAACATTTGGAAATGTCGTCTTAGAGGCTTTGGCATCAGGACTGCCAGTCATTGGTGCTAATGAAGGTGGCGTCAAAAACCTAGTGGCGAATGGAAAAAGTGGCTTTTTATGCGAACCAGGGAACAGGAACGCATTTGCTCAAAAAACGACTAAGTTATTAGAAGACCAGGCACTGCGAGATTCCTTTTCAGCTGAAGCTCTTGCATTTGCTGAGACACTATCCTGGGATGAAATCTTTGGACAGTTTGTCGGCAGTTTTTATGAAGTATTGAGGAGAAAGAAAATGGACAGTGCAATTGCGTGATTTCTTGTTGGGTAACGTTATATAAGATAGTTATTTCAGAAAACACCCATATTTTTGGGTGTTTTTTTGTGTATAGATTGCCCGTGAAGGTTAGGCATGAGAAATTTCGATGGGAAGGTTGACTATTCAGTTGAACTGTATTACTCTTTATATAGTCAGACTATATAGTTAAACTGAATAGAAGGTGAGTATATGAAACATAAATTATTGCCGCTGTCTGAAACCATGCATTATATTTTACTGGCACTACGTGAGCCATTACACGGTTATGCTGTCATGCAGAAAATAGAACAACTAAGTAATGGAACGGTTATTTTAGCTGCTGGTACTTTATACGGCGCGATTGAAAACTTAAAAAAGCACGGCTGGATCGAATCAGTTGGGGATTCTGGTCGAAGAAAGATCTATATGATCACGACAGAAGGAAACGATGTTTTGAAAATGGAACAAGAAAGGCTTCAACATATTTTATCCTTGTATGAAGGAAGTGAATTAAATGAAGAGGTTTAAACTATTTTTGGATATTGAAAAAGAAGAGAAATGGCTAAACGAGCAATTACAAGAAGGCTATCGTTGCACAAATATAAGCGGGTTAGGGGTATATACTTTCGAAAAAACGGGCGAGAGATATGTAATGCGACTTGATTATCAAGATAATTTATCAAAGGAAGAGCTTGATGAATACAAAGGGATATATGAAGATTTTGGCTGGAATTATATGAAGGGGTCCCGGCTTAGCGGCATAAAATATTGGCAAAAAGAAGAGGATGGCAGAAATGAAATTTTCTCTGATCGACAATCTAAGGGTAACTATTATAAACGATTAATGCGTTATTCTTTTTGGTTGGGTGCGCTTAGTTTGGCATTTGCCTTTATGCTCTACAGTGATATTGACTTGTACCACCAAGGCCTATGGAGCATGGAGGGGAGGTTATTTTGGGTAGCACTCCTATTTGAAACGCCCTTTGTCATGTTGAAGTTGGCTCCCGTGATTTTGGCAGTTGTTTTTGCGAATAGTTATTTTAAATCTTATCGGAAGTATTCTATGTTAGTAGAGAAATAAAGCCAGGATTGATTAAAGTAAGGAGGTAGCCTCCTCCTTACTTTAAACGGTTATCTAAGGTCTTCTCTCCATTTATAACGAGCCGCAATCCCTATAAACATAACAAGAAAAACCAAGCCTGTACTTAACACCGTAATCCATTCATTAAGGTCATGAAAGTCCTTAATTCTCATAATGGTATTGACTAAAAGATAATCCGAAACATAGGTTTTATCGAATAAAACAGTCTCTAGACTGCTCAGAATCATGCCGACTAGGTTAAGGGCAAGCGCCAAGCCGATGATTAAACTGCCTAACATTTTTTTCGTGATAATAGCCACACATAATATTAGAACAGAAAACGCCCATTGAAGGAGAAATTGACTCGAGATTAATTTCATAAAGAAACCAATATCACCAATTGCATTGTTTCCAAAGAAGATTGACCGACCAATAAGATCTGAAATAATGAGTGTCAAAAGCATGAGTAATATAAAAAAGGCCTGAATGATAATTTTGGAGAGGACCGAATTGATGCGGGCATGTTTCATCGTGATATAATTTTTATAAAATCCTGCATTCAACTCGCTCATATAGAAATAAATAGTAAACACCATAATATACAGTAACATCCATGATGGAGTCTGTGATAAGACGGATTGGATAAACTCACTTGCATTCATCTGACTGGTCTGTACACCACTTTCTGCCATTGGCTCCTCATACACACTCATCATAAATACCCCAAAAATTTGAAATGCACTATAGATAAGTAAGAGGGAGTACATGACTTTATTTCTTATAAAGCGGCGAAAATCCATTTTAAATAGATTGATCATCTACTCGTCACCTCTTCCCGTACGTTCCAAAAAGTATTGCTCCAACCCTTGTTTATGTTTGCTAATCGCATGAATGGAAATGCCTTGGGAACTGAGATGTTTTATGATCTGATGGTTTTCTACGTGAGGGTCATAAATATAAACGTTTCTTTGATCGACTACTTTATAGTGTTGGATGTTCAATGCTTCTTCCAAAATAGGAATAACATCCTTTGCTTCATCTACTTCCAGTTCAATTCGTTCTTCGCATTTATGAAGGAGTTCCTCTTTGGAAATGGTTTCGATGATTTCACCTTCATGGATAATGGCATAGTTGGTCGCTATTTTTGATAGCTCTTCAAGAATGTGGCTGGAGATGATGATCGTTAACCCCTTCTTGTTCAGCTCCAAAATTAATTCTCTAACCTCTTTGATTCCATAAGGATCCAAGCCGTTAATTGGCTCATCCAGGATGAGAACATCAGGGCTGCCCAGTAAAGCAATCGCAATTCCGAGCCTCTGCTTCATGCCCATGGAGAAATCTTTTACCTTCACTTTTTTATCATTTTTCAATCCAACTAGCTGTAATAGGGCATGAATTTCTTGAGTGGGATTCTTGATTCCATAAGCAATCATCATGAGTTCAAGGTTCTGGTATGCGGTATAGCTTGGATAGATCCCTGGATTTTCAATTAAAAGTCCCATTCTTTCATAATAGAGTTGATTCTTGTGCGATCTTTCATTAAAAAAGTGAATTTCGCCTGATGTCGGGAATACGAGACCGCCAATCATTTTAAGTAATGTTGATTTGCCGGCACCGTTTTGGCCAATTAAACCGAATATCTCTCCTTTGTTTATTTTCAAAGAGACCTTGTTTACTGCCGTTTTCACTTTAAATTGTTTCGTAAGCTCCTTTACTTCAATGATTGCATCAGCCATCTTAACACCTCCATACTACTAACTAAACAAGAAAGCAGTTAATGAATCGCAAAGAAAAGGTTAAGAAACTTCAAAGAGCACTTAAGGACTTAATCTGAAGCCGATTCCCCAGACCGTATCGATATAAGGCTCCTCGTCATACTGCTTCAATTTAGTGCGGATGTTGCTAATATGTACGGTAATGGTTTTATCCTCCCCGATATAGTGATCATCCCAGGCAAGTTCATACAAATCTTGCTTTGTGAACACCCTGGTTTTATTTTTCACTAGCACCTCGACAATGTTATACTCCTGCTTTGTTAGGTTCATCCCGATTCCCTTAACGCTAACGATTTTAGTATCTTCATCAAGAATTAAGTTTTTATGCTGGTGTTGATTTACAGGCTTGTTTATTCCTTTCCTTTTTACATGCACATGGATGCGGGCAAGTAGCTCCTCAATCTCAAATGGCTTTGTGACATAATCATCTGCCCCAAGCGTAAATAATTGTAGCTTGTTATCCAATTGATCCTTTGCTGACAAGACAATTACAGGGATATCTGACCCTATTTCTGTCCTTAATTCACGGATAAAAGCCTCACCGGAAAGACCTGGCAGCATCAAGTCAAGGATAACAAGGTCATAGTCATGTAGCGTAACATGCATTTTTCCTTCACTTCCTGAAAATGCTTGTGTACACTCGAAATTTTTCTGGCGAAGGGCATTAAAAATTATCCGATTAATATGCTCATCATCTTCTATGATTAAGATAGTCAGTTGATCCAACATAGCTCTCCTCCTTACCTGTTTTGTTAAAAACCAATCGGAGACAAAAACGATCCTGCTCGACACTAGCTGAAACATCACCTTGCATTTTTTCCATTAAGGTTTTGACAATAAAAAGTCCCAAGCCTGATGAATGGTTCGTACGTGAAGCATCTTCTTTATAAAAACGTGTAAAGATAGACTCCGGATTAATCGATATTCCGTCTCTTATTGCATTTGTAAAGTGGATGATGAATGCATCGCTATTTTCTTCACAATGAATGGTAATAGCTCCTTCTCCGTGTAGTAGATAATTTCTTATGACGTTCTCGAGAATCCTTTCTATTGCACTACTATTACCTTGAATATAAACAGGATGTTCAGGCAGGCTTATAGCAGGTTCATAACCTTTTTGGGAAAATTCATTGATATACACGAACAAACGCTGCTGTATTAGGTTGACGATATCTATGTTCTCCATGTCCAGTGTGTAGTCTTTGTTTTCGAGTTTTGTATATAGAAATAACTCATCTAAAAGTCTATTGATTCGCTCCGTTCTGGATTGCGCTAGTTTGATATAATGGCTTTTTTCCTGAGGGCTTTCTGTACGGGTGGCAAGCTGTAAATATCCATCCAGCGAAGTAAGCGGGGTTCTGATGTCATGAGAGAGGCTGGCAATTGTTGAGTTAATCTCTTCATTCTTTTTAATAAATTGTTGGTCCATTTCCCTTTGCGTCTTTAGCATGACATTACACCTGTCAATTAAGTGGGAAATTTCCTTTGGTTTTATTTGTGTATGGATAAGCTTAAAAGAATGATGCTTCGTAATAAACGCTAATTGGTTACCAATATCTTTTATTTGGTTTCTATAATAGAGGATATAAATGGTTGAAATTATGAGCAAAAGGGATAATGCAATGAGCAGGATTAGCATGGGGTGGCATCCTTTCTTGGGTTTAAGGATTGATTAGAGTCTTCTGTCTTTAATGATATCATAAAAGGAAGTTAGCTCATTAGAAATTTTAAAGCAGCAGTACCCTTAATATTCTCAGTTGATGAGGGCAAGTTTAATAAGATCAGAGTGATCGGAAGTAAGGTCCTTGTCAAACATCATTCATAAAAAGAGCCCAATCCTTCAAGAATTTGGCCTTCATAGCATTATATATTTGTTGAATTTAAGTACGACATATACTCAAATGCCGTTATTCCATAAACGCTTTTGAAATGTTTATTCAAATGAGTTAAGTCCACAAAACCACATGCAGCTACTGCTGCGTATATGTCTCTGTCTTTTTCAATTAATTGCTTTGCTCGTTCAACCTTGCAGTTTAGATAGTATTGATATGGAGTAATACCGGTATGCGATTTGAATAATCTAATAAACTGGAATTTTGATAGGTTTAACTCATTCCCAATTTCATCAAGTTTAAGTACACTCTCTAAGTTGGCGTGCAGTAATTCTTTTGCCTTTTTAATTAGAGTATTGTCTTTCTTATAATTTGTCATAAGGTCGTTCTGGACAAGGATATCTGTAAGGGATATGAAAAGTTCGGTACACAAAGCCCCATCTCTTTCGTCTAATATTGCTTTAGAAAGATTCAATATTCTTTGTTCCAGTCCGTAATCATATACAATCGGTTTTGAAAATTTTACGAGCTCCTTTTTGTGGGTAGCCTCTAAAAGCATTTGAGGATCAATATACAACATGACATAATCTAAGCCAGCCTTATCATGTGCCATTCCGTCATGCGCCTGTTCAGGATTAAAGAGCATCACACCATTTTGATAGGATAATTGTAAGCTACCATCCATATGAAAATGCTGAATCCCCCGCAGTGTTACGCCTATTGCATATTCTTGATGCGCATGTTTTTTATATTTAAAATCGACCATACTTGCTGATAATGCTGTAATACCTGCAACTTTTTTATAGATAAACGTATCCATTTTATCACCTCTTCACCCGTATGCTCTTACACCCAAATCATAGCTGTAGCGTAAAGTAAGCCTAAAGCCATTATAACATTCACAATTTTTGTATACCTTTGAAAAAACCGCTTAAGGACTGCTCCGAAAAGTATCCATGTTATAAATGCTAAAAATCCAATAATGGTTATTACGATAACGCTAACTGACACAGCGGGTATATTTTGATAATAAGGCAAAACAAAGCTCGGAATGACGGTTAGTGTAAAAAGCAACACCTTTGGATTTAAAAATTGCATAAGAAAGCCCGTAGTAAACGTCCCTGTATGGGAGTTCATTGGTTTTGATTTTGATGTATCCACTTTGCAAATTTAATAAGCGAGATAGAGCATGTATATAGTACCGATAATTTGCATGCCTACTAAAATTTTGGGCAGGACGTTCATCATCACCGTATTCAACATAGCAGAAATACCAAGTAATAAACCAAAAGCAATCGTTGCTCCATATGTATAAGTCACCGCCTTTTTCACCCCAAAATTATGGACAGTCGACAAAATTACGATATTCGTGGGACCTGGCGTAAACGTAACAATAAAACAGTAGAGGATAAAAGAGGTAATATCCAAGATGAAGTCTCCCTTCAAGGTACTTTCATGAATATTACCTCTTTCTGTGAGATGTATATAGTATATTATTGCAGGAATGTGGTGCAGCTTTAATTGAATTTATGATCAGTGCTTTCTTTTATTATAATGCCCTTATAAAATATGGTCTCGAGTTAATCCAACAGAATAGAGAACTATGTTAAAATAAATATATAGAAAATATTGGAAGTTTATGGATGGAGTTGATAGGTGGAGATGAAGACTTTTACGCTTGTTGGGAAAATTAACTTAGTATTAGGAACATCTTTTTTCTTAATGGGGATTTTTTGGCTCATACTGGAGATCTCTAACGGTTTTTCATTAAAAGAAACACCTATGTCCATTGCTTTTACCCTTATTGGAATATCAATATTTATGTCTGCACTTTTTTATAAAGTCTCTTCATAAAGTTTGTTGACTTAAGTAGAGTAGGGTATTTTTTCTTGCTAATAATTTTTCTATGGAATAAGTTGCAATGATCGGTGGATACTGGCTCATCAAATATTGGTCCCTACATTTTATGTTTTAGACACTCACACTCATGGGTAAACTGGTTCTTAAACATGCTTATGCAAATCAACTAGAACCAGATAAAGAGGGGCTAAAACATGTATGAGTTATTACTTATTTTTGCGGTTATTGGTTTGATGTGGCTATTTAGAGAAAAGCAGGAAAGCGTAACCATTTATAAAGGGGACGAATCTTCTTTAAATGAGGCTTCTGAATACTACTGGATTTTAAGAGACAACAATATTCCTTTCAAATACCATATCCCGTATAATTGGGAAAATTTCTATCAATTTGGATATAAAAAGAGCCCTGTTTACATTAAAGTTAGAAAAAATGACGTGATAAAAGCTAGAAGAATTATATGGTGCCATTGGAAAGAGAAGCGGGAGATGGAGCGTAATATTAAAGAATCAAGGATTAAATAATGGTTTCCATTAAGCGTTAAAGAACAGCATATCTACCGTTAATAGAAAAAACGCCTGTAAAAAATACAGGCGTTTTCTACGTATATTTGCGGCGAAGAATTATGTGTTCACATTCACATGTATAGCATTCCTCGTCTTACACAAATCAGCTCATCGCTTTGTTATTATAGCATGGATGAAAAAATGTATCTACTAGTAATAAAAGGCAGTATTTTTATTAAAACATAGATTATACATTTCCTATGTAAAAACAGTTCTATGAATAGGTGGCAAGGAAAAGGGGGGAACGCCTACTGCAATGTTGCTCGCATCTGTCACAGGCTGCACCGGAATTGATGTAACAATGATATAAAACCGCATCTTGATATAATATCGAAGTTGGAGATCGAAACCGATGGAACTAGAAAAGAAGGTTTTAATATTAGAGTGAAACACTAAATTAATTAAACTGCAGGTAAATTGAAAAAGGTATTTAAGGATCCTATACAGAATTAGTATTTTGAGTAGGATCTTTCCAACGGAATATCATGGTAATGAAATCGTATGGCAGTACAGTGGAAAAGGGGCAGAACTGTATGTTCAAAAAGAAAAAGAAGCTAAAAGGTTGGGTTACTTTTATAGCCTTAGTTCTTATAATAGTTGGAGGTTCATTGTATTACGTCCATTTCTTTACACCTAAGGACTCAGTGGAACTGTACCAGGAATTAACATTCGCAGACAGTTTTGAGGAAGTGCAGCAGCACATGTTAGATGGTTATGAGGATAATTTTTCAGAAGATGACTTTAACTATATTCAAAACAACTCCGCAGATTGTGTAGGGCAATTTACGATAGTTGATTATAATGACAAGTCTTATCTAGTGATGACTACTCCAGGGACGGAGAGACTAAAAATCCTTGCGATAGAGGAATTACCAGAAGAAATGAGGGCTTTCTTTTCGGAACTATCCGAATCAGCTCTTTCTAATTAACGGTGTATTTCTTCAATTAAAATAGTTTGGGAGGGTTCAAAATGAGCAATACAACAGCTGTTGGGCTAATAGGAAGTGTTGTTATTATTGAAGTAGGCTTTTAACGTAGGAAGATTATTCTAATTCAAGCTATTAGGCGCGTTGCTTCAATAAAAGCATATGCTTGAGGTACGAGGGGGAGGATAGTTGAAAAAAGATGCACATGTTTGTAAAAAATGGAGGATGACGATGAAAAGATTTTTAGCAGCATTACTATCTACTATTTTGTTTGCAACAATATTTTCTTGGGTTTCCTATGTTCCTAGTTCACAACAAGAACCTAATGTTTATTATTTTGGCTTTTTTGAAATAAGTGTTTTTGTGATTATTTACACAGCTCCAGTATATTTTCTTGTAGGATTACCTATCTCGATATTAATTGATAAGTTAGTCGTAAATGTTGATAGAGATTCAAAATGGACACTTTACTTTATTCAGTTAGGTTTATACTCATTAGCAGGTGTACTAGTCGGATTTCTATATCTTTTGGTTTTCTCCGGGAGTATATATCTAGAAGGTTTTATTTCATTTTCAATATACGCAATTGTAGCATCCAATCTCTATTTTCACATGTTTTTGTTGGTACAGAAATTAAGTAGGAAGTTATATAATTAATATTAATTCTTCAACTATGTG
This sequence comes from Oceanobacillus kapialis, assembly GCF_044790185.1. GTDB lineage: Bacteria > Bacillota > Bacilli > Bacillales > Amphibacillaceae > Oceanobacillus_B > Oceanobacillus_B kapialis. The sequence continues at coordinate 930,345 of NZ_CP085256.1, forward strand.
GTTTAAGAATGTAATAAGGTGTTACCACAAGTATATTTGTGCTTAGCAGTTGATATGGAGAAGTTTCTTCAATTAAGGTTGAGAATCCTAGTAAATTTAATTGATCGGGAGATATTATTACTTAGTTTAAGGTTATTAAAATTATGTGGAAGTATTATTATTACCATGACTTAGAAAAATTGGAGTTCTTGGTATAGTGATATAGGAGGATATGTAATGAGTTTAGACCTAGTTAAGGAATTCGTCGAAAAAAACAAAGAACAATACTTAGAAACATTATTTACCTTACTACGCCAGAAAAGCATCAGCACACAAAATATCGGAATGGAAGAAACAAGTGCCATGCTGCTTAATATGTTAGAAGAGATCGGCATGGATAGTAGATTAATAGAGACGCAGGGCCATCCTGTCGTTTATGGGGAAATCAAGAATGAAGCGAATGATTTTACGTTACTCATATACGGCCATTATGATGTGCAACCTGCTGACCCGGTAGAGGAGTGGAATTCACCTCCCTTTGAACCAACGATTAGAGACGGGAAAATCTTTTGCCGTGGAGCTGGAGATAATAAAGGACAGCTTATGGCGCAAATTCTGGCACTAAAAACTTACCAGGAAGTTGTCGGCGATCTTCCTATCAATATTAAATTTGTGTTTGAAGGGGAAGAAGAAGTTGGCAGCCCGAATCTCGTTAACTTTGTTTCCGAGCATCGTGATTTATTAAAAGCAGATTTAGTGTATACATCAGATGGCCCGATGCATGAAAGCGGGGCTCCATTTGTTTTACTAGGCGTTAGAGGAATGCTCTATGTAGAACTAAATGCAAAAGGAGCGGATTGGGACAACCATTCTGGTAACAAAGGAAATATTGCGCCAAATCCAGCTTGGCAGCTTGTTGAGCTTTTAGGTACCATGAAGGATGATGCTGGCAATATTTTAATAGAAGGTTTTTATGATGATGTGAAGAAACCAACTGCCAATGAGGAAGAATTAATAACAACATTACCGTATGATGCTAAACAAGTTGCTGATCAAATCGGATATAAAGGGTTTAATATGACCCGCGAGGAATATTATCGAAAACTAACCCTTGAACCAACATTAAATATCGCAGGTTTTCATAGTGGCTATGGTGGAAAAGGTTCGAAAACGATTATCCCCTCGACTGCAATGGTCAAAATGGATATGCGCCTCGTTGTGGATCAAGATCCAGATGATATTTTTGAAAAATTTAAGAAGCATGTTCATAAGCATGCACCTGGAGTAGAAGTGGTACGCTACGGGTCCATGAAACCCTCTCGTACGTCTCCGGATATGGAAGTTGTTCAGGTTGTCAAAGAGGCGGTTAAGGAAGCCTACGAAGAAAACCCAGTGTTACAGCCTAGCCTTGGTGGGAGTTTACCAGATTATGTGTGGACCCAAATACTAGGTGTACCTTCTGTGATTGTCCCATATGCCAATTCTGATGAAGCAAACCATTCGCCGAATGAAAATCTTGATGTGGATAAATTTTTTAAGGGGATCGTTTGTACTTGTTCTGTGATTCGTGCTTTTGGGGAGTAGTTGGATAGAATAAACCTCACAATGAATTTTAGAACGCAATAAAAAACTCGCAAACGTTGGTCAAGTATCACAACGTTTGCGAGTTTTTTATGGAATTCAATCTTTTCCCCTAAAAAGTTCCTCTTAAACTTTTCTACCTTAATCTTTGAGAAATATTCACATTAATTTTACTTTTCTATAAAACATTTAATAGTAGATTCATAGAGTTTTGATAGGCTTAAGCAGTACGTCAAAAAACACCACATTACAAACAGGAGGTAGAAGATGAAACGATTTTTGACAAAAGGTTTCGTCATATTTTTTAGTTTGCTATTATTGTTTAATCCAATAGCACCCTATGTAGCGACGGATGTCTATGCAGCGGAAAGCCAAACTACTGCCATAGACAATGTTATTGATGAGAAAGAAACACCGATTGCACCGGGTGTGCAGCAGAAAAAGGTTCACTTCTCAAACGAGGATGGAAATCAACGTTTATCCATGCTTTCGGTTGATTTAAACCAAAAAGACTTATCGGTTGTGTCAGGTGTTGCGAATGGACAATATCCAGGCATGCAAACACTGACTAAACAGGCGGAACATGTAACACAAGAAGGCCAAACCGTTGTTGGAGGAATCAATGCAGATTTCTTTAACACAGATACAGGTAGTGTTTCTGGTCTATTTATACATAATGGGGAGGTCCTCCATCATTCCAATACACGTCCCGCATTTGGGATTACAGAAGGGGGACAAGCCGTAATTGGGCAACCAGAAATTACGCATGAGGTTAAAATTGGTGATCAAGCCCATGCTGTCTCAGGTGTAAATAAAGACAGAGGGTCTAATAATTTAATTGTTTATACTTCTGATAGAGGAGAGACAACTTCCACAAATCCTTATGGTGCAGAAGTAATTCTGGAAAAGGTTGAAGGTGACGTGTCAGCGGTTGGTACTGTTACGGCAACTGTTAAAGAAGTAAAGAATGGGGAAGGCGATACAGCATTAGATGAAAATACCATTGTGCTTTCAGGTCATGGCTCAGCACGTTCTTTTTTAACAGATAACTTTAAGCCAGGTGACCAGGTAGAAATTAATCTGGAACTAGGTGCACCATGGGATAGTGTGACGCACGCAGTAGGCGGAAACCCTATTCTAGTACAGTCTGGTAGCCTAGCAAATATTGAAAGTAATTCTTTTAATAATGCAGTTGCCCCACGAACAGCTGTAGGTATTAAAGCTGATGGAAGTATATTTTTCACGGTAATTGATGGCCGCAGCCCGGGCTATAGTGAGGGTGTTACGGTTCATGAGCTAGCAGAAATCATGCTAGATTTAGGCGCGGTTCAGGCAATTAACTTAGATGGTGGCGGCTCCGCTACGATGGCAGCAAGACAGCCAGGAGATAAAGCTATTTCTGTAGTGAATACGCCATCAGATGGCTCACAACGTAATATTGCTAACTCATTGTTTGTGGTCAGCTCGGCTCCAACAGGTTCGCTAACTAGCTTAGCAGTAAATCCTAGTGAAGAACTTATCCTATCAGGAAGCAGTAGTTCATTTGAAGCAAGTGGAATGGATGCTGCTTATAATCCAGTAGAGATTAATGAGGCAATTGCATGGTCTGCCTCTGAAGGAATTGGAAGTATTTCCGAGGAAGGAACATTTACTGCAGGAGATACAGCAGGAAAAGGTACTGTCACAGCAGCAGTTGGATCAGCAACTGGTAATGCCTCCATCGAGGTTGTTGAAACGATTGACAGCATTGAACTGCCTCAATCAGAAGTTACGCTTGACCGTGGCGGTGAGTTCAATTTAGCTGCAACAGCTTATAAAAATGGAAAGAAAGTGACGAGCGATCAAAGCGCCTTTAAGTGGGAAGTAGAAGGTGACATTGGCACTGTTGATGAAAACGGCATGTTTACTGCAACAGAAGATATGGCAAAGGGAACAGTTACGGTTTCTTTTGGTGATGTAAAGGATACTATTGCAGTTGAAGTAGGAAAACCACCGATTATCCTAGAAGACTTTGAAAATGGGATAGACCACTGGACATTTAGTGGGGCGCGTTATAACCATATTGATATCCGCCAAACTACTTACCCAGAACCAGCACGATTTGGTGACCATTCCTTACAAATCGATTATGACTTTACAGGGACACTAGGAACGTCTGGAGCATATGCCTATCCAATTGAGGATATGGAAATTGAAGGATACCCTGAGTCAATCGGAATGTGGGTTTATGGTGATGGGAACGGGCATTGGTTAAGAGCCCAGCTTCGTGATGGCGACGGCAACGCATTCCCAGTGGATTTTGCTAGAGAAGTAGATTGGGAAGGCTGGCGCTATGTTGAAACAGCTGTACCATCAGGCAGAACCACTCCGATTAAATTAGATTTAGCTATACGTTATATGGAAACAAGTGATGATAATAAAAATGCTGGAACAATCTACGTGGATAATATCCGAGCGGTTTACGGAGAAACAGATGACGACCTTGTCAATCCGACTTTATCTA